>JAFAXA010000222.1 GCA_019241425.1 Acetobacteraceae bacterium | reverse complement strand
CAGAGCGATCGCGCACGCGGTGATGCCCGCGCTCCGTGCGTCGGCGAGCGCCGCTCGCGCCGCGTCCTCGTCCAGCGCCTCGATCTCGGTTCCGTCGGCGGCGAAGCGCCCGCCGATCTCGGCGACGCGCTCGTGCAACAGGCGCGGGCGAACGATCTTGATATCGAACAAGCGTGGGCGTGCCTGATTGCCGATCGCGAGCGCGTCCGCAAAGCCGCGATTGACGAGCAAGAGCGTGCGCTCGCCCTTGCGCTCCAGCAACGCGTTGGTGGCGACGGTGGTGCCCATCTTCACGGCGTCGACCGCGCCGGCCGGGATCGCTTCGCCATTCGCGACACCGAGCACCTGGCGGATGCCGGCGATCGCCGCGTCGCGGTAGCGGCCGGGGTTCTCGCTCAGCAGCTTATGGGAAGAAAGGACGCCCTCGGGCGATCGCGCGACGATGTCGGTGAACGTGCCACCGCGATCGATCCAGAACTGCCAGCCCGGCTGGACCATCCACTCCGTTCCGTTCCACGGCGCCCCGGCAGCCGGCGCGCCGCGGGCCGGAACGTCGGCTAGAAGATGCTGGCTTTCGTGATCGCTGAATAGAGGCCCAGAAGAACAGTGGAAATCGCCGTGGCTGCAACCCACGGATGAATAGACATCAGCTCAAACAATTCAGTCATAGCGGTCCCTCGCGGCAGGACGTAACACGCATGTAAGCCCAACTCGCCAACCCGCTCGGCGAGGCCCGGCATCTCTACGCCGAACCGCTTCAAGCTGGTCTCGCAAATCGCACGATCAAGCGCCCGATTCGCGACGAAACGTATCAATCGGTTCGGTATCGATGCAACAACGATCAACCCCCGTCGTCGCTAAAGTCGGCAGTGCGGCTGCCGGGCAACAGATGGTCGTCGAGCCGGACCATCACTCCGCGCGTCCACGCTCCCTCATACGGTGACGGCCAGGGACGGCCCGTGCCACAATTCCCGTCATTCGCGATCCACCACGCCCCGTTCTGACCGAACCACTCGCCGTGCGCTTGGCCGGGATCGCGCTCGGCCACGTCACGCGCGAATACCCTAACAACCTGTTACATCTTCTTGAATCGGCCGCCGATGCGCGCACGCCGCGCGCGCTGCATCCGGTTTTCTTCGGCAGTTTCGACTGGCATTCCTGCGTTCACGCCTACTGGCTGCTGGCGCACGTGTCGCGGCGTTTTCCCGCATTCGCCCCGGCCCAGGACATCGACGCCCTGTTCGCACGGCAACTGACGGAGGCCAAGATCGCCGGCGAATGCGCCTATTTCGAACGCCCGTCCGCGCGCAGCTTCGAGCGGCCATACGGCTGGGCCTGGCTGCTCAAGCTCGCCGCCGAACTGCGCTTGCGCGGCGACGGGCTGCCCTCCGCCATTCTGGCACCGCTCACCATGCTGATTATGCGGCGCTTCCGGCAATTTCTGCCCGGCGCGCGCTATCCGATCCGCGCCGGCACCCACGCCAACACCGCGTTCGCGTTGACAATGGCAACCAGTTACGCGCGCGCGGTCCGCGACACCGCCTTGCTGGCGCTGCTGCGGGAAACCGCCCTGCGTTGGTACGGCGATGATCGCGACTGCCAGGCTTGGGAGCCCGGCGGCGAAGATTTTCTGTCGCCCGCGCTGACCGAAGCTCTGTGTATGTGCAGGCTGCTGCCCGCGCCGGACTTCCGGGACTGGTTGGCCGCCTTTCTGCCGCGCGCCGCCCGGGGCGAACCATCCGCCCTGTTCAAGCCCGCCGAAGTTGGAGACCGGACGGACGGCAGGATCGCCCATCTCGACGGGCTGAACCTGAGCCGCGCCTGGTGCTGGCGCTCGCTCGCCTCCGCTCTGCCGAAAGGCGACGATCTACGGGCGGTGGCGGAGCAGACCGCCGATCTCCATCTCGCCGCCGGTCTCCCCCATGTGGCCGGCCACTATGCGGGCGAGCATTGGCTGGCGAGCTTCGCGGCCCTGGCACTCGGGGCCGGCGGCGACGGCGATCCGGCCAACTGATGCGGGCGAAAAAGGGCGGGCGAAGGCGGTCAGAACGGGCGAACGATCACCATGATGACGATGATGGCCATCAGCACCGCCGGCACTTCATTGGCGATGCGATAGAAGCGCTGCGGCCGCACGTTGCGGTCTTCCAAAAAATCTCGCCGCCACTTGGATGCGGCGCCGTGAAAGCCGGACAACAGCAGCACGCAGGCGAGCTTCACGTGCCACCAGCCATCCCGCCAGTCGATCACGCCCGGGGTCAGCACCAGCGTGATCCCGAGCACCCAAACGGCGATCATCGCCGGATTGACGATGCCCTTGAACAAGCGCCGCTCCATCACCTTGAAGCGCTCGCTCTCGGCCGACCCGCGCGGCACCTCGCAGTGATAGACATAAAGGCGAGGCAGATAGAGCAGCCCGGCCATCCAGGCGATCACCGCAATGACATGCAGCGCCTTGGACCAGGGATAAAGGTAGGCGAACGCGCCAACCGTCACGCCGCGACCCGGATTTGCCCCGGCGCCGGCGGCGGGATCTCGTCGGCCTCCTCAGGCGGGGTGCCGGCCCTGGCATGTGGGCAATCCCGGTGCGAGCGGGGGCAGGTCCGGCGCCCGCCGAAGCTGCATAGCCCCGGCCCGTGGCGGCGCGCGGCCCGCACGAGGCCGGCGAGCGAGGCAATGAACCCGGCGTCGAGACTCTGGGTCGGAACACGAAAGTAACCCGGGACGCCGAGTTCGCTCGCGAGATGGCGATACTCAACATCCAGCTCGACCAGCGTCTCGGAGTGTTCGGACACGAAGGCGATCGGCACCACCAGCACCGCCGCTTTGTCCTGAGCGGCGCGCTCGACCTCCTGATCCGTGCTGGGGCCGAGCCAGACCTGCGGCGTCGCCCGCGACTGGTAGCAGATCACCGCATCCACGTTCGGCCGCCCCCAGGCGCGCATCACCCGGGCAACCGTGCGCTCGACCTGGAACTGGTACGGGTCCCCCTTCTTCACGATGGTTTCCGGGAGGCCGTGTGCCGAGAACAGCACCCGGAGCGGGACCGCCGGGTCGAGCGCCGCGCGGGCTTCATCGAACCGCGCCGCAACGATGGCGGCGGTCGCCGCGGCGAAGCCCGGGTCGGAGTGGTAGCAGCAGAGCGTCGTCGTGGGCGCGACCAGCCCGGCCCGCGCCGCCGCTTCCCGCCATTCGGTCAACGAACTGCCGGTCGTGGTGGTCGAGTATTGCGGATAGAGCGGCAGCAGCAGCACTTCGCCCGGGTTGAAGTCGCGCACCGCGCGCGCCGTTTCGTCGCTGAACGGATGCCAGTAGCGCATGGCGATGAAGCAGCGTGCGTCCAGTTCCGGCAACGCGGCCTCCAGCGCCCGCGCCTGCGCCTCGGTTTCTTCGAGCAGCGGCGACTTGCCGCCGAGCAGCGCGTAGTTGGCCTGCGCCGGTTTCAGCCGCGAGCGCGCGATGATGCGCGCCAGCAGCGGGCGGATCACGAACGGCACGCGCAGGATGGCGGGATCACGGAACAGGTTGAGCAGAAACGGCTTCACCGCTTCCGGCCGGTCCGGGCCGCCTAGGTTGAACAGAACGATCGCCAATCGCGGCTTGGCGGCGAGGGTCGGGCTGATGGCCGGCGCTCCTGGAACTCTCTGCCTATCAGAGCCGGGGACCGCAGAATGTCCAGAGGCGGCGCGCTCTGCCCGGACCCCTCGTGTATTCCGTGCCTTCCGGCAAGCCTGAGCCGGACCGGGCTACTCCCTCTCCCGGCTCCCGCCTTGGCTGCCTGGCGGGACGCGCCCGGTTTCCATATCCCGCTCTCCGCCCTGCTGGGCGGCCGAAGGGGGGGCGCCGCGCCCGGTCGTCGGCTCCGCCTGTGGCGGCGCGACCGGCACCGGCGTGGGCGGAGGCGGTTTCGGCGCGTCCTTCGCCTGCGGCGAAAGCGGGATGATGATCGGCTGCGCCGCAACCGGAGCCGCACGGAGCACGCCCCCGCCGGCCAAAAGCAGCACCGCTCCCAAGGCGGCTCCCGTCCGCACCATCACCCGGTCCTCCCGTCCGTTGTCCGCGAACCGGAACGGCTCAAGGCAGCGCCTTGAACAGCCGCGTCCCGTCCGCCTGGGTCACGAAGATGCCGACAAATCGCGGCCCGGACCCCGCAACGTCCTCCGGCGAGGCCGGTTTCGCGGGCGCCCCGACGGCGGCGCGGCGGCGCTCCGCGACCGGCTTGCGCGGCGGCGCCGTCAGCTCCGCGGCTTGCGGCGCCGGCCCGGCGCTCCGATCGGCAACGGCGGGCAGGGAGGGCGACAGGCCGGGCTCCGGGTCGATAACGGGCGGTGAAAGGGCCGCTGTGTCGGCCGGCGGCGCCGGGCCAAGCGCAGCCTCGCGGCCTGGAGGGGCCGCAGCCGGCGGGGCGGGCGGCGTTTTCGGCACCGCCGCCTTGAGCTGTGCGGCCAGCGGACCCGGCGGGGCTGGCGGCCGCACCGCTTGGATCCGCGGCGGCGGCGGACCCATAACCTGCAAGGCGCCGGCGCCCGCCGCACCTCCGATGAGGAGCCCAGCCCAGGTATAAGCGAGCGGACGAAGGGAGGGTGTCATGATCCCGGCCTCCTTGCCTGAGGACGCGTCCTATCCGCCGACCAGCGCCGCCCCGCCTCGCGCACGCCGATCACATCCAATGGCCCGGCACCCACTCGTAGCGCCTTCCGTGCCGCTGCCAGTAGCCGTCCTGCCACAACGTGCCGTGTCCCGCGCGATCGACCCATCGTCCCGGCGACCAGCGGTATTGCGCGCCATCCCAGATGTAATGCCCGGGTTGCCAAATCAACGGCACGGGGGCAGGAGGTGGCGCCGGCACTCTTTCCGCGACCAATGGCGGCACGGCAGGCGCCGTGTAGCTTGCGGCGCAAGCGGTCAACGCGAGAAGGATGGTGCCGAACACGGCAGTTAATCGGCGACAGGATGACGGCATCTCACCTCCTCCAAGCCGGGTGGAGCAGTACGGATCGGACGGGGCTACGCCGGCTTGCTGCCGCTGCACGAAACGCCACTTCCGCAGGATGGGCGGCCAAGCAGGGTCGCAGCGTCGACTCCCTCTCGATCGCACCATGGTCGAAGCGGTCCACGCGCGGCGACGCTTGCCTCGACCGCGGATGGTTCGGCCACTCGCAGGCCGCGCATGGGAAGCGAACGCCTGCATTTGCAACGCCCGGCGTCACGCCGGGTTCTCGGGAGCGTGAACGCGCGGGTAGAGGGGCGGACCGGTGGATCATCTCCCGCCGCCCCTGCCGCGTTCCGCACCAAACCTCTGAAGGAGCCTAGCCGATGAGCGACAATCCCCTGGAAAACACGCCAGAACTGGAAAACCGCATACGAACGCGGGCGTATCATCTTTGGGAGGCTGACGGCCGGCCGCATGGCCGCAACCTGGAATATTGGGAACGGGCCCGCGAACTGGTCGGCATGGAGATGAGCGCCGGCAGCGGATTGCTTCCCAACCCGATGACACAGAACGAGCGGATCCCGGGTGTCACGGTGGAGGAGGCCGCGATCCAGCAAAACTACGGCGAGTTCCCCGATCGCCTCACCGATCAGGGAGACTGGCGGCAAACGCCGATGACGCGAGACGAGTTAAAGCGGCACGAGCGAGGCGAGGACCAGCCGACCCGCGGCGACGCCCCCTGACCGGGCGTGTGCGCCGAAGCTTCACGTCACCGAGCGGCAGATCGTGCGAGGGCGCGGTTGCCGAACCGAGGATCGCCGCGCCGCTCGCGAACGCTCTCGCCGGGTTAGCTTCCTCGCGCCTCCTTCAATATCGTTAACATCTGCAACGCTTTCACCAGAATCATCCCGTCGTCGACGGTTCACGTTTTCGTATGTTCGTTTTACGCTTCGGAAATCGGTTCGCTTAAATAATGTCTCTGTCGCCCGAACGGCGGCACCGGTAAATGGAACCTGCCAGCGCGAACTGAGCACGGTCGCCACGTGAGCTAGCCGGCTTCGTAGCTCATCCGGTTCGTCCTGATTTGGCGGAGCAAGGCAAAAATGCGGACATCGCGGGAGATCCGGCCGAACGCCGGCGTCGGCATGCTGCCGGTTGCAAAACAACGAACCAGCTTCCCCATCAAGACTACCCGCCAGTATGGCGGGGAGGCTGTCCTGAGCCCGGCACGTCACCCCGCATCGCGGGTTAGGTCAGGAAGCGCCGTTCCTACCCATTTGCAAAAGCAACTTTTAGCAGCGGCGATCGGCTCCTCTTAGCCACACGTCCGGGCTGGCCCGCGCCCGCCCGCATTTCAGCCGACAACAACGACCGCATCTGCGGCGCGTCCGCGCGACCGCGTTTTCACAAAACGAAAGGATTAGCTTGTGACAAACTCCACCGGCACTGCATACGGATTGGGCGCCTACCTGGATGGCCAGCCAAACGGCAACGATTCATCCAGCGAGGCCTATTTCGAGCAGCAATACAACGCTTTCACCAAGCTGATGGGCGTGCGCCCGCAATACTACGACTTCTACACCGATAACGGCCAGGGCGGTGCGGCGGGCCTCGCTGGTAGCGCCAGTTGGACCGCGTGGTCGGCGGCGAAGACCGGCGACAACTATGTGGGTCCGGGCTCGGGCACCATCCCGGTCGTCGGCGTGCCGTTGTCCGACGCATCCGGCCAGTGGGGCACCGTCGACAACTACTACAAGCAGATCATTTCGGGTTCGCTCGACGCCGACTACAAGGGCATTGTCGATGCCTGGGCGCAGGAAGGCTACAAGACCGCGCAATTCCGTCCCGGCTACGAGTTCGACGGGACATTCATGGGCTGGTCACCCTATTCGGACGGCAGCGCGCAGACCGAGGCGGATTTCGTCACCGCCTTCCAGCATGTTGCGAACCTGATCCATTCCGAAGGCAACGCCGACGGCATCACCGCGCAGGTGGTGTGGAACCCGGCGGCGATGAATTGGACGCAGGGCGACGTGACGCAGCTCTACCCCGGCGATCAATACGTCGACATCATCAGCCTCGACGAATACTCGAACATCTGGACGGGCGACTACACGAACTGGTCGCAGGGCGGCAACGCGCAGATCGACCCCGCGACATGGGCGGCCGACCCCGTCGATCGCGAGCATTTCTGGCAATACATGAACGCGAGCCAGTACAATCCGACTCCCGGGCTCGGCTCCGCCGGGTTCTCGTTCCAGAACTTTCTCGATTTCGCCAAGCAGCACAACAAGCCGATCTCGTTGTCGGAAACCGGCGCCGGCACGCCGAGCGACGGCTCGCTCGGCCCGAAGGACGACCCGCTGTTTCCGCAATGGCTCGCGAGCACGCTGCAAAAGGCGCAGGCACAGGGCCTGAAGGTTACGAACGTCAACATCTGGTCCAACGACCAGAGCGCCTACGACTTCGTCAACGGCGAGCGTCCGCAGGAAGCGGCCGCCTGGGCGAAGTATTTCGGCGCCGGCTCCGGCAGCGGCTCGTCTGGCGGTTCGGGTTCCGGCGGTTCGGGGTCGGGCGGATCGGGCTCGGGCGGTTCGGGTTCGGGCGGTTCGGGCTCGGGCGGTTCGGGCTCGGGCGGTTCGGGTTCCGGCGGTTCGGGCTCGGGTGGATCGGGCTCGGGCGGATCGGTGGTCACGCTCGGCAGCGGCGCGCACACGCTGGCGCTGAAGATCTCCGAAGACGCCTACCAGGGCGACGCGCAGTTCACCATTTCGGTGGACGGCACCCAGATCGGCGGCACCCAGACCGCCACCGCCTCGCACGCTTCAGGCCAATCGCAGACCTTCGACGTGCTCGGCAATTTCAGCGCAGGCCCGCACACCTTCACGCTGAAATTCCTGAACGACCTCTATGGCGGCAAGCCGTCGCTCGACCGCAATCTCTACCTGACCGGAAGCACGATCGACGGCAAAGCCGTACCGGGTGGAACCATCGTGGAATACGGTAACGGACCGCACACGTTCAACTTCCAGGTCGCCGCCTCCACCACGCCGCCGCCAGCCAATACGCTGACGGTCAACCAGCCCGCGACGCTGAAAGCCGCCGTGCAGGCGATCACCGGAACCGAGACCGACCCGACGCAACCGGTCTATCTCGACTGGCGGACCTACGGCGCGCCGGCCAAGGGTGACGCCGATTGGGTCAAGGCGACCGTCGACTCGAGCGGGCATTTCTCCGCTTCCGTCAACGTCGACCACGCGGGCACCGCGAGCACGATGTACGCCTATGCCGGGACCGGTGCGGTTCAGGCCATGTGGACCGCCACGCCTTCCTAGCCTTTGCCGAGCGGCGGTTCTCCCGTGCAAAAAGCCGGGGAGCTGCCGAGATTGTGCAAACGGATCGAGCCGGCCAACGGTCACGCGACCGTTGCGCCGGCTCGATTCCGTCTGACAGCCTCCATGCGCGGAACGACGCGGGAGCAATGCGGATGGACGGCAATGTGAACGGGCAGCGCACCGAAACACGGTGGCTCTCCTTTGACGAACTCGCGCGGGCGAAGGCGATCAGCAAACGCGCGGCGATCCGGCTCGCCAACCGTCAGGGCTGGCAGCATCGCCGTCCGCATCGCGGCGCCGCCCGGGTCGCCGTTCCGGCATCGGCCCTGGCGCCGCGACGGAAGCGCCCGCCGGTTTCGCGGGCCGCATCGCCGCCCGGCCGCGACGTCGGCGCCGAGTCGACCGAGGGTCGCGTCGCCCGGCTCGCCGGCGAAGTCCAGGCGCTGCGCTCTCAGGCGACGGATCTCCGTTTGGGCGAGGCCTCCGCGCGAGCCCGCGCGGAAGCCGCGGAAGCCGAAGTGGCCCGGCTGCGGGACGTGCTCGAGGACGGGCTGCTGCGGCGCTTGCGGCGCCTGTTCAGCCGCGGCGACCGGGCCTGACGCCGCACGCCGAAACGCTCACCGTCGAGGTTGACGGGACGCATCGCGTTTCCGGCTTGCTGCGGGTGCCATCGCGCGCCACCGCTTGCTACGTCCTAGCGCACGGCGCCGGGGCCGGTATGCGCCACCCGTTCCTCGCGCAGGTCGCGGAAGGGCTGGCCGAGCGGCGGATCGCCACCTTGCGTTTCAACTTCCCCGCCATGGAACGCGGCCTGAAACGCCCCGACAGGCCGGCGCTCGCCCAGGCAACGGCGCGGCAAGCCGCGGCGACAGCGCGCCGGACGATGCCCGATTTGCCGCTGGTCGCGGGCGGCAAGTCATTCGGCGGACGCATGACCTCGGAGGCGCAGGCGACGGAGGCGATGCCGTCCGTGCGCGGCCTCGTGTTTCTCGGCTTTCCGCTGCACCCGGCGGGCCACCCCTCCGCCGATCGCGGCCGGCATCTGTTCTCCGTCCATGTGCCGATGCTGTTCGTGCAAGGAACACGCGACGCGCTGGCCGAACCCGGCCTGCTCGCGGATCTGATCCGGAGGCTCGGGCCGAACGCGCTTCTGAGCTCGGTGGAAAACGCCGATCATTCCTTCCGCGTCCCCGCCCGGAGTGGCAAAACCGGGGCACAAATCATGGCGGCGTTGCTGGACGCCATCGCAGGCTGGATCGCCGCCATCTGCAGCGTTTAGCTGGCGCCCGGTTGATCGCGGGCGCATATCGACCCGCGCTGCCATGCCCCAGGAAAGGAACACAAAGCAAATGCCGCAAGGCGACCCGCACGACCCCGGAACCGAAGCGGCCACCATGCGCCGCGT
>JAFAXA010000059.1 GCA_019241425.1 Acetobacteraceae bacterium | reverse complement strand
GTGTCGGTCAGTTCCGGCACCGACGCGTTGCAGATCGCTCTGATGGCGGAAGGTGTCGGACGCGGCGACGCCGTGTTCCTCCCCGCCTTCACCTACACAGCGACGGCCGAGGTGCCGTTGGTGCTCGGCGCCACGCCGGTCTTCGTCGATGTCGATCCGCGCACCTTCCAAATCGACGTCGGGCATCTGGAGCGCCGCATCGCCGACACGCGCCGCGCTGCGAAATACCGGCCCCGCGCCATCATCGGCGTCGATCTGTTCGGCCAGCCGGCCGACTGGCCCGCGATTGCGGCGGTGGCGGCGCGGGAAGGGTTGTTCACCCTCGACGACTGCGCGCAGAGCTTCGGCGCCTCCCTGCATGGCGAGCGCCTCGGCCGGTCGGCCGACGCGACCGCGACCAGCTTCTTCCCCTCGAAGCCGCTCGGCGCCTACGGGGACGGCGGCGCCCTATTCACCGAAAGCGCGGAACGGGCCGCCCTCTATCGCAGCCTCCGCACCCATGGCGAGGGCACCACGCGCTACGAGGTGCTCCGCACGGGCATGAACGGCCGGCTCGACACGCTGCAAGCGGCGGTGCTGCTGGCCAAGCTCGCCGTGTTTCCCGACGAACTCGCCGCCCGCGCCCGGATCGCCGACGTGTACGATGCGCGACTCGGAGGGATGGTGGAGACACCGCGCCGGGTGCCGGACAGCACGAGCGCCTGGGCGATCTATTCGGTGCTGCTCCCGGACGCCGCTTCGCGCGACCACGTGCAAGCGACGCTCCGCGAGCGCAATGTGCCGAGCGCGATCTACTATCCCCGGCCGCTGCATCTGCAGCCGGCCTATCGCGACCACCACGACGGCACGCCGTTGCCCGTCTCCGAGGCCTTGGCGCACCGCATCCTGGCGCTGCCGATCCACCCGGATTTGACGGAGGCGGCGCTATCGCGGGTGTGCGATGCGGTGCTGGCCGGCGTGCGCTAACCAGGGAGCGCCCCAGCCGATCAGTGCCTTCAGCTTGGCCCGAATCTCGGCCAGTTCATGGGTGGCGACCCGGCCCTTACGGACCGCCTTACGGGCACGCCAGTCCTGGCATTTCACCTGATCCGCGAGCACGACGCTCGGCGGTGATCCGGCGATCGGCACCTCGAACGGGTAGCCCTTGATCCGGGTCGTGGCCGGGCAGCATAGGACGAGGCCGGTGCGCCCATTGTAGCCCGCCGGGCTCAGAACCACGGCCGGCCGGTGCCCCGCCTGCTCGTGGCCGGCCTGCGGATCGAATTCCAACCAGACGATGTCGCCGCTCTCCGGCACGTAGCCGGGCGGTGTCACCAGACCTCCCGCCCCGCCGGGCTGCCGGTGTCGACCTCGCCGTGCCGATTGTCGTCCGTGATCGCGTCCAGGAGGACGGCGAGGTCATAGACGGCCGGATATAGCGGCTCGATGACGATCCGGCCACCCTCCTCCCGCACGTCGACCGGCTGATCGAGGCCGATACGGGCGGCATCGAGAACGGCCGCGGGGATGCGCACCGAGGCGCTATTCCCCCACTTCCTGACCACCGCCTTCACGCGCCGCCTCCGCTCCATGAACCGGACGAGGTATAGCGTATCGACAGTGTAGATACAATGCGACGCAGTTGAAGGCAGGCGATTCCTTGACAGCCCCCGCCCCCCTGGGCTTCATCCCGGCCAACTTCAGGAAAGCCTTTCCTTCCTCATGGCGACGACCAAGGCCACGCGCAGATCGAGCACCGTCCTCGAGAACGTCAAAACGATCGTTTATGCCGGCCTGATCGCCATCGCCATCCGGACCTTCCTGTTCGAGCCGTTCAACATTCCGTCCGGCAGCATGATCCCGACGCTGCTGGTCGGCGACTACCTGTTCGTCGCCAAATACAGCTACGGCTATTCGCGCTTTTCCTTTCCATTCTCGCCGCCGCTGTTTTCCGGTCGCCTGCCGCCGGAGACGCCGCATCGGGGCGACGTGGTCGTGTTCAAGCTGCCCAGCGACAACGCGACCGACTACATCAAGCGCATCGTCGGCCTGCCCGGCGATCATGTGCAGATGCGCGCGGGGCAGCTCTACATCAACGGCCAGCTCGTGCCGCGCCAGCCGGACGGCAACTGCGTCGCCGACGATAACGGCATCCACATGGTGGAGCAGAAATTCCGCGAAGAGCTGCCGGGCGGCGTCAGCCACGACATCTGCAAGGCGACCGAGGAGGGGTTTGCGAACAATACGCCGGATTACCTCGTGCCGGCCGACCGCGTGTTCGCGATGGGTGACAACCGCGACAACAGTCTCGACAGCCGGTTCATGGATCGCGGCGTCGGTTTCGTGCCGATTGAAAACCTGGTCGGCCGCGCCGAGTTCATCTTCTTCAGCATCGATGCGGAAGCGCCGTGGTGGCAGTTCTGGCAATGGCCCGCCGAGATCCGCTGGAGCCGCATCGGCCTCGGCATCCGCTGACCGGCTTGCCTCACGACGCCGACAGCCTGTTCGGCCATAGTTTCGCGCGTCCCGAACTGCTGCGCGAGGCGCTGACCCACCGCTCTGCCGCGCATGAGCGCGGGCGGGGGCGCAGCCCGGCGCGGCGCAAGGCGCTGTCGAACGAGCGGCTCGAGTTCGTGGGCGACCGGGTGCTCGGCCTGCTGATCGCGGAGTGGCTGGCGGAACGGTTCGACCGCGAGCAGGAGGGCGAACTCGGGCGCCGGCTCGCGCAACTCGTGTCGCGTCCGGTGCTGGCGGGGATCGCGGAAGCGATCGGTCTGCCCCCCTTGCTTGACGTTGCGGCGGGAGAAGCGAAGGCCGGCGTCCGCAATCGAGCGACGGTGCTGGCGGACGCGCTGGAGGCGGCGCTCGGCGCCCTGTATCTCGACGGCGGCCTCGATGCGGCCCGCGCCTTCGTTCGCCGGACCTGGAAAGACGCCATGATCCGGCAGACGAACCCACCGAAGGACGCCAAGACCGGCTTGCAGGAATGGGCGCAGGCGCGCGGCCTGCCGCTGCCGCGCTACAACGTCGCGTCCCGCGAGGGGCCGCCGCACGCGCCGGTGTTCGTCATCGCGGTGGAGACGGGCGGCTTGTCCGGCACCGGCAGCGCGGGCAGCAAGCGGGAAGCGGAGCAGGAGGCGGCTGCGGATCTGCTCGGGCGGTTGCCGTCGTGACCGCGCGCTGCGGCTTCGCGGCCATCGTCGGCGCTCCGAACGCGGGCAAGTCGACGCTGCTTAATCGCCTGACCGGGGCGAAGCTCTCGATCGTCACACCGAAGGCGCAGACGACGCGGTTCCGCGTGCTGGGCATTCTGATGCGCGGCGATAGCCAGATCCTGCTCGTGGATACGCCCGGCATCTTCCGGCCGCGCCGTCGTCTCGACCGTGCCATGGTCGCCGCCGCCTGGTCCGGCGCGGCGGATGCCGACCTCGTTCTGCTGCTGGTCGACGCGCGGACGGGCGCAACCGACGGCGTCCGCACCATTGCGGAATCGCTCGGAGGGGCAGGACGTCGCGTTTGGCTCGTGTTTAACAAAACGGATCTCGTCTCCCCACCGGCGTTGCTGCCGCTCACCGCCACGCTGTCCGCGCTGGCGGCGTTCGAGCAGATTTTCATGGTGAGTGCGGCGACCGGCGACGGGCTCGATCGCCTGCTCGACGCGCTGGCGGCGGCGATGCCGGAAGGCCCGTTCCTTTATGCGCCGGATGAGTTGACCGACCTCCCGGACCGGCTGCTTGCCGCCGAACTCGTGCGCGAACAGGTGTTTTTGCAAACGCACGAGGAAGTGCCCTATGCCGCAACCGTCGAAACCGAAAGCTGGCAGGAGCGCCGCGACGGCTCGGTTCGGATCGACGCGACGATCTACGTCGCGCGGCCCGGCCACAAGGCGATTGTGATCGGCGAGGGCGGCGCTCGCGTCCGCGAAATCGGCGCGCGTGCCCGCGCTGCATTGGCGGCGTTGCTGGAGCGCCCGGTGCATCTGTTTCTGCACGTCA
>JAFAXA010000314.1 GCA_019241425.1 Acetobacteraceae bacterium | reverse complement strand
CGGCTGGTCGAGGCATTGACCGAAGTCTTTGCCGCCGGCGAGCAGGCGTTGCTGTTTCTGAACCGGCGGGGGTATGCGCCGCTGACGCTGTGCCGGGCCTGCGGCTATCGCCTGCAATGCCCGAACTGCACCGCCTGGCTGGTCGAGCACCGGGCGCGGCGGCACCTGCAATGCCACCATTGCGGCCACACCTTGCCGACCGTGCCGCTCTGCCCGGCCTGCGGCGCGGCGCACAGCCTGGCGGCGGTCGGGCCGGGCGTCGAGCGGATCACCGAGGAAGCCGCGTTGCTGTTTCCGGAGGCGCGGCACCTGGTGATGGCGAGCGACACGCTGCCCGGCCCGCACGCGGCGGCGGCGGCGGCACGGGCGATCACCGAGCGCGAGGTCGATCTCGTGATCGGCACCCAGATCGTCGCCAAGGGCTGGCACTTCCCGCATCTCACCCTGGTCGGCGTGGTCGATGCCGATCTCGGCCTGGCCGGCGGCGACCTGCGCGCCGCCGAGCGGACCGTGCAACTTCTGCACCAGGTCGGCGGCCGGGCCGGACGGGCCGAAACGCCCGGGACGGTGCTGCTGCAAACCTTCAGCCCCGAGCATCCGGTCATGGAGGCGCTGATCGCGGGCGACATCGCGGCCTTCATGGCGCGTGAGGCCGCCGAAAGAAGGCCGGGCTATTGGCCCCCGTATGGGAGGCTCGCGGCCTTGATCATCAGCGCCGATAGTGGCGGGGCGGCCGACGCGATCGCCGGCGCGCTCGGCCGGGCGGCGCCCTCGGGCGAGGGGGTGTGGGTGCTCGGCCCGGCGCCGGCGCCGCTCGCCATCCTGCGCGGCCGGCACCGCCGCCGGCTGCTCCTGAAAACGCGGCGCGACGTCGCGGTGCAGCCGATCCTGCGCGACTGGCTCGCCCGGGTCGATGTGCCGCGCGGCACCCGCGTCGACGTCGATGTGGACCCGGTGTCTTTTCTCTGACCGGGCGGACAACCGGGCCGCGCCGCCGCCGTTCACCCCGGGCAGCCCCGGAGTGCGCCGATGCCGAAAGCCGTGATCTTCGATGTAGACGGAACGCTGGTCGATTCCGTCGATCTCCACGCGCGGGCGTGGCAGGATGCGTTTCGCGATTTCGGCCACGACTTCCCGCTCGCCGATCTGCGCGGCCAGATCGGCAAGGGCGGCGACCAGTTGCTGCCGGTCTTTCTGTCCGAAGCGGAGCTGGAGGAGAAGGGTAAGGCGCTGGAGCGCCACCGGTCCGCGCTGTTCAAGGCGCGCTACATGGACCAAGTGCGCGGCTTTCCGGACGTTCCGGCGCTGTTCGAGCGGCTGCGGGCGGATGGGGTGCGCATCGCTCTTGCTTCCTCCGCAAAGGCGGACGAACTCGGGCATTACAAGCGGGTGGCCGGGGTCGATGGTCTCACCGATGTCGAAACCTCGTCCGACGACGCCGAAAAGTCGAAGCCGCACCCGGACATTTTCGAGGCGGCGCTCGACAAGCTCGGCGACGTCGAGCCGGCGGAAGCGCTGGTTGTCGGCGATTCGCCCTATGATGCCGAGGCGGCGGGCCGCGCCGGCATCCGCACGATCGGCCTGCTCTGCGGCGGTTTCCCGGAAGCGGATCTGCGCCGCGCTGGCTGCATCGCGATCTACGCCGATCCGGCTGAGTTGCTGGCCCAGTACGGCCAGTCGCCGCTCGCGTCCTCCGACTGACCTTTCGTTCGCTCGCCACGGCCGGGCGTTCGGCTATCCTGCGCGGGCTCGCCGGTCGGAACGAATCGGGAGGCGCATGACCCCAACCGCCACGTCCGACCCCGGAGCCGTCCTGCCGGGCCTCCCGGCCGGGATGCGGTTTGGCTGCATTCTCGCCGATCCGCCCTGGCAGTTCGCAAACCGCACGGGGAAGGTGGCGCCGGAACATAGGCGCCTGAGCCGCTACGGCACGATGGACCTCGCCGGGATCTGCGCGCTGCCGGTGGCGGGCGTCAGTCTCGTGACCGCTCACCTTTATCTCTGGGTTCCCAATGCGCTGCTACCGGAGGGCTTGCAGGTGATGGCGGCCTGGGGGTTTCGCTACAAATCGAACATCGTCTGGCACAAGCTCCGCCGGGACGGCGGCAGCGACGGGCGCGGCGTCGGCTTCTACTTTCGCAACGTCACCGAACTGGTTCTGTTCGGCGTGCGCGGCCCGAACGCGCGCACGCGGCAAGCGGGACGGACGCAGGTGAACTATCTCGGCACCCGCAAGCGCGAACACTCGCGCAAGCCCGACGAGCTATACGGCATCATGGAGGCGTGCAGCCCCGGCCCGCGGCTCGAACTGTTCGCGCGTGGCGCGCGGCAAGGCTGGACGGCCTGGGGCACGCAGGCAGACGACGGTTACGTGCCGACCTGGCAAACGTATGCGCACAATTCGGCTTCGGAGCGGCGCGCGGTTGATGCCGCGCGGAGGCCGCCTAGCTGACACGCGCTTCGCCTCTCCGCATACTGCGGACGTCGTTTGGGAGGAACAGGCAATGCCCGCGCTCAACAAGGTCGCGCTCTTCAGCAAGGAATTCCCACCTTATGTCTACGGCGGCGCCGGCGTGCATGTGGAATATCTGGCGCAGGCGCTCGCGAAGAAGGTGCCGGTCGAGGTTCGGGTGTTCGGCGATCAGGAGAGCAACGACGGCAACCTGGTCGTGCGTGGCTATCCGCAATGGGACGAGACCAAGCGCAACACCGATCCCCGCTTCGTCGGCGCGATCGACGCCTACGCCCGCTCGCTCGCGATGGCGAAGGACACGCTGGATGCGGATCTGGTGCATTGCCACACCTGGTACACCGACATGGGTGGGCTGATCGCGGGCCAGCTCTGGGGCGTGCCGTACGTGCTGACGATCCATTCGCTGGAACCGCTGCGGCCGTGGAAGGTGGAGCAACTCGGCAACGCCTACCACCTCAGCGCCTGGATGGAGCGCACCGCGATCGAAGCGGCGGATGCGATCATCGCCGTGTCCAGGGAAACGCGGGACGACGTGCTGCGGCTGTTCAAGATCGCGCCCGAGCGGGTCCATGTCATTCACAACGGTATCGACCCGTCCGAATACCGCCCGGCCGGCAAGGATGCGGCGACGCTCACTAAATACGGCATCGACCCGGAGCGTCCGTTCGTGCTGTTCGTCGGCCGCATCACCCGCCAGAAGGGAATCATCCACCTCGTTCGCGCCATTCCCGAAATCGACCCCGATCTGCAGGTGGTGCTCTGCGCGGGCGCCCCCGACACGCCGGAGATCGGCAAGGAGATGGAGGTGGGCGTCGCCACGGTCGCCGCGCAGCGGCCGGGCGTGATCTGGATAAGGGAAATGCTGCCCCGGCCGGAGGTCATCAAGCTCTACGCGCAGGCGGACGTGTTCTGCTGCCCATCGGTCTACGAGCCGTTCGGCATCATCAACCTCGAAGCGATGGCCTGCGAGACGGCGGTGGTCGCGTCCAAGGTCGGCGGCATTCCGGAGGTGGTCATTCCGGAAGAAACCGGTTTGTTGGTCGATCCGGGCCTGACGCCCGGCACCTTCGATCCGGCCGACCCCGCCGCCTTCTCGTCCGGCATGGCGGCGGCGATCAACCGCCTCGCGCGCGATCCGGGCCTCCGCGAGCGGTTCGGGCGGGCCGGGCGGCAGCGCGTGATCGAGCATTTCTCCTGGGATGCGATCGCCGACGAAACCTTGGCGCTCTATCGCTCCCTGGTCGAAAAGGGCCGCCCCTCTAGGTGATGACGCTCGGCTCGCCCCGCCCGGTGCGGGCGCGGATGCCCGCGAGCTGATCCGCGATGGTGATCAGCGGCCGGAGGATCGCCTGCGTGTCCTCGTCGTGGCGGGCGGGATCGGGCTCGAACCGTTCGATATAGACGCGGAGAGTCGCCCCCGCCGTGCCGGTGCCGGATAGCCGGTAGACGATGCGCGAGCCGTCGGCGAACAGCACGCGGATGCCCTGGCTGCGGCTCACCGATCCGTCCACCGGATCCGTATAGGCGAAGTCGTCCGCCGCCTTCACCTCGGCGTCGCCGACCCGCGAGCCGGGCAGGTCGGTGAGGCGTGCGCGGAGAGCGGCCATCAGCGCGTTGGCGGCGTCCGACTCCACCTCCTCGTAATCGTGCCGGGTGTAATAATTGCGGCCGTATTCGCGCCAATGCGCCTGGACGATGTCCTTCGCCGGTTCGCCGCGCGCGGCCAGCACGTTGAGCCATAGCAGGACCGCCCACAGCCCGTCTTTTTCGCGCACGTGGTCGGAACCGGTGCCCGCGCTTTCCTCGCCGCAGATCGTCGCCATCCCGGCATCCAGCAGATTGCCGAAGAACTTCCAGCCGGTCGGCGTTTCGTAGCTGCCGATACCGAGTTTCTCGGCGACCCGGTCCGACGCGCCGCTGGTCGGCATGGAGCGGGCAACCCCTTTCAGGCCGCGCGCGTAGCCGGGTGCGAGATGCGCGTTCGCGGCCAGCAGCGCCAAGCTATCCGACGGCGTGATGAAGATGCCGCGGCCGATGATCAGGTTGCGGTCGCCGTCCCCGTCTGAGGCGGCGCCGAAATCCGGCGCGCCCGCGCCCATCATCAGGTCGTAGAGTTCCTTCGCGTGAACCAGGTTCGGATCGGGGTGATGGCCGCCGAAATCGGGGAGCGGCGTCCCGTTGACGACGGTGCCGGCCGGCGCGCCGAGTTCGCCTTCCAGGATCGCCTTCGCATACGGACCGGTCGCCGCGTGCATCGCGTCGAACCGCATCCGGAAACCGCCCGCGAATAGTTTGCGGAGCGCGTCGAAGTCGATCAGCGTCCGCATCAGCGCCAGGTAGTCGGCAACCGGGTCGATCACCTCGACAGTGGCATCGCCCAGTTGCTGGGTGCCGATGCGCTCGAGATCCAGATCCGGCGCGTCGAGCGTCTTGTATTCGCGCATGGTCTGGGTGTGGGCGAAGATCGCGTCGGTGATCTTCTCGGGCGCCGGCCCGCCATTGCCGATGTTGTACTTGATGCCGAAATCGCCGTGCGGGCCGCCGGGGTTGTGCGAGGCGGAGAGGATGATACCGCCGAACGCGCCTTTGGCGCGGATTACGCAGGACGCGGCGGGAGTCGATAGCAACCCGCCTTGGCCGACCAGGATGCGGCCGAAGCCGTTGGCCGCTGCCATGCGCAGAATGGTCTGGATGGCTTCGCGGTTGTGGTAACGACCGTCACCGCCGACCACCAGCGTCTGGCCCGCGAACCCTTCCAGGCTGTCGAAGATCGCCTGCACGAAGTTCTCGACATAGTTTGGTTGCTGAAATACCGGCACCTTCTTGCGAAGGCCGGAGGTGCCGGGCTTCTGGCCTTCGAACGGCTTCGTCTGGACGACCCGAACCGACATTATTTTCCTCCCTTGCGCGACCGAGCCCGCTTTATCCGTCCTTCGTACCAGAGGGAGCGGCCGTCTTCCAGCGTGCGGAACGCAGGTCGCTTAGCCCGGGCCGCGCGTCACTTCGAGCGCGTCGAGCCCCTTGTAGCGATAGATGAGGATGGAGCCGATCCAGGCGGCGATGAACACACCGATGATAATAAAGCCAAGATTATTAAAGTTGTCGTTGAGCGCTCCGATCGCATCCCAGAACGGTCCCGACAAATCGAGCTGATCGCCAATGAGGCCGAGCGCCTCGATGCCGCCGATCAGAAACGCCACGACCACGGAAACCAGCGTGATCGTCAGATTGTAGAAGAGTTTTCGGATCGGCTTGATGAACGCCCAGTTATAGGCGCCGAGCATGAGCACGCCGTCCGTCGTGTCGATCAAGGACATGCCCGCCGCGAACAGGGCCGGGAACACCATGATCGACCAGATGGAGAGACCCTTCGCGACGCCCGTCGCGGAGATGCCGAGCAGCGCGACTTCGGTCGCGGTATCGAAGCCCAGACCGAACAGGAAGCCGAGCGGAAACATGTGCCAGGCGGCGGTGACGAGCCGGAACAACGGCCGGAACAGCCGGGCCAGCACACCCCGGTTGTTCAGCAGGATGTCGAAATCCGCATCCACATACTGGCCGCCGTTGCGTACGTGACGATAGGTGAGCCAAACCGATCGCAGGATGAACAGATTGGCGAAGGCGATGGCGAACAGAAACAGGGCCGAGACCAGCGTGCCGATGATCCCGCCGACCGACTTGAATTGATCGAAGTGAGCGGAAAGCGCGGTCGCCGTTGCGGCCACGCCGGCCGCCGCCAGGATCACCACCGTCGAGTGGCCCAGGGCGAAGAAGAACCCGACGCTGACCGGGCGTTTGCCGTCCTGCATCAGCTTGCGCGTGACGTTGTCGATCGCCGCGATGTGGTCGGCATCGACGGCGTGACGCAGACCGAAACCATAGGCGAGCAGCGCCGTCCCGAGCAGCACCGGCTGCTCGCGGAACATCGTCAGCGCCCACGCCCACACGGCGAGATTGGCGGCGACGAGCAGGGTATAGATGCCGGTCACCGGTACGCGGAGGCTGGTCGCGCGCTCGTTGAACGTTTCCCGGATGTGAGTGAGCATCGTTCGACCCCGCGCCACGGTGCGCCCCGCACGGCGGCTTGAGGCGTGCGCCATCGGCTGCATCAGCCGAAGCACACGGCGTTCGCTGTCCAGCCGCTCGCGGGAGCGCGACCCTACCGCCGTGCTGGCGCGGCTGGCAACCGGCCCCGGGCGGGGCTTGTGCTTGACGATCCGGCCTGGGCGGCTATAACCCCGCCCTCCGGCGGCCGGGGTGATCCGGCGGCCCGCGTCTGCTTGGAAAGGCTCCCGCCGGGAGCGCGAGGAAAGTTCTGGCCATGTTCGCAGTGATCCGCACGGGCGGAAAGCAGTACCGCGTCACCCCCCATGCGGTTCTGAAGGTCGAGAAGCTGGAAGCCGAGCCGGGCGCGACCGTGACCTTCACCGACGTGCTCGCGGTCGGGGACGCGGGGGCGCTGACGCTCGGTGCGCCGGTGGTGGCCGGGGCGTCGGTCACGGCGCGCGTCGTCGCGCAGGACCGGCTCGACAAGGTCATCATCTTCAAGAAGCGCCGCCGGCAGAACAGCCGACGCAAGAATGGTCACCGCCAGCACGTCACCGTGCTGCGGGTGGACGCGATCACGGCGGCATAGGCAGAAAGACAGCAGCGATGGCACACAAAAAGGCGGGCGGCTCCTCGCGCAACGGGCGCGATACGGAAGGCAGGCGCCTCGGCGTCAAAAAGTTCGGCGGCGAGAAGGTGATCGCCGGCAACATCATCCTCCGCCAGCGCGGCACCAAGTGGAAGCCGGGCGAGGGCGTCGGCCTCGGCCGCGACCACACGATCTTTGCGCTGGTCGACGGCAACGTCGAGTTCCAGACCAAATCCGAAGGCCGCGTACATGTCTCGGTGCGGAAGGCGCCGGTCGCGGCCGAATAACCGCCGCGCCGGTTCGATCCGATCAACCAAGGGCCGGCGTCAAGCCGGCCTTTTTTGTCACGCAGACCAGCCGCCATGAAGTTTCTCGACCAAGCCAAGATCCACCTCCGCTCCGGCGACGGCGGGGACGGCGTGGTTGCGTTCCGACGGGAGAAATTCATCGAGTTCGGCGGCCCCGATGGCGGCAATGGCGGCCGCGGCGGCGACATCGTGTTCGAGGCGGCGGCCGATCTCAACACGCTGATCGACTTCCGCTACACGCAGCATTTCCGCGCCCGCAAGGGCGGCAACGGCGCCGGATCGGACCGCACCGGCGCCGCCGCGCCCGACCTCGTGATCAAGGTGCCGGTCGGCACCGAAATCACCGGCGAGGACCGCGAAACGCTGCTTGCCGATCTCGACGCGCCGGGCAAGCGGGTGACACTTTGCCGGGGTGGCGACGGCGGTTTCGGCAACGCGCATTTCAAGAGCAGCACCAACCGCGCGCCGCGCCAGCACAGCAAGGGCTATCCAGGCGAGGAGCGCTCGGTCTGGCTGCGCCTCAAGCTGATCGCGGATGTCGGGCTCGTCGGGCTGCCCAACGCCGGGAAATCCACCTTCCTGTCCGTCGTTTCGGCGGCGCGGCCGAAAATCGCGGACTATCCGTTCACAACGCTGCATCCGCAACTCGGCGTCGTGCGCCTGTCGGCGGCCGAGGAGTTCGTCGTGGCCGACATTCCAGGGCTGATCGCGGGCGCGCATGAGGGCACCGGATTGGGCGACCGTTTCCTCGGCCATGTGGAGCGCTGCGCCGCCCTGCTGCACCTGATCGACGGCGCCGCCGGGGACGTGGTGGATGCGTGGCGGACGGTGCGGCACGAACTCACCGCGTATGGCGCAGGTCTCGCCGCAAAGCCGGAACTGCTCGTGCTGAACAAGCTCGACGCGATGAGCCCGCGGGAGGCGTCGGCGCGCCGGGCCGCGCTCGCCCGGGCAACCGGGCACGCGGTCATGACGATGTCGGGCGCGACCGGCGAGGGCGTCGCCGCGGTCAGCCGCGCTTTGGGCGACATGGTGGCGCGGGTCCGCTCGGAGCGGGCGCGATGACGGCGCTTCCCTCGGTCGCCGCCGCACAGCGGCTCGTCGTCAAGATCGGCAGCGCGCTGGTGGTCGATCCGGACGAAACGACGCCGAACGCGGCCTGGCTCGACGGCATCGCGGCGGATGTCGCCGCCCTGCGCGGACGGGGCGTGGAGGTGATCCTCGTGTCGTCCGGCGCGATCGCACTGGCGCGCGGCACGCTCGGCCTGCTGCGGCACCGCTTGCGGCTCGAGGAAAAGCAGGCGGCGGCGGCGGTTGGGCAAATCCGGCTCGCGCATTCCTGGAGCGAGGCCCTCTCCGCGCACGGCCTCACCGCGGCGCAGCTTCTGCTCACGCTCGGCGACACCGAGGACCGCAAGCGCTACCTCAACGCGCGCGCGACGCTGCGCACGCTGCTCGCGCTCGGCTGCGTTCCGGTCATCAACGAGAACGATTCGGTCGCGACGACCGAGATCCGGTTCGGGGACAATGACCGGCTCGCGGCCCGCGTCGCCGAAATGACCGAAGCGGATCAACTCGTGCTGCTGTCCGACGTCGATGGGCTCTACACCTCCGACCCGCGCCGCGACCCGGGCGCCACGCACATCCCGATCGTCGCCGCGGTCACCCCGGAGATCGAAGCGATGGGCGGCGAGCCGCCTCCCGGCTACTCCTCTGGGGGCATGCGCACCAAGCTCGCCGCCGCACGGATCGCCACCGGGGCCGGTTGCGCGATGGCGATTGCGCCCGGCCGCACCGCGCGCCCGTTGCAAGCGTTGCAAGACGGCGCGCGCTGCACGTGGTTCCTGCCCGCACCGGACGGACGGTCGGCGCGCAAGCGATGGATCGCAGGCGCGCTTGCGCCGCTCGGCGCGCTCGGCGTCGATGCGGGCGCCGCCCGTGCGCTCGCCGAAGGACGATCGCTGCTGCCGGCCGGCGTGCGCAGCGTCGAGGGCAGTTTCGACCGTGGCGATCCCGTGGTGGTGCGTGGACCGGATGGCACGCCGCTCGCGCGCGGACTTTCCGCCTACAATCATGCCGATGCGCGCCGGATCGCCGGTCACCGTTCGGAGCAGATCGAAGCCCTGCTGGGCTGGCGCGGCCGCGACGAAATCATTCATCGCGACGACCTGGTTTTGCTCTGATAGCGTGACAAAGGCCGCCGATCTGGCCAGACGGCGTCCGGCACGGCAAGGTGAGGGGAGAAGGCGGCGTTCTGATGCACATCGACAGCGACGTTTCGAAACATTTGCGGGAGCTGGCCGAGAACGCCCGGGCCGCCTCGCGCACGCTCGCGCGTAGCACGGCCGAACAACGCAACGCCGGGCTGCACGCCATGGCCGCCGCGCTGCGTGCAGCCGCGCCGGATGTGCTGGCCGCCAATGCCGACGACCTCGCCGCCAGCCGTACAAACGATGCGTTCCGCGACCGGTTGACGCTGACGGTGCCGCGCATGGAGGCGATCGCGCAGGGCCTGGAGGACATCGCGGCGCTCCCCGACCCGCTCGGCCGGAC
>JAFAXA010000121.1 GCA_019241425.1 Acetobacteraceae bacterium | reverse complement strand
GATCGGCAGACTGAGCACCTCTCTCGCCGCCGTTTCGCTGCGTCGGCACCGGCCCGGCCCCAGCGCGACGCGCCCCGCATAGGCCGGCTGCGCGTGCGCCGGCACGGGGTAGTGGATGCCCGTGCCGATGCCGCGCGCCCGGAACGCCGCCTGCACCGCGGCGCGGTCGCGGACCCGGATCACGTATTGATGGAACACATGGGAGGCCCCCTCCCGTCGCACCGGCGGCCGCACCGCGCTCCCGGCCAGCGCCGCGTCGTACCGGGTCGCGATCTTCGCCCGCCGGGCATTCGCCGCATCGAGGTGACGCAGCTTCACGCGGAGGATCGCCGCCTGCAGCTCATCGAGCCGGCTGTTGGCGCCCGGCTCGTCCGAAACGTAATGGGTTCGCCAGCCATATTGCCGCAGCGCCGCGATCCGGTCGGCGAGCGCCTCGTCGTCCGTTGCCACCACCCCGCCATCACCGAGCGCCCCCAGATTCTTGGTGGGATAAAGGCTAAAGGCGGACGCGGCCCCGAACGTGCCGAGACGTCGCCCGTGCAGCGTCGCGCCATGCGCCTGCGCGCAGTCCTCGACCAGCGCCGCGCCGTAGCGGGCCGAGACGGCGCGGATGCGGTCGAGATGGGCGGCCTGCCCATAGAGATGAACCGGAACGACCGCCCGGATCGGCGGCAATCCCGGCGGCGGGTCGGCGAGCACCGCCTCCAGTTCGGCGGGGTCCATCGTGAAGCTGTCCGGCTCGATGTCGAGCAGCACGGGCGTCGCGCCGGCCAACTCGATCGCCGCCACCGTCGCGACGGCGGTATGCGACACGGTCGCGACCGCCGCGCCCGGGCCGATGCCGAGCGCCCGCAAGGCGAGCGCCAGCGCGTCGGTGCCGTTGCCGCAGCCGACGGCTCTCGCGACCCCGAGCCAGGCGGCGAAGGCGGCCTCGAACCGCCGCCCTTCCTCGCCCAGCACATACCAGCCGGAGCCGAGCGCCCGTGCGACGGCGGCGTCGATCTCCGCCTGATGCGCCCGGTACGCCGCGCCCGGATCGGCCTGCGGCACGGTGATGCGGTCCGCCATCCTGCCGGCGCTCAGAGATAGGCGGCGAAGCGGCTGCGGAACCAGTCGAGCGAGCGGGCGATCCCCTCCTCGACGCCGGTGCGGGGGGCCCAGCCGGTCGCCGCCCGAAAGGCGCTGTCGTCGGCGTAGAAGCTGCCGATGTCGATCCGCGCCCGGTCGGCGGGAAACTCGCGCGTGACGTAGCGCGCCTTGCCGCCGGCGCATCGCACCAGGATGCCGGCCAGCTCGTGCAGGGAGGCGGGCGGCGCGCCACCGATATTGAACACCCGGCCGTAACAGGACGGCGCTTCCGCCGCCCGGAGAAAAGCGTCCGTCACGTCGTCCACATAGGTCAGGTCGCGCAACTGGTCGCCGCCCCAGACCTCGAACGGCCGTCCTTCCAGGACGCAGCGCAGCCAGATGCCGAGAAAGGTCTGCCGCGCGTCCCGGATGCGCAGCCGCGGGCCGTAGCAATTGGTCAGGCGCAACGAAACCACCGGCCGCCCCTCGACCCGGTGCTCCAGCATCCAATACTGCTCGCCCGCGAATTTCGACACGCCGTTCGCGTCGGGCGGCGCGACCGGATGCTCCTCGTCCACCGGCAGCCGGTGCGGGCGGCCGTAGAACTGGCGGGTGGACGCGTGCACCACCACGGCCTCCGGCGCCGCCTCGCGGACCGCCTGGATCAGCCGCACCTGGGCGACGGCGTTGACGGCGATGTCGGCCAGCGGGTCCCTCTGGCCGCCCATATGGCTCGTCTGGGCCGCGAGGTTGAAGATCACCTCCGACCCTTCGCACAGCGAGCGCAGGTCGAGGTCGCGAATGTCGCCCCGCACCAGCTCCACCGCCGCCCCGTCGAGATTCGCGGCGTTGGCGCCGCCGCCGAACAGGAAGCCGTCGAGCGCCGTCACCCGGGCGCCGCGCGCCGCCAGCGCGTGGCACAGATTCGATCCAAGGAACCCGGCCCCGCCCGTCACCAGAACCTTGCGGTTCGTCCAGTCCATCCTCGCCCTACTCCCCCGGCGCTGGCCGGCAGCAATGTCTGACAGCGGCAAAAGGCGCAACTGCGGCACGGATGCGGCCAAACGTTGCGCGGATCGTCGGGGCCGGCGCGGCGTTCAGCTTGGCGGATAAGGGAGATGCCCGGTGGTCAACCCGTTCGGCGAGCGTTCCGACCTGATCGTGCACTCGCGTGAGCCGTTCAACGCCGAGCCGCCTTCCGCCCGTTTGCGTGAACGCTTCATCACCCCGAACGAAGCCTTCTACACCCGCAGTCACGGCCCGGTACCGCCCCTCCAAGAGGCGACGCACCGCCTCCGCGTCGACGGCCTGGTCGCAACCACGCTCGACGTCACCGTCGGCGACCTGCGCTCCTGTTTTCCGGAGCGCTCGGTGCTGGCCGTTCTGCAATGCGCGGGCAACCGCCGCGCCGAGATGAACCGGCTGTCGGAGGTGTCGGGTGACCCCTGGCAGGGAGGCGCGATCGGCAATGCGGTCTGGACCGGCGTCGCGCTCCACGATGTGTTGCGCGCCGCCGGCGTTGCGACCGGCACCGGCCTGCACGTCGCGTTCGCCGGCTGCGATGCGTGCGTGATCGACGGCGAGCGATTCCGCTACGAGGCTTCCATTCCGCTCGCCAAGGCGCTCTCGCCCGAGGTGCTGCTGGCCTGGGCGATGAACGGCGAGACGCTCGTCCCCGCGCACGGGTTTCCGCTCCGCGTCATCGTGCCCGGCTATGCGGGCGTTCGCAGCACCAAATGGCTGGAGCGGATCACGGTCCAGGATGCGCCCTCCGCCAACCACATCCAGGCGCGCGACTACAAGCTGGTCCCGGCGCACGTCACCAAACAGACGGTGGACTGGGAACGGGGCATGACCATCAACGAAATGCCCGTCAACGCCGCGATCTGCGAACCGGCGCCGGGGGCCAGGCTGGCGGCCGGTCCGACCGTCATCCGCGGCTGGGCGATGGCCTCGGGCCGCCCGGTCGTCCGCGTCGATGTGTCGGCGGATGGCGGCGAGAGCTGGGGGCAGGCGACACTCGCCTCCGACGACGAGTCGCCCTGGAGCTGGACCTTCTGGGCAGCGGCGCTCGATCTGGCGCCCGGCGAGCGGCAGCTCGTGGCGCGGGCCTGGGACGCGGCGGGTCAAACCCAGCCCGCGGACATCGCACAGGTCTGGAATTTCAAGGGCTATCTGTGCGCGGCCTGGCATCGGGTCGCGGTCACCGTCCGCTGACGTCCGGCAAACCGAGCGGCGTCGGACGAGCTTCCGGCCGAGTTAAATCTTCGCAAATTCCGCGCGCACCCGAAGCGCGCTCTCTGTTACGCTCGCCGGCCGGTTAGACAAATCTCGAAGCGGACGGAACGTGTGGCCGCGCAAATCTCGCAGGAGCGTCAAGGAATGGATAGCCCCGACCTGGTTGCGCTCTGGGAAGCGCATTGCCGATGCGAGTTCGAAACGCGCGACGTCGACGCCACGATGGCGACGATGGTGCCCGATCCCTATGTCAACCACATACCCACGCTCGCCGGCGGCGTCGGGCACGCCGAGCTGAAACGTTTCTACAAATATCACTTCGTCGGCGTGAACCCGCCCGACTTCCGGCTGACCTCGATCAGCCGCACCGTCGGCGAGGACCGGGTGGTCGACGAGTTCGTCGTCGACTTCACCCATACCGCGGAGGTGGATTGGATGCTGCCCGGCATTCCGCCAACCGGCCGCGCGGTTTCCATCCCGATGGTCGCCGTCGTGCAGTTCAGGGGCGACAAGCTGGCGCACGAGCACATCTACTGGGACCAGGCTTCGGTGCTGGTTCAGATCGGCAGGATCGGCACGGGTGAATTGCCGGTCGCGGGCGCGGAAACGGCGCGCAAGGTGCTGGACCCGGCCCAACCCAGCAACGTACTCCTGGGCGACACATGGCGCCGCAGCGAGGGCCGTCCTTTGTAGCGAATGGACGCGACCTTCGGAACCGGCATGGGCGCGGTCCGCAGCATCGCCTCCGAGGTGGCGAGCGCATTGGCGAGGGCCGAGCGGGCCTGCGCCGCGCGGGGCGTGCGGCTGACCGCCAATCGCCGCGACGTGCTGGCGCTGCTGCTCGCGGAGCGGGGGCGGCCGGTGCCCGCCTACACGCTTCTCGATCGGCTCCGGGCGTCCCATCCCGGCGCCGTGCCGCCCACCGTCTATCGAGCGCTCGATTTCCTGATGGCGCAGGGGCTCGTGCACAAGATCGAGCTGCTGAACGCCTATGTGGGATGCGCGGACGGCGCGTTCCACGATCACCATCCGGCGCAATTCCTGATCTGCCGCGGCTGCGGCGGCGTCACCGAGGTCGAGGATGACGGGGTGGCCGCCGCCCTCGACCTTGCGGCCAGGGAATGCGGCTTCACGCCCGCCCACGCGACGGTGGAGATCGAAGGAACCTGCGGCACCTGCGCCTCCGCGCGCCCGTAGCGCCGGCGGGACCGGCCGCTCTTCCGCGGCGTCGCCGTGCCCTTCGGGTGCCGCAACCGCCCTGTGCGCCGACGGCCGGCCCCGCTATGAGTGCGCCGATGACGGAAAACGACCCCGACCTCGCCGCCCGGCGCTCGCTGGCGCGGCACCGCTCCTTCGCGACCGGACTCCTCGCCCTGATGGCCGCGCTGACGCTCGGCTCCTACGCCCTGCCTCCCGGCTACCCCCGCGATCTGCTCGAATCGGCGGCCAAGGCCGGGTTTGTCGGCGGCATCGCCGACTGGTTCGCGATCACCGCCCTGTTCCGTCACCCGCTCGGCCTGCCGATCCCGCACACCGCCATCATCCCCCGCCAAAAGGAGCGGCTCGGCCTCGCACTCGGCCGCTTCGTCGCCCGTCACGTGTTCACCGAGCAGGAGGTCGCCCGCATCCTCGGGCGGCTCGATTTCTCCGCCATCCTGCATCGCTTCCTGACCGACCCCGCCTCCAACCGCCCGACCGCCGAAGCGCTCGCCTCCCTGCTGCCCGGGCTGCTCGCGAGCCTCGAAGACGGCCGCGCCCGCCGCCTGCTGTCCCGCATCGTGCCGCGCCTGCTCGGCGGACCGGCGGCCGGGGTCGTGATCGCGCGGGCGCTGCGCGGCCTCGTCGCGAGCGGCCGCCACCAGGAGATGTTCGGCTTCTTCATCGAGCAGTTCCGCCGCCTCATCGCCGGCCGGGAAGCGGCGATCGCGGCGGCGATCGAGCAGCGGGTGCGCGAACAAGGCGGAAGGCTGGTCGGCTGGGCGATCGGCGCCACCGTCGCCGCCCGCGTGCTCGCGACCCTCAACGCCGAACTCGACAAGATGAGCCCCGATGGGTCGGAATTGCGGGCCGCGTTCGATGAATGGGTCCGCCGCGAAATCGACCGCATGGAGGCCGACCCCGAACGCGCCGCCGAACTCGGGCGGGCGATCCGGCGGGTGGTCGGCAACGAGACGGTCGGTGTCTGGGTCGCCGATATTTGGTCCCGGCTCCGCCTCGCCTTGGAGGCGGACGCGGTCAAGCACGACGGCCATGCGGTCGCCTATCTGGAGGGCACGCTCGCCAATCTCGGCTGGATGCTGGAAACCGAACCCACCGCGCGGGCGCGGGTGCAGCGCACGGCGGAAGGGGTGGTCGGCCGCCTGCTTCCCGCGGCGCAGGCGCATCTCTCCGATTTCATCGCGAAAGTGGTCGCGGGCTGGGATACGGCCACCATCACGGATCGGCTGGAACTGCGGGTCGGCAAGGATCTGCAATACGTGCGTGTGAATGGGACGCTGGTGGGTTTTCTGGTCGGCGGTCTCGTCTACGCGGCGCTGCGGGCCGCCTTCGGCACCGCCGCGTTCTGACCGCGCGCGCCGGCCGGCATTATCGCACGTGATGACCCCGCCGGGCCGGTGCCGCCTCGTCAGTTTTCCGGCGGCCCGGTTCCGGCGCGCCCCGGCCGGGAGCCACACGCTCGCTCCATCCCGGGCAGCGGCGGCGATTTCGGCCAGCGAAGCCATCCCGGCTCCGGCGGCCGCGCCTCCCCTGCCTGCTTCGGTTTGGCGGCGGCAATCGAGGGACGGGGCCGCCGGGGACGCGGCGGCAGAAGCAAGCACGCGGGCCGCTCGATCCGCAGCATGTGGCAAAGCGGACGCAGGATGCGCCCCGCCTGCGGTGCCCGTGCCAGCAGCGCCAGCA
>JAFAXA010000162.1 GCA_019241425.1 Acetobacteraceae bacterium | reverse complement strand
GGCCGCCGCCTGCACCTGCTCGTAGGTGAGGCGGGCGGCGCTCCGCATCAGGCCGCGGCCAAATCGGTGCCCGGTCTTGCGGCCATCGGCGGTGACCCGCATCTCGGCGAACAGGCAGCCGCGCTCCTCGTCCGGGCGCAGGCTGCACCAGCCGTTCGATAACGCTTCGGGCAGCATCGGCACCACCCGATCGGGGAAGTAGACGCTATTGCCCCGTTCGAAGGCGGCACGGTCGAGCGGCGAGCCGGAGCGCACGTACTGGGCGACATCGGCGATGGCGACGATCAGCCGGAACCCCGTGCCGTCCGGTTCGGCGTAGACGGCGTCGTCGAAATCGCGCGCGTCCTCGCTGTCGATCGTGACCAGCGGGGTGTCCCGCAGGTCGGTGCGGTCGCCGAGCGGAACGGCGCGGGCGCGCTCCGCCCCGGCGATCGCCGCTTCCGGGAACACGTCCGGAATGCCGTGGGTGTGGATGCAGATCAGGCTGACGGCCCGCGCGTCGTTCATGCCGCCGAGCCGTTCGGTGACGCGGGCGGGCTTCAGGCCGTAGGCGTGGCTGGCGGGCAGCGGCTCGGCCAGCACGATCTCGCCCGCCGCCGCGCCGTTCTCCTCGCCGGTCGGGATGATCCATTCGGCCTTGGCGCGCCGGTCGGTCGGGACCAGCCGGTTGCCGGCCGGACCGGGCTGGAAGATGCCGAGCACCCGGCCGGGGGTGTCGTCGAGCACTCGGAGGGTCCGGCCCTCGTAGCGGCCGGGGCCGATCGGCCGCAGCCGGGCGAGCACGCGCTGGCCGGGCGCGAGCGCCGGCCGCCCGCGCCGCTCGGCCGCCATCAACACGAGCGGCGGCGGCCCGTCGCCCTCCCACGCGGCAGGCCGGCCCAGCGCGTCGCCATCCGGGTCGGTGCCGGTGATCTGCACGATCGCGCTTTCCGGCAAGGCGCCGCGGGCGCGGACCCGGCGCGCGCCCGCCCCTTCGGTCGCGCCCTCCGCCTTCAGCGCGCGAAGGGTGTCGCGGAGCGCCGCCCTGCCTTCCGGGCCGACCCCGAAGGCGCGGGCGATTTCGCGCTTGCCGACGCGGCCCGGGCTTTCCTGGATGAAGCGGCGCACCTCGTCGCGTGTGGGAGGGGGTCGGGGTTGCTTCACGCGCTGCAGTTTGGGTGCGCCACGCGGGTCGCCTTTGCCATCCCGCGAGCCTAGCCACTGGGGTAAGCCGGGCCAATGCCAGCGGAGGGGCGGCCGATCACATCACGCGGCGCTGGTCAGGCGCTTGACCATCGCGGAAATGCGGTGCCGCCGCAGCTCGGACCGCGCCTGCCCGTCTGTGGTCATGTAGTTGAGCTGGACGCTGTAACGCTGGCCGACATACCGCTTATGCCCGTGCCACGTCGTCGGGCCGTTCGGAAAGACGAGCAGCGTGCCGTTCACGGGCGGCACCTCCACCGCGAAATCCTCGATGTCGTCGGGACCGCGCAGCAGCCGCAAGCACCCCTGATTGCCGGTGAACCGGCCGGCATCCGGATTGAGATACAGCAGCACCGTGACCCGCTTGGCGGTGGAATCGCAATGGATGCGGCCGTCCTTCTCGCGCGTCCAGCCGCGCATGGTGATCATGGTGGGCGCGTCCGACAGGTCGAGCCCGAACTTCGCCGCGATCGTGTCTTTCAGCTCCCGGCTGCCGAGATCCGTCATGAGCTGCCTGGCGCGGGGGCCGAGCTTGACCGATTCGGGCGGAAACGAGCCTCCCTTGCTCATCGGCGGCAGGCCCGAGACGACCTCCGGCAGCACCGGCGGCGGCACGAAATTCGGCACGACCAGGTGGGTAAACGGATCACCCGCAACCGGGGTCGCCCGCAAGGCGGCGATATCGACAATGTCCATGATGTCGTCCTCAAATCTTGCGCGCTCCGCTTACCATAACGGGCCATGCCGCGCGCCGCGACGGGCGGGCAGCAGACCTGTCGGGCGCGAAAAGGTGAGCCTGCCGGAAGCGGCCGGGGCTGGGTTGATCGCAACCCCGGGCGGCCCTATGGCATTGGACCGCAATGGACATGCTAACCCCGGGCGCGCGTGTTCCGGCGGGACCGCTGCCGGCCTATCGGCAACTGGTCGCTGACGGGCAACTCGCCTCCGACCCCTCCCAGCAATTGGCGGCGGCACGGCTTCAGGACCTTTGGATCAAGCTGCGCGGGTACGATCCGCCAGTGGCGGCGCCGCAGGCCGGCGGCTTCCTGTCGCGGCTGCTCCGCCGCAAGCCGACCGAAGAAGCGGGGGAGGACCGGCCGAACGGGCTCTATTTGGTCGGCGAGGTCGGGCGGGGCAAATCCATGCTGATGGACCTGTTCTTTGCCGAGGCCGACGTGCCCCGGAAGCGCCGCATCCATTTCCACCGGTTCATGCAGGAAGCCCACGCCCGGATCTTCGCCTGGAAGCGCGCCAATCCGGACGGCGACGACCCGATCCCGCCGCTCGCAGACGCGATCGCCGCCGAAGCGGCCCTGCTGTGCTTCGACGAGTTCCAGGTCAACGACATCGCCGATGCGATGATCCTCGGCCGGCTGTTCGAGGCGTTGTTCGAACGCCACGTGGTGATGGTCGCGACTTCCAACACGGCGCCCGACGACCTGTTCGCAGGCAAGCCGGGGCGGGACGCGTTTCTGCCGTTCATCGCGCTGATCAAGCGCCGAGTGGACGTGCTGGTGATGGAAGGGGGCCGCGACTTTCGCCGCTCCCGGTTGCGCGGCCTCCGGACCTGGCATGTGCCGGCCGACGCCGGGGCGGAACGCGCCCTCGACGAGGCGTTCACCGTCTTTGCGGCCGGTAGCGCGCCGAAGCCCGCCCGGCTCCAGGTGATGGGCCGCACGCTCGAAGTGCCGCTGGCGGCGGGTTGCGCGGCGCGGTTCGACTTCGAAGCTTTGTGCGGCCGGCCGCTCGGCCCGGGCGACTACCTGGCGCTCGCCACCCATTTCGAAACGCTGGTGCTGGACGGCGTGCCCCGCCTCTCGCCCGAGAACTACGACAAGGCGCGCCGCTTCATCATCCTGGTCGACGCGCTCTACGATCATCGGGTGAAGCTGGTCGCGTCGGCGGAGGCGCAGCCGGACGAGCTGTACGAGCGCGGCGAGGGGGCCAAGGCGTTCGAGCGCACCGCGTCGAGGCTCGAGGAAATGCAGAGCCAGGACTGGATGGCGCTGCCGCATCTGACCTGAGGCGTCCCGGTTCCTCGTTCCTCCCGGCATCGCTACTCGGCCGGCATGACGAATGGCGCGCCCTTGTTCTTGACGAAAAAGGCCAGAAAAGCCGCGGGCTCCGTCGCGCTCGCATTCCGGCTCACGAGGTGGATGTCGTTCGGCCCTTCGTAGAAGGTCTGGCCCGGTTGCAGCGTGACCGGGACCGCCCCGGTCGCCTGCATGACGACCGAGCCTTTCAGCACGTAGACGAAAACATGGGCATTGTGGCGGTGAACCGGGCTCGACGCGCCCGGCGCATAGTCCACGCGGACCAGCGCGCCCTCCTGGCCGGGAATGCCGGACAGGTCGCGCGAAAGCAGCGGCGTCACTGTGGTGGTCTCGGCGGCGCCCGCGCCCGCGCTTGCGAGCAACGCGCCGAGCAGAAGCCATCTTTTCATCGGACGATCCTTTTATTTTGCCGGAACAGGATCTGTGGTCCGGAAACCGGTATGGACTCAAGCGCGCATCGCCCCTGCCTTGCTCGCCTCCGGTCGATCGTCTACCTACGAAATCGTGCGGGGGCCGCGCGCCAACGCGCGCCGCCGATCGCATTTTCCGTCTGTTCCCGTTGCCTGTCCGAAGGAGATTGCATTGGCACGCAAGAAGATCGCCCTCATCGGCGCCGGCATGATCGGCGGCACCTTGGCTCACCTGATCGGCCTCAAGGAATTGGGCGACGTCGTGCTGTTCGACGTGTTCGGCGGTGTCGCGGCCGGCAAGGCGCTCGATGTCATGCAATCCGGTCCGGTTGACGGCTTCGACAGCCTGATGTCGGGCGGCTCGGATTACGCGGCAATCGCCGGGGCGGACGTGGTGATCGTGACCGCGGGCTTTCCGCGCACGCCCGGCATGTCGCGCGACGATCTGATCGGCAAGAACGCGGGCGTGATCGCGCAAGTCGCGGAAGGCATCAAGACGCATTGCCCGCAGGC
>JAFAXA010000264.1 GCA_019241425.1 Acetobacteraceae bacterium | reverse complement strand
TGGGGCCGGCTGACGGGTTTTGCCGTTTTCCTGCCCCTGATCTGGTTCTGGGCAAAAGGTTGGCTCACCCCCGCTCTCCGCTCCCGGCTTCTGCTGATCTTCGTCCTCGGCGCGCTGCAAGGGGCCGTGGGGTGGTTCATGGTGGCGTCAGGCTTCATGCCGGATACGGTTTCGGTGTCACCCTACCGGCTCGTCATCCATTTGATGCTGGCGGTCCTGATCTACGGCACGATCGTCTGGACGGCGCTGGATAGTTTGCCGCCGCCACAGCCCCATCCTGCGCCGCGCGGGACGGGGCGACCGGCCCGGGCAATCGCCGCTCTCTGCTGCGCCTTCGTTGTTCTTACCATGTGCGCCGGCGGCTTCGTCGCCGGTCTGCATGCCGGCCTCGTCTACAACACCTTTCCCCTTATGGACGACAGGCTGGTGCCAGCCGGCTACGCGCAACTGCATCCCTTTCTGCTGAACCTCACCGAAAACATCGCCGCCGTGCAGTTCAATCACCGCGTGTTGGCCACCTTGACGCTCGGCGTCGCTCTCGTCACCTCGGCCGCCTGCCTGCGGACGGGCCCGACCAGCCGCGCCCGCGCGTGGGCTGCGGCTTTGGGAGTTGCGGCTGTTGCGCAATTCGTCCTGGGCGTTCTCACTCTCCTCTATGTGGTTCCCGTCCCGCTCGGCGTCGCGCATCAGGCCGGGGCGGTTCTGTTGCTGACGACGGCGCTCGGCTGTCTGCACGAAATGAGGGTTGCCGCCCGGCGCGAGGCCGCTCCGAGCGCGCTCACCGGTTGGAATCGAGACCGCAGGAGCGTCATTGCCCGCTGACCTGCAAAGCGGGGCGGAGGTCCTCGAAAGCATTCTCGCGCTCATTCCGCACGGGGTCTGTGTCTATGGCCCCGATCAGCGCCTGGTCACGTTCAATCGTGCCTATGCCGAAATCATGAAGGGCACGCCGGTTGCGATCGGCGACTCGCTCGAGGAAGTGTTGCGACGGCGCGCCGTCAGCGGCGAGTTCGGTCCCGGAGATCCCGATCAGATCATTCGCCGGCAGATGGGCTATGACTTCGCCCGGACTCAGAGCCAACGATTGAAACGACCGAACGGGACGGCGATCGATGTCCGCACCGCGCCGCTGCGCGATGGGGGCCATGTCAGCGTCCTCACCGACATCACGCTGTTGACGCAAGCGGAGGACGAACTCGCCAGACGTGCGGCTGAGATGAAGACGATGCTCTCAAGCATTCGCCACGGCATCGTGCTGATGGGACCGGATCGCCGCGTCGTGTTCAGCAATCCGATCGCCGCGGAACTGCTCGGCCACCCGCCCGGCCTGCTGGTGCCCGGACGTCCGCAAGCCGAGATCATCGATCATATGCTGGCGCGAGGGGAGTTTCTTAACAGCCCTGACCCGTTCGACTACGCGCGCGAGCGGCTCGAAATGGACCGCCGGCAGCCGCATTCCTCGCGGCGCAGCACCGCGGCGGGACGGGTGCTCGAAGTCCGATCCGATCCGGCACCCGACGGCGGGTTCGTGGTCACCTATACGGACGTGACCGAGAGCGTCGCCGCCGAGGCCGAACTACGGCGGGCAAAAGCGGCGGCGGAAGCGTCGGATCGTGCCAAATCGCGCTTTCTCGCGACCATGAGCCACGAGTTGCGGACGCCTTTGAACGCGATCATCGGATTCTCCGAAAACCTGCTGCGGGAGTCGGACGCGCCGGACCCCGATCGCGTGGAAGCGTTCGCCCAGGAGATCAACACGGCGGGACGTCAGCTCCTGGCGCTGATCGAAACCGTGCTGGACGTCTCACGTCTCGGCGCCGGCCGCTTCGATCTCTCTAACGACCGCGTCGACCTGATCCGCGTCTTGAACACATGCATCCGGCAGTTCGAGCAGGCGGCTCGGGCGGCGGAGGTGAGGCTTTCCATCGCGCTTCCCGGTGCCGTTCCGGAGTTGTGGGCCGATGAACGGCGCTTGCAGCAAGTGATATCGAACCTGCTATCGAACGCGATCAAGTTCACCGGCGCCGGCGGCCGGGTCACGCTGTACGCCGCCTGGGAGCGCGACGATTTTCTGGTGATACGCGTGCAAGATACCGGGATCGGTATTGCCGCGGACGATCTCGACCGCCTGTTCGAGCCGTTCGATCAGTTGGAAGGAACGTTCGCCCGGCGGTTCAAGGGAGCCGGACTTGGCCTATATATTTCTCGCGCGCTGGTCGAAGCGCAGGGGGGGACATTGCTTCTGAGCAGCGAGCCTGGCCGCGGTACAATCGCTGAAATCAGGCTCCCCCAGGGAGCACGGGGCGGTCGAGCGACTGACCGCAAAGGGGAGCCTTCATGACGCCGCTGATCGCAACCGACGAATTGTTCTTCCACCGGGCGGATGCGCGGCTCGGGCAGGCCGAGGCGGAGCGGCTCGTGCGAGAAACCCTGGCCGGCAGCGACGACGGCGAGTTGTTTCTCGAATATCGGGAAAGCGAAGTCGTTTCGCTGGAGGACGGGCGCATCCGCAGCGCGGGCTTCGATACGGCCATGGGCTTCGGTCTGCGCGCCGTGTCCGGCGAGGCGACCGGCTACGCGCATGCCGCCGAGATTTCGGAGGAGGCCGTGCGGCGTGCGGCCGCGAGCGTGTCTCCGGTCAATGCCGGCCGAAGCGTCGCACCGGCCGATCCTCCCCGCATGACGAACGCGCGTCTCTACTCGACCGCCAATCCGCTGCTCGCCGTGGGGTTCGAGGCGAGAACGACGCTGCTTGCCGAAATCGACGCGGCGGCGCGCGCCCGCGACAGCCGCGTCGTGCAGGTGATGGCGTCCCTCGGCGGCGAGTGGCAGGCCGTGCAGATCATGCGGGCCAACGGCGCGCGGGTCGCCGATCTGCGGCCGCTCGTACGATTGAACGTGTCCGTGGTGGTTGAACAGAGTGGCCGGCGCGAAACCGGAACATTCGGCACCGGTGGGCGCTTCGGCTACGACCGGCTTCTCGATGCGGCGTCGTGGCAGGAGGCAGTGGACGAGGCGCTGCGGCAAGCCCTCATCAATCTGGAAAGCCGGGCCGCTCCCGCCGGCGAAATGGAGGTGGTCCTCGGATCCGGCTGGCCCGGTATTCTGCTGCACGAGGCGATCGGCCATGGTCTCGAGGGTGATTTCAACCGCAAAAAGACCTCCGCCTTCGCCGGGCTGCTCGGGCAACGGATCGCGACCAAGGGCGTGACCGTCGTCGATGACGGCACGATGCCCGACCGCCGAGGCAGCCTGACGATCGACGATGAGGGAACGCCCACCAACAGGACGACCTTGATCGATGACGGCATCCTGGTCGGGTTCATCCAGGACCGCTTGAACGCGCGTTTGATGCAGATGCCGCAAACCGGCAACGGACGGCGGCAATCCTTTGCGCACCCGCCGATGCCGCGCATGACCAACACGATCATGCTGGGCGGAGAGCATGAACCCGAAGAGATTATTCGTTCGGTCAAGAAGGGACTCTATGCCGCCAATTTCGGCGGCGGTCAGGTGGACATCACATCCGGCAAGTTCGTGTTCTCCGCGAGCGAAGCCTACCTCATTGAGGATGGGCGGGTAACGGCGCCCGTGAAGGGCGCAACGCTCATCGGCAACGGCCCGGACGCGCTGACGAAAGTGCAGATGGTCGGCAATGACCCGGCGCTCGACCGGGGCATCGGAACCTGCGGAAAAAACGGCCAGGGCGTTCCGGTCGGCGTCGGGCAACCGACGCTGAAAATGGCGGGTCTAACGGTCGGGGGAACGGCCGGCTGACCGCGCTCGCCTTCGGCTCAACTTGGGGCTGAGACGCAGCACGCGCCAACATAAAGCCGCATCTGCGAGGCGATTGGCCGGACACACCCTATCCGCCTCGCGTTCGCCGAACGTGACTGCGCGGCCCAGCGACTGAGGCCGGCGGCCATTCCGTCCCCGTAGCGGCGGTGTGACGTTCGCTCACGCGACTTTGCTGAACAGCAGAATGCAAACCGATGCAGGGTGCGCGCCGCGCTCTCTCCTGCCGGGGCGAATGTTTTATCCCGGCGGTCGAGTAAGTTTTGTCGGTAAATCCTCACGAATTGACGAATTAGTAACGTCAATAGAACGATAAATATCCGGTAACATGCAAGTATCTGGACAGATAAGGCCAGACGAACGGCCTCCGACGCAACAGCGAAACATGCGAAATGAAAAGGTCCGGTGCAGAATGTTTATCCGCAGCAACGCTCCCCTCTCCACTCTTTATAGTGATACTTGCGATGTAGGCCGGGTCCGCCTCGGCGGGATGGCGCCGACTCTCAAGCCCGCGCCCGTTGCCGATGCAGGCCGCGTCCGTCTCGGCGGCATGGCGCCGACCCTCAAGCCCGCGACCGTCGCCGATGCAGGCCGCGTCCGTCTCGGCGGCATGGCGCCGAGCCTCAAGCCCGCGATCGTCGCCGATACAGGCCGCGTCCGCCTCGGCGGCATGGCGCCCACCCTGAAACCCGCGTCCGTTGCCGATACAGGCCGCGTTCGTCTCGGCGGCATGGCGCCGAGCCTCAAACCCGCGGCCGTCGCCGACGCAGGCCGCGTCCGCCTCGGCGGCATGGCACCGACCCTCAAGCCCGCGCCCGTCGCCGAAACAGGCCGCGTCCGGTTGGGCGAAACGACGCCGAACTGTCGGTAAACCTCCGGCGAGCTTGCCGCATTTCGGCAAGTACACGGTTGCCAAGGGATGCAGGGGCCGGATACCGATCCGGCCCCTCTCCTGAAATGATCGCGGGGACAGCATGACCGGCGACGCGCCTTCGGAGGAGTTGGCCGGGCAGGACTCACGACCTCCGCTGGTGACGTTTCACCGCCTCGTTCCGCAAGCGCCGATGCCGCAACGAGCGGACCGCTCGGCGATCGGAACCATGCCAACGCGGGCATTCCGGTTTTGCGACGCACTCGTGTCGGCTTCGGCCTTCGGCTACTACGTGTTTCCGCCGATCGGCTTCAGCCTGCTCTGGGACGGCCGCGGCGTCGCCTGGAAATGGCAGGGCGAGCCGGACTGGCATCCGTTGCAGGTGGCGCAATTCCCCAAATTCGCCGGTCACTTCGACGGCATCGCCCCCGAGCGAGTCCGCGGATTTTCGCCGCCGTTCCTGGGCACGATGCAGGAACCGGGCATCGTCCAGATCTGGAGCGGGCTGATCGCTCGGACCGCGCCCGGCTGGAGCCTGCTCGTCCGGCCCCTTGCCAACGTACCGCAAGCGCAGGGGTTCGAACTGTTCGAAGGCATCGTCGAAAGCGACCGCTGGTTCGGCCCGCTATTCACCAATGTTCGCCTGCTCAAAACCGACCAGCCGATCGAGTGGAAACCCGAATATCCTTTGTTTCAGGTGCAACCGCTACCCCGGTCCGTGTATGACGACAAGACCCTGAACGATGTCGAGCTGGTGAGCGGCCTCCGCGACTTCCGGCCGGAAGACTGGGATGATTTCTACGACACGGTCGTGCGGCCGAACGTCCAGCCGGATCGTCCACGCGGCCAATACGCCGTCGCTGCGCGCAAGCGCCGCAGCTCCGAAGCGGACCAGGCCTGAGTCTACGATCGGCGCGGGTCGCGCCCTTTATTGTTCGGGAATGCCGCCCAACCGTAAGCCTTCCGCGAAATGATCGCGATCGCGGGTGTGCTCGAACGGCGCGCCTCGCAGAAACGCCTCGATCGTATAGTTCGGCTCGATGGACAGGAGCCGTCGCCGGACCACGGCCGCTTCCTGGGCGTGGCCGAGATGGCCGAGCGCTGACAGATAGGGCTTGCACGCAGCCGAAAACGCCGGGTTGCTCTGACTGACCTCACGCCCCCACGCGACGGCCGACTCGTAGTCCCGCTTCAGCAAATTGACGATCACGAACGCGGTGTCGAAAAAGAACGCGTGCGGATCGAGGGGCGCCAGCTTCTTGTAGCGTTTGAGCCGCCGCTCCGCCTCTTGGTAGTCCCCCGCATAGGCGTGAGCGACGCCGGACAGGTTCCAAGCCATCGCAAGATTCGGGTTGAGCGACAATGCGCGCTCATGCAAGGCGATGGCTTCACGCAGGCGGCGATGCAGAAAGGCCCGTACGTGACCGGCCATCGTCAGGGCGCGGGCGTCGTGAGGATCCAAGGTAATGGCAGTTTCCGCGAGTTCTCCTGCACGGCGTAGCGCGGCATCGGCGTCCTCGGCCCAGCCCTGGCCGACCAGAAAGACGTGCCAATACGCATACCAGGCATGGGCGGCGGGATAGTCGGGTTCGAGCGCGATCGCCCGCGACAGGAACTCACCGGCTTGCGCGTATTGCTCCCGATCCATGCGCGCGATCAACGGAAGTGCGCGCAGCAGAAGATCATACGCGGTCGGATCGCTCGGCGGCCGGGCGGAAACCCGTTTGGCCTCGATCAGCAGGATCTCCGGGTCGATCTGCGCGACGACCTCGGCCGCAACCTCGTCTTGAAGGGAGAGAAGATCGTGGGTCTGACGATCGAAACGCCTGGCCCAGACGATCTGGTTGCCGGCTCGCAGATCGAGCAGCTTGATGGTGATACGGAGCCGGCTGCGGACGCGCTGAATCGTTCCGTCGAGCAGGAAGTCGATGCCGAACATGCGCCGGATCGTCGATTCATCGCGCGTATCGGCGATGAATTTGCCGAGCGAATTGCTGGACACGACAAACAGCCAGCGAAAGCGAGCGAGCGCCGTCGTAATTTCGTCGGCGAGACCGGGCGCGAGATGCGATTCCTCTTCTCCGGGGCCGATCAACCGCAAGGGCAGGACGCCGATCCTGGCACCGCCGCGGCTCTGGAAGCGAGGCTCGGGCCGGACGTCCGCAAGAACCGGCACGACTGCAGCAGACGGTCTCGCCTCCTGCCTGCGTGACGGGTCGAGCACTGCCGTTGCAACTTGCCCATCGGATTTTCCGCCGCCTCTGATTTCAGCCAGTAGACGCTGGGTTTCCGCCGACGGCACCGCGTCGAGCAAATCGGCGAGCACGGCGCGGCAACGCTCATAGGCCTGAATGGCCATGCCGCGCTCTCCCCGCGCAGCATGGGCCCGCATCAATGCCCGCCACGCGCCTTCATGGGCGCGATCAATCGAAAGCAACTGTTGCGCGGCTGGAATTGCGCCTTCGGATTCCGAGCGCTCGCGCAGCAAGGCTTCGGCTAGACTGCGCGCCCGATCTCTGACGCGCTCACGTTCCGTGGTGAGCCAGGCGTCGAATGCAGGGTCGACACCGTCGAGGTCTTCGAGAAGATCACCGTCGAGCAGAGACAATGACGCGGGCTCGGCCGTTGTCGCCCTGAGCACCTCATCGACATCGACCCAGCAGCGTCCCGGTCGCAAGGAAAGGTGGTCGCGCGTGATCGAAAGGATGTCACCCCCGGCCGGGGACAAAGCCTCGAGCAGCCGGTGGATCTCCTGCCGAAGCGAAGCACGCGCCTGCTCGTCGGGACGGCGGCTCCATAGCAGTTCCGCCAAACGGCCCCGCAACGCTGGACGCGGCGCCGACAACGCAATGATGGCGAGCAGGGCGCGCGTCTTGCGCCCGGCCGGCAATATGCTTTCGCTCGTGAGCGTCCAGGCCTCCATCTGCCCGATCAGCCGGACACGGACGATGAACGTGTCGTCCGATCCGACGGAAGCGGGCGGCGGGCTTTGGGCGCGTTGGGCGGCAGCGGCGATCATGGACGCATTTGGGCCGAGTCGGGTTGTAGAGGCAAGGACCGCTACACGCATACGTTACAACTCGCGTCAGATTGATGCGTCCGTGAAGATTGCTGTCGCGCTTTTCTCCCATTTTTCGTTAAAGCGCCCGAGCCATCTCTCGGACTGCGTGGGGCCACCCGCCGCAATCGCCTCCAACGGCCGCAGATAATTGCCCTCTGTTCGACCCGTTTCGTCCAGCCGGTTGCGGCGCTCCAGCCCCGCTTTGGCGAGCGGCACGATCTCGGCCGCGAGGTCACGCAGCGTGCCCCGCTTCCACGGCGCGTTCAGACCCTCAAGCGGCACCGCGTTCCGCATGGCCGTATACTCGGCAAAGCCCTGGCCGGCGACGAGCGCCTCCGCCGCCGTGAGCGCTTCCGGATCGTAAAGGAGGCCCACCCAGAAGGCGGGCAGCGCGACGAGCATCTCGGGCGAGCCGGCATCCGCGCCCCGCATTTCGAGAAAGCGCTTGAGACGCACGTCCGTGAAAACGGTGGTCATGTGATCCGCGAAGTCGCCGACCGTCGGCTGGATTCCCGCAAGTTCGGGGATGCGCCCGGTCATGAAATCGCGAAAGCGTCGCCCCGCCACGTCGATATAGCGTCCGTCCCGATAGACGAAATACATCGGCACCTGATCGAGGAGCCACTCGACATAGCGCCGAAAGCCGAAATCGGGCTCGAACATGATCGGCGGTGCGCCGCTCCGTTGCCGATCCGTGTCCTCCCAGACATGCGCGCGGTAGGACAGGTACCCGCTGGGCCGCCCTTCGACGAGTGGGGAGTTGGCGAATAATGCCGTCGCGAGTGGCTGCAGCAGCAAGCCGACGCGCAGTTTCCGCCGCATGTCGTCTTCGCTCGAGAAATCCAGATTGACCTGCACCGTGCAGGTCCGGGTCATCATGTCGAGGCCGAGACTGCCGACGGTCGGCATATAACGGCGCATCACCGCGTAACGGCCTTTCGGCATCCACGGCATGTCGTCGCGGCGAGCCGTCGGGTGAAAGCCGAGCGGCAGGAAGCCGAGCCCCAGTTCACTGCCGATCGCCCGCGCTGCGTCCAGATGAGAGCGTATCTCCGCCTCGGTTTCGTGCAGCGTCGAAAGCAGCGTGCCCGACAATTCGAATTGACCGGCGGGCTCCAGCGAGATCGAACCGCCTTCGAGACTCAACCCGACGATATTGCCTGCATCGAGGATCGGCTGTCCTTCACGGGCAGCAAAGCGCTGGAGCAGGGTCTGAATGTCGCGTCCGTCACGCTCCTCAGACAGGTACGGCGCCGGCGTCAGATCGTCGCGGCGAAACACGAATTTCTCGTGCTCGGTGCCGATACGGAACTGGTCGCGCGGCTTGCACCCCGAGGCGACGTAATCCGCGAGCTGCGCTACCGAGGTAACTGCCGTCGCGTTGGCGTCTGCTGGATTGGACATTGCTCTTTCTGCCGGGTCACGTCGAAGGTGGCGTTACCGGCAAGCCGGCGCTTGCAGCAGGGCCAAGCCCGCCAACGCAGCAGTCTCCGCCCGCAAGATGCGCGGGCCGAGGCTCACCGGCACTACAAACGGCCGGAATCGCAGGGCGTCAAGCTCCCGGGGAGCAAACCCGCCCTCCGGCCCGACCAGGAGCCCCGCCGGCTCGCCACCCGCCGACGGGATGAACCGCCCATCCGCCCTTTCGACGCAGGCATAGAGCGGCCGGTTTTCCGGCCAGTTCGCGAGAAAGCCGGGCAGGTGTTGCGCGTCGAGCACTGCGGGCACTTCGAGCCGTTCGGACTGCTCGGCGGCCTCGCGGGCGATCGCCGCCAGCCGGTCTCGATTGATTCGTCCGGGAACGCTGCGCTCCGTAAAGACGGGCATGATCGCCGTCGCGCCGAGTTCGGTCGCCTTTTGCACGACCAGGTCCGTGGCGTCTCGCTTCAGCAGCGCGAATGCGAGTATCGGCCCAGAATGCGCGATCTGCGGCCGCGTTTGCCCGGTCAGTTCGAGCCGCGCCCGACCCCGCCCCAGTTCGACGATACAGGAGAGCCACTCGCCATCCCGCCCATTGAAAAGCCGGATGGGGGCGCCGACGGGTTGGCGCATGACCTTTGCGAGATAGTGCGCCTGACCGCCACCGACCTCGACGGTTCCGCCAGCGCCGAGCGCTTCCTCCACAAAAAGACGGATTGACCCGGCCATCCCGGCGAGAGACTAGCATCCCATGCCCCAGCACACAGACATCGCGGCCGGCGGCTGGGTGGCCCGGCTGCCGGGAAGCTGGACCCCCTATATTCTGCTCGCCCGGCTGGACCGGCCGATTGGCATCTGGCTGCTGTTCCTGCCGGGGCTCTGGGGCATTCTGCTCGCCGGCAGCTCCGCCCCGGAGACGGCGCGGCTGGTGTTGCTGTTCCTGGTCGGCAGCGTCGCGATGCGCGCGGCCGGATGCGTCGTCAACGACCTTTGGGACCGCGACATCGACCGGAAGGTGGCCCGCACGGCCGGGCGGCCCCTCGCATCGGGCGCTCTGCGACCGCGCCAAGCGTTGATCTTTCTTTGCATTCTGCTGGTCGCAGCGCTCGTGATCCTGCTTCAGCTCAACGGCTTGGCCCAGTTGCTGGGTGTCGCTTCGCTGGCGCTCGTCGGACTGTATCCGCTCGCCAAGCGGGTGACGTGGTGGCCGCAACTGGTGATGGGGTTCACCTTCGGCTACGGAGCACCGCTCGGTTTCGTCGCCGGTGCCGGCCGGATCGACGCCGCGTGCGGCGCGCTTTATCTGGCGGCCATTCTTTGGGACCTTGGCTTCGACACGATCTACGCCCACCAGGATCGCGAAGACGACGCACTGGCCGGCGTGAAATCGACCGCCCGGCTGTTCGGCCGAAAAACCCGCCCCATGCTCGCAGTCTGCTATGCCGGAGCGGTCGGCGCGATGCTTTTGGCGGGTTGGATCGCGCAGCTCTCGGCTTGGTACTATCCATTCCTGCTGCTTCCGGCCTGGCTGCTGATGCGACAGGTGGCTCAGCTCGATATCGACGACCCCGCGCTCTGCCTGCGCCTCTTCAAATCGAACCGGGAGGTGGGGTTCGCCGTCGCACTGGCCCTTCTTGCCGGACGACTCTGAGCGGCAACTCGGGTCAGTCGCGCAGATGCGGTGCTCGTTGCATTTAGAACGATCGCTACCTGCACATGAGCACGGGCAACGACGCATGCTCGAGAACGTGGCGGGTGACGCCGCCGAGAATGAGCTGTCGCAAGCGTGAGTGCGAATAAGCGCCCATGGTCAGCAGATCGGCACCGAACTCCCGGACCGCTCCGAGCAGCCCGGCTCCGACGCTGTTGTTGAGCGATCGGAACCGCGCAGCCTCGGCGTCGATACCGTGCAACGCGAGATACGGAATCAGTTCATCCGCGGCCGGCCCGCGCCGCTGGTAGTCGTCGGCGCCGAGAACGCGCACGGCGTTGGCTCTTTGCAGCCAGGGAAGCGCGGCGAGAACGGCGGCGGCAGCTTCCGCCGTGCCATTCCAGGCGATGCAGACCCGGGTTCCGATATTCGCCGGCGCGATCTGCGGCGCGATCAGCACCGGGCGACCGGAGTCGAACAGCACGGCGTGCAGTGCATCGGACGACGAGACGTCTTCGCCCGCTTCGGTATGGGGAACGACCGTCAGATCGGCCAGCCGCGCCAATTGCGCCACCAACTCCTCTTCGCGACCCGTAACGGCGTCGAAACTTGCGGTAGCATCACCCTCGGTCGGCCGCGGCGCTGCGATGATCACGTCGTGCTCGGCGGCGAAACGATCGAACAGAGCGCGAACGGCATGGGCGCGTTCGCTGCTTTCCTTTTCCGTGGCCGACATCATGTCCTCGATCATGGCGCCGGACAGTCCCTCACCGGCGAGCGGCGCGACGTCCCGCGAATCGACGCGTACATGCAGCGCGCTGACATGGGCGCTCCAAATACGGGCCGTAATCATCGCCGTGCTCAAGGCGGCTTCGCCGGCGGCGGTCCCGGTCAGCGGAAGCAGAAGCTTGCGAATGGCCATGATGTTCCCCGCCTCTTCGATGTTGGCGACGGCGCATCCTGTTCCGCAACCCGGGGCCATGGCAATGCGCGCGCACCCGAGCGGCGGAAGCTGCCTCACGCGGCACGAACATCGACGAGCGCCGAAACCAACGCTAAGGGTTGAGCTTGGCCGTGCTCCAACCGCCGTCACACCGTACGAAAATCGTCCGGTCGTGGAGTCGGTGCGGCATGTCCTGCCAGAACTCGAACCGGTTGGGGACCAGCCTGTAGCCGATCCAGTATGGCGGCCGGGGAACGGCGTCGTCCGGATAGCGGGACTCGAACTCCGCCAGCCTCCGTTCCAGTTCGGCGCGCTCGGCAAGCGGCCTCGACTGCGCTGACGCCCAGGCGCCCAGGCGCGAGATTCGCGAGCGGGTGCGGAAATAGGCGTCGGCCTCGGTGTCCGAAACGGGTCCCACCGTGCCCTCGATACGGATCTGCCGACGCAGCGACTTCCAGTGCAGGAGCAGGCTCGCCCGCGGGTTGCCGGCAAGCTCGCACCCCTTCCGGCTTTCCCGGTTGGTGTAGAAAACGAAGCCGCCGGGCCGGTCATTCGGATAGTCGATCCCTTTCAAAAGAACCATTCTGAGGGAGGGAACGCCGTCCGGCGTCGCGGTTGCGAGGGCCATTGCGTTTGGATCATTCGGCTCGGAGCCGGTCGCCTCCGCGAGCCAGGCCGAGACGAGGGCGAAAGGCTCAGCGTTCGAGCGGGTCGGTTCGGCCATCATAGGATCTCCTTCCGTCACGCCGGCGCGCGGCGCCCGGCCCCTGAAAACCGCGGGAGCGGCCCCTTGCTCATGCGCGCGAGCCTGTGCCACCACGGACAGCAGCATCCGACCCGAGTAGGACACCAGCATGAGCGATCACCCGGCGACGCCGCTTTCCGCAGGGAGTCTCCTGGAAGGCAAGCGTGGCCTCATCATGGGGGTCGCCAATGAACGTTCGATCGCCTGGGGTATCGCCGCTTCATGCGCCGCCCATGGCGCGAAGCTTGCCTTTACATTTCAGGGCGAGGCGCTGGAGCGCCGGGTACGGCCGCTCGCCGAAAGTGTCGGCAGCGGTCTCGTTTTTCCTTGCGACGTGAGCGAGGAGGAAAGCATCGACGCCGCGTTCGCGGCTCTGGGCGGGCAATGGGATCGGCTGGATTTCCTCGTCCACGCAATCGGCTTTGCCGATAAATCTTACCTCCGCGGCCGGTATTTGGATACGCCGAGGGAGGCTTTTCTTCAGGCCCTCGACATCTCGGCCTACTCGTTCACCGCCGTTTGCCGGCGGGCGACACGGATGATGGGTCCCGGCGGTTCGCTGCTGACACTCTCCTATCTCGGTGCCGAACGGGTCATGCCCCATTACAACGTGATGGGTATCGCGAAGGCCGCACTGGAAGCGTCGGTGCAGTATCTGGCGGCGGACCTGGGCGGCGACGGCATTCGCGTCAACGCGATCAGCGCCGGTCCGATCAAGACGCTGGCCGCGAGCGGCATCGGCGACTTCCGCTACATCCTGCGCTGGAATCAATTGAACTCGCCGATGCGGCGGAATGTCACGATCGAGGAGGTGGGCGGCGCCGGCCTGTACCTGCTGTCGGACCTCGCCTCGGGCGTGACCGGCGAGGTTCATCACGTCGATTGCGGGTATCACGTCGTCGGCATGAAAAACCCGGCTGCACCGGACATCGCGATCGTCTCGGAGGGCTGAGCGCGGCGCCGATGTCCCATAACAGCTTCGGCCATCTGTTTCGGGTGACGACCTGGGGCGAAAGCCACGGCCCCGCGATCGGCTGCGTCGTCGACGGATGCCCGCCGCGCCTCCCATTGAGCGAAGCCGACATCCAGCCATGGCTCGACCGCCGCCGCCCAGGCCAGTCGCGCTTCACGACGCAGCGGCAGGAGCCGGACACGGTGCGCATCCTATCCGGCGTGTTCGAGGGGATGACGACGGGCACGCCGATCGCATTGGTGATCGAGAACGTCGATCAGCGTTCGAAGGATTACGGCGACATCGCCAGCCGCTTCCGGCCCGGCCACGCCGACCTGACCTACGAACTCAAATACGGCATCCGGGATTATCGCGGTGGCGGCCGCAGCTCGGCGCGGGAAACGGCGATGCGGGTTGCGGCCGGCGCGATCGCCCGGCTCGTCTTGGGGCGGGATATCCGTGTGCGCGGGGCGCTCGTGCAGATGGGTTCGAAGCAGATCGATCGGTCGCGGTGGGACTGGTCGGCCACCGAGGAAAACCCGTTCTTCTGTCCCGACTCAGCCGCTGCCCTGGCGTGGGAAGCCTATCTCGGCGAAATCCGCAAGGCCGGATCGTCGATCGGCGCCGTGATCGAGATCGTGGCGGAGGGCGTGCCGCCGGGTCTGGGGGCGCCGATCTACGCCAAGCTCGACGCGGATCTCGCCTCCGCGCTCATGAGTGTCAACGCCGTCAAGGGCGTGGAGATTGGTGACGGTTTCGCAACGGCTGCGCTGCGCGGGGAAGAGAACGCCGACGAGATGCGAACGGAGAACGGCGCGGTCGCGTTCGGGTCCAATCACGCGGGCGGCATTCTCGGCGGTATATCGACCGGGCAACCGGTCGTCGCCCGGTTCGCGGTGAAGCCGACCAGTTCGATCCTGGCGCCCCGCCAGTCGGTCGATCGGCAGGGCAACCCGGTCGAGGTCGTAACGAAGGGCCGGCACGACCCTTGCGTCGGCATCCGCGCGGTTCCGGTCGGAGAAGCGATGGTTGCCTGCGTCTTGGCCGATCACCTGCTCCGCCACCGGGCGCAAAACCCTGACGCTCCCGGAACGGCCAGGCTGCCGCGGAATTAGGCTTGCGTATGTCACAAAAAATCGACAATTATTAACGCTCACAAAGCATTGACTATTCGTTTTGCGCGATTCGCAGGGAGAATAGGGGCATGGGAGCCGATCACCTGAACCCCGACCTGAAAGCGCTCGATGCGTTTGTTGCTCTCATCGGGGAGACCCGATGGCGGCAACGCGTCGCCGAGATCACCCGGAAATCCGGTCATGCGCCGCGCGCCGCCAAGGCGCTGTTGCAGCGGCACGTTTCGGAGCTTGCCATTGAAGGATTGCGGCGCCGATTGAACCGGGAGCCGACAGCGGCCGAACGGCGCGTCGCTGCCCTCGCCGCCGATGCTGCCCGGCTGGCGGAGGCCCTGCGTCCGCGAGGCCGGGAGCGGCTGCTCGAATTGCTCACCGCCTCCACGCGGGACCAAGCCACCCTCATTCCGCTTCTGCATCTGCTTCGAACGGCCGCCTTACAACGCGCGCGCGGCTTCAGCGTGCAGTTCGCGGGGCTGGAGGACGATGCGCATTTCGATCTTCTGATTACCCGAGGCGGGGCCGAGGCGGAGGTCGCGTGCGACGTCATATCCGCCGAGGAAGGACGCGGCGTTCACCGGGGCGCCTGGTTCCGTCTTGCCGACCGCATCGACCCGGATCTGCAAACCTGGCTCTCCGCCCATCCCGGCCGGTACCTGCTGAAAATGACGCTGCCGCAGGGCCTGCGCGGCACGCTGCACGAGCAGGACGGCGAAGGCGCGTGCCTCGCCAGACTGCATGAGCAGATCAGGGGAATGCTCGCGGACCGGCAACGATCCGCTCAGGACCCGGCCGTCGTGCTTCGGCTCGATCCCTTGTTGCTTGCGGCCGCTCAGGCCGACGAGCTGGGGCTGCTCTCGAGTTTGCGGCGGGAATTCGGCCCCGAAGCCCATCTTTCCGTCACCGCCGGGGGCGATGGTGTGTTCGTGATGGCGGCGCGGGCGGGGAGAGAGGATGAGATTGCAACCGCAATCAAGCGGCGGATGGCCCAGATCGCCCCGGCCCGACTGAGCGGAGCGCGGCCCGGCATCCTTGCGATGTTCGTCGAAGATACGGACCGGGGCGAGTGGCGCCACCTTCGCGATCGGCTCGATCTGGAAGGCGAAGCGCGGCAATTTTTGACGCTGCCGGAGGCGCGGCCGGTGGTGGCGGTGAGTTACACGTCCCGGGCCGAGCTGTTCGGCGTGTCTGTCGAGGCCGCCGAGGAGGCAGATCTGCGGTTCCGCAATCCATCTCATCCGGCAGCAAGGACGCCGGCATTGGCGCCTGCCGTGCTTTCTTCCACGTGAGTGCGTTTCCGCAATCTCTGTTTAACGGCGAGTGCGTATCCAAGTATCTGGACGTTTGCTTGTTTTAGTTACCATTGCGTGATGAGGCCGACGCGTATTGGAGCGAGGCGTGTCTGATCAAGACCATATGACGAAACTCGACCAGCTCGAGCGCTTGCTCAACGACCCAGACGTTCCGATGGAACCTGGCCTGATCTGGTCGTTGCTCGACGAGATCATGCAGAAAGCCGAACTGATGACGGACGCCGTTTCGCAGCCCGGATGAAGCGCGGCACACCGCGCCGCGCAGGACCGGCCGGACGGTTTACGTTCAGGTCGCCTCCAATTGCACGACGCGCTCCAGTGCCCGATCGTGCTGCAACAACAGCACCACCACCAACGCAACCACCGCACAGGCGGCAATGACCAGCAGGCCGCTGCCGAAGCTGCCGGTCGTGTCCTTCAGCCATCCCATCACGAAGGGTCCGAGAAAGCCGGCAAGATTGCCGAGTGCGTTGATGATCGCGATCCCGGCGGCGGCCGCCGTGCCCGTCAGAAATGCGGTCGGGAGCGTCCAGAACACCGGCAAGGCGCCGAACACGCCAAGCGAGCCGAGGCAGAGAAGCGCCATCTTCAGCACCGGCGCATCGACCACCGCCGCACCGGCAAAGCCCGCGGCGGCGACGATCAAGGCGCATGCCATATGGCCTTTGCGCTCCAGATGCTTGTCGGAGTGGCGGGTGAACAGGACCATGCCGACGCTCCCCAACAGGTAGGGAATCGCGGTCACCCATCCCGTTTGCAGATCGGTCAGCCCAAACCCTTTGACGATGGTGGGCAGGAAAAAGCCAACGCCGTAGAGACCGGCGACGGTGCCGAAATAGACGAGCGCCAAGCCGAGTACGCGCGCGTTTGTCAGACTTTGTAGGACGGTGAAATGTCGTACGCGCCGTCTCCGCGCGGATTCCTGTTCGAGCCTTGCCGTCAGCCAATCCCGCTCGTCGTCGGCAAGCCACGTCGCTTGTGCGGGACGATCCGTGAGATAGAGCAGGACCACGAACGCAAGCAGGATCGCCGGCAAGGCTTCGAGAATGAAGAGCCATTGCCAACCCACCAGTCCCCAGCCCGACACGCCGAGCAGGTAGCCGGAAACCGGTGAGCCGATAACCGAGGAAAGCGGCACGGCCGCCATGAACAGGCCGACGATGCGGGCGCGGTAAACCGCCGGAAACCACAGGGTCAGATACAGGATGATGCCGGGAAAAAAGCCGGCCTCGGCGGCCCCGAGCAACAATCTCAGGAAGTAGAAGGTCTGCGTATTCGAAAGCCCGGTCAGCCCCGCGATGTGCGGCGTGAATGCCATTGCACCTGATAGTATCCCCCAGGTGAGCATGATACGGGCGATCCAGACCCGCGCGCCCAATCGATCGAGCGCCAGGTTCGACGGCACTTCGAACGCGAAGTAACTCAGGAAGAAGAGTCCGGCGCCAAGACCGAACACCGTTTCGCTCAACCCGAGCGCGCGACTCATTTCGAGCTTGGCAAAGCCCACATTGACGCGATCCAGATACGCCGCGAAGTAGCAGAGAACGAGCAAGGGCACGAGCCGCCGCGTCAGCCGGGCGATGGTTCGGGTCTCGACCGCGTCCATAACGTTTCCTCCTCGATCCGGCCGCTCGTTGGGTGGCGGGGGCGACGCTAGAGTCTGCAGGAGGGCCGGAAAAGACAATCCATCTTTTGCCGGCCCGCCGCTCGGCTGAGATGCGGCGTGGAAGAAGGAGCGCAACTCCGGGCGTCATCAGACGTTCGCGCCGCTCCACGATTTTGGAGACGACCCATGAGGCCATCGACCGCTCTGAAGGTGCTCGTTGCTGGCGCGTTCCTCGCCACCGCCGCCGCGTGCAGCGAGGGACCAGCCGAGCGCGCGGGCACAAAACTCGACAATGCCGGCCGGAGCATCAGCGACGCGGTCAATCCGCCCAAGGGTCCCGCCCAGAGTCTCGGCCGGTCGGTCGACCGGACCCTCGGGAACTAAGAACCGAAGCTCGCCACAGGGCGGTCGCGGTGACCGGCGCCCAGCGCCCGGTCCGGCCGATGCAAATGCAGGTCTCCGCCCCGCGATCAGTCCGGGTTATCGGGCCGCCACGCTTGCGATACGCTGCTGCGGCGTAGCGGGCGCTTGCGTGGCGCGCGCGACCCGGAACCGGAGGATCGCGCCGTCCGTTCAGGAGGGCAGGAGACCGGCTGCGGCAGCACCTCGGCCGTAATGGATGGA
>JAFAXA010000003.1 GCA_019241425.1 Acetobacteraceae bacterium | reverse complement strand
GATGGCTCGATCCCGACCTCCTCAACGCCGGTCAGGTAAATGGTATAGGCATAGAGAAGTGCCAGATCCGAGGTGATCATCCGGTGCGAGCGATAGCCTGCAAGGGGAAGAGCGCTAAGAAAATGATGCCAGCGATTCATGTTGAGTGTGGCTGCCCGTGCGGCTTTGAGCCGCTCAAATCCAGCCTCTCGCCGGGCTGAATCGATAACGCCACTCGTCGGCACGCGACCGCGGAGTGCCGCATAGACCGCATCGAGCTTGCCACGCCTGAGGCCGAGACCGACCATCACACGCAACATCTGATCCGGGGAGGGCTCGATAAAGTAGTTTTTTGGACTGGGGTTTCCATTGGGCGGTCCAGATGCGGCTCGGGCGAAAGCTTCGAGGTCCTTTCGGCCCTCCTCCCAAAACACTGACATCAATGTAAGAATAAAGTCGGCTTGGTTGAGCTTGGCTCCTTGACCATTGATGCGCACGAATACCTCAGCAACCGTGTCCACGCCTGCTTCAGCAGTCAACACGAGAGCGTCAAACTTATGCTGGGCAACATCGAACAATCGACTGATCGCGGACTGAATTCGGTTCGTTTCTGCGGCAGTGAGCGTGCGTACGGAACCGAGTTTGGCCAAATATTCGGCCACCACCCTGAAAACGTTAGCGCCGGGTTGCCAAAGATCGGCGATACTGCTGATAAAGGAACGGTCCTGAGCAGTTGCCGCATTGGACACTTCGAAACGCTCGGCCAACGGATCGAACGCAATACGGATATGCTCGCGGGAATAGTCGGCCCGAACGACCTCGGCTCCGGTAATTACTGCGTAAAGCGACGTTAGTCTCTGTTGGCCGTCGACTATTGCGAGCCTTGGTGACTCGTCCTTACCATTGATGCCGATGCCTTTCAGGTCTGCGCCGGTTTCCCAAAGTAGAAGAAACCCACACGGGTATCCCCGGTAAAGTGAGTCGAACAGATCGCGAATCTTGACGTTCGGCCAGACAAAGGGGCGCTGCAACTCAGGAAGTCCAATCGCTCCACGACCGATGTCGTGCATCAACATGTTAAGCGGATAAGAGGTCGTGCGATATAACATTGCGATTTCGTCTCTTGAACCGGTGCCAAATGGCGTTTTGCCCTCGGAACGGCATGCGTATCAATGGTAATCTGTTTCTTCTAGATCGGAACCCGGAACGAATCCAGATCTTCGGCCTAGTGCCGTCAGAAGTGGCTCCAGCCCGCCTGCGTGAGTTTCATGTCCGCGCCGTCCAACGTCACGCGAATCTCGGGCGGCCCGCGCCGGAACGCGCCGATGCGGGTCACCGGCACGCCGCTCGCGCCCGAAGCTGCTTGCAGCGCGCCGGTCCGGGCGGCCGGCACGGCGAGCAGCAACTCGTAATCGTCGCCGCCGGTCAGGCATGTCGCGAGCCGGTCCTCGCCGGCCGCCCGCGCCGCGTCGGATCGCGGCACGGCACGGGCGTCGAGCGCCGCTGCGAGACCGGGAGCGCGGCAGAGATGGCCGAGATCCTGCACAAGCCCGTCCGACACATCCATGGCCGCCGATGCGATGCCGGCGATCGCGAGCCCGAGACGCGGACGCGGCAGCCGGTAGCGGTCGAGCAAGTAGCCGCTCGAGTCGTGCAGCTCGCCTCGCGCGACCAGCAGCCCGAGCGCGCCGTCGCCGATCGTGCCGGTGACCCAGATGCCGTCGCCCGGCTGCGCGCCGCGACGCTGCACCATGCCGCCCGGCGCGACATGACCGATCGCGGTCAGTGACAGCGAGACCGGGCCCGGTGTTGCCGTCGTGTCGCCGCCGAGCAGCGCGATGCCGAACGCGCGCTGATCGGCCGCCAGACCGGACGCGAAGCCGGCGAACCATGCCTCAGGCGTGCCGCGCGGCGCTGACAGGGTGAGGAGATAGCCGAGCGGCGTCGCGCCCTTCGCCGCGAGATCGGACAGGTTCACGCGCAAGAGCTTGCGGGCGACCAAATCGGGCGGATCATCCGCAAAAAAATGCACGCCGCCGACCATCGCGTCGGCCGACAGCACGAGGTCGCGGCCCGGCGGCGGCGTCAGCAGGGCCGCATCGTCGAGCAGACCGAGGCCGCCCGCCCCCGCGAGCGGCGCGAAATAGCGGGCGATCAACGCGAATTCGCCCGCCCGCGCCGTCATCTCAGGCGAGCGACGGAAATTCGCCGGGGCGCAGCAACCGGGCGAGCCGGTCCAGCACGCCGTTCGCCATGCGCGGTTCCTCGGCGGCGAAGAAACCGTGCGCCACGTCGAGATATTCGTTGATGACGACCTTCGCGGGCGGGCCGTCGCTCATCGCGAGCTCCGCCGCCCCCGCGCGCATCACGGCGCGCAGCACGGGATCGATCCGGGCGAGCGGCCATTCGGCCGGCAGCGCCTCGGCAAGCATCCGGTCGAGCGTGTCCTGCTGCGCAACCGCCGCCCGGACGATGCGGGCAAAGAGTTGCACCTGCGCCTCGGGCACGCGCCCCTCTTCGAAGCCGCTCGCGCCCGGCAGATCGCCGAGGCGATGTCGCACGAACTGGTCGATCACCGCCTCGGGGCTATCCTGCGCCTGTTCGCTTTGAAATAGCGCCTGCACCGCCGCGACTCGGGACGCGGTGCGGGCGCGACCCGCGGGCTTGCCGCCGCGACCGGCCCGGCGCGTCGCCTGCCCCGCCATCAAGCGGCGCCCAGACGACGGGCGGCGTTGATCTGCACGAGCGCTGCCACCGCCGCCTCGGCCCCCTTGTTGTGCCCGTTGAGGCCGGACCGCGCCTCGGCCTGCGCCAGCGTGTCCACCGTCAGCAAGCCCGCGCCGAGCGCAAGCCCGAAGGTCAGCGCCACGTTCATCAACCCGGCCATCGCCTCCCGGCAAATGTACTCGTAATGGTCCGTTTCGCCCCGGATCACGCAGCCGAGCGCGACGTAGCCGTCAAACCGCGTGCTGCCCCGCAGCGCCAGCCGGATCGCTTGCGGCAATTCGAATGCACCGGCGACGTCGAGCAACTCCGTACTCGCGCCGGCCTCGCGCAGGATGCGGTGGGCGCCGTCCGTCAGGCCGTCGACCACCGCGCGGTAATACGGCGCGCGCACCACCAGCAGGTGCGGCGGCGGGCCGGGAACGGGCGGCGCGGCCGGGAACGGAGCGTCGATCGTGCTCATGCGGAGCCGTCAGTCATCGCCGATCCGCTGCTGATCGACAATCCGGAGGCCGTACCCTTCCATGCCGATGATCGTGCGGCGCGTGTTCGACAGCAGGATCATGTCGCGGATGCCGAGATCGAGCAGGATCTGCGCGCCGATGCCGTAATCCCGCAATTCGTGCTGCGGCCGGGCGGCGCCCGCGAGCTTGCGCACCCGTTCGGAGAGCGCGGTCGGGCGTTGCTCGCGGATGATCACCACGACGCCCGCGCCGGCCCGGTTGATCATCTCCATCGATTTGCGAAGCGAAACGGCGTGCGCCCCGCCCGTGAGATCTTCGAGCAGGTCGCCGGCATGCATGCGGACAAGCACCGGCTCACCGGTCCGGATGTCGCCCTTCACCAGAACGGCGTGCTCGGCATATTCCACCGTGTTCGCGTAGACGATCACCCTCCAGTCGCCGCCCGCCGCGCCGCGGATCACGCCCTCCTCGACCTTGCGCACCAGCCGCTCCGTGCGGCGGCGATAGGCGATCAGGTCGGCGATCGTGCCGAGCTTGAGGTTGAAGCGTTGCGCGAAGGCGACGAGATCCGGCAGCCGCGCCATGGTGCCGT
>JAFAXA010000288.1 GCA_019241425.1 Acetobacteraceae bacterium | reverse complement strand
AGGAGACGGGCGACGAAGCGGAGGCGCTCTTCCATGACCGAACACGCTTTCCACGGCATCAACACCTCCGCCCTGATGCATGCATCAGGGCGGAGGTGTTACCCATGTGTCCGGAACGTCGTGTCACCTATGTCTCGAGCCGTACAGTCGCGGGGGCGGAACCCACCTTCTTGACCGACGAGCTTATCCTGACGGGCGCCGCGATCGTGCTCCCGGACTCGCTGATCCGCGGCACCGTGGTCGTGCGCGGCGGCGTGATCGCGGAAGTGGGAACCGGGCGGTCCGCGTCGGCGTCGGCGCTCGACTGCGACGGCGACTACCTGATCCCGGGCATCGTGGACCTCCACACCGACAATCTCGAGCGCCAGGCGCAGCCCCGCAGCAATGCCCGCTGGCCGTCCCGCTCCGCGCTGGTGATGCATGATGCGCAGTGCGCGGCGGCGGGGGTGACCACCGTTCTCGATGCGCTGTGTCTCGGCGATCTCGGCTTCGATGAGGGCCGGGCGCAGACGTTCCGGGACGGCATCGCCGATCTCGACGCGCTGACCGATACCGGCCTGCTGAAATCCGAACACTTCCTGCATCTGCGCTGCGAGCAGCCGGCGGCCGGCGTGGTGGAATTGTTCGATGCGGTCGCGGACCACACGCGGCTGCGCATGGTCAGTCTGATGGATCATAGCCCGGGCGTCGGCCAGTATGCCGATCTGCGCTACTACACGAGCCTGAAACGCCGGGAGGGGTACAGCCCCGAGGCCATCGAGGGCCGGATCGCGGAACTCCGCCAGCAGCGCGCGCGTCTGCGCGGGCCAAATCGCGAAAGCCTGCTTGCGCGGGTGGCCGGGCGTTCGGTCGCGATCGCCAGCCACGACGACCGGACCGAGGAGGAGATCGCCGGCAACGCCGCCGACGGCATCCGCATCAGCGAGTTCCCGGTGACCTTGGCCGCCGCCGAGGCCGCCAAGCGGGCCGGGATGGACGTGATCGCGGGCGCGCCGAACATCGTGCGCGGCGGGTCGCATTCGGGGAATGTACGTGCGGCCGACCTGCTGCGGGCCGGTGCCGTCGATGCCTTCGCCTCCGACTACGTGCCGGCGAGCCTTGCCGAAGCGGCGTTTCTTGCCGCCGCCGGACCGAACGGCAGGCCGCTGCCCGATGCCATCGCGCTGATATCCGATCGGCCGGCCCGGATCGCGGGCCTCGCCGACCGGGGCCGGATTGCCGCCGGCTGCCGGGCCGACCTCGTGCGTGTCCGGCTGCACGAAGGATTGCCGATCATCCGTGCGGTGTGGCGGGCCGGCGAGCGGGTCGCGTGACCCCGGAAGCGCGCGTCGCCGTCTATTATGCGCCGCGGCCGGACGATCTTCTGGCGGTGGCCGGAGCGGCCTGGCTCGGACGCGACGCGGAAACCGACGCGCGGGTGGCCGGCCCGGCTTTCCCCTGTCTCGCCGCCATCACCGGGGAGGCAAGCCGGTACGGATTCCATGCGACGTTGAAGCCGCCCATGCGGCTGGCGACAGGGCGGGACTGGCCCGGGCTTTGCCGGGCGAGCGAGCGCCTCGCGCGCACGCTGGCGCCGTTCGAACTGCCTCCGCTCGCCGTTCGGAACATCGGCGGCTTCCTGGCGCTACGCGAGACGGCCCCCTGCCCCGCCTTGCAGGCCCTGGCCGACGCGGCCGTGGAGACGCTGGATGGGTTCCGGGCGCCGCCGGATGAGCAGGAGCTTGCGGGACGGCGAAGCGGCGGATTGTCGCCGCAGCAGGAAGCGATGCTTCGCCGCTGGGGCTACCCTTACGTGTTCAGCGAATGGTTCTTCCACATGACCCTAACGAGCCGCCTCGGCGAGCAGCAGATCGCCGTCTGGCGGGCGCGCGCCGAGGCGCATTTCGCGGCGGCCCTCGCGCGGCCGCGCCGGGTCCAGGATCTCTGCTTGTTCACGCAAGCCGGGCCGGACCGGCCATTCGTCGTGGCGGCGCGGTTTCCGTTAGGTGGTCCGGCGTAGCGCTCCGAAGCCGCCCGCGCTATGTCGCATCCGCGCTCAGAGGAGTGTGCGCCGATGCGGGCGATCTTCGTGCAGATCAAGTGCGAGCTGGGCCAGGCTTACGCGGTGGCGCAGGAGGCCGCCGACTCGATCGAGGAATTGTCGGAACTCTACTCCACCTCCGGCCAGTTCGACCTGCTCGGCAAATTCTACCTCGAAACCGATCAGGACCCGGGCCGCTTCGTCACCGAACGGGTGCACGCGCTGTCCGGCGTGCGGGACACCTACACGCTGATTACCTTCAACGCGTTCACCCCGGCGCGCGGCGCCTGATCGGTGCGGCGCGCAAATCCGGTTGCCAAACGGTCCTGGCTCCGCTTCATCTGCCTTCCGCCGTAGCAGGACGCGGGGAAGGCACGAGCGACATGGCCGAGACCATCGCGTTTGAGGATTTCCTGCGCGTCGATATCCGGGTCGGCACCATTGTCGATGCGACACCGTTCCCCGAGGCGCGCAAGCCCGCCTACAAACTGCAGATCGATTTCGGACCGGAGATCGGGATCCGGCGCTCATCGGTGCAGATCACCGTGCACTACAAGCCGGATCAGTTGATCGGCCGCCAGGTCTGCGCGGTGGTGAACTTTCCGCCCCGGCAGATCGGTCCGTTCATCAGCGACGTGCTGACGCTCGGCTTGCCGGACGAGGACGGCGCGGTGGTGCTGATTCGCCCCGACTTTCACCTGCCGAACGGTGGGCGGCTGTTCTGATGGCGGCGCACTACTACACCGTCACCTGGGACCAACTGCATCGCGACGCGCGTGCGCTCGCCTGGCGGCTGATGGACAAGGGGCCGTTCGCCGGCATCGTCGCGGTAACGCGGGGCGGCCTCATTCCGGCGGCGATCATCGCGCGCGAACTCGATTGCCGGCTGGTCGAGAGCGTGTCGGTGGTGACCTATGAGGAGCAGGATCGCGGGCTTCCGGTCGTGACCAAGCCCGCGAGCGCGGCCGGTGACGGCACCGGATTCCTCATCATCGACGATCTCGTGGATACCGGCGTCACCGCGCGAACGGTGCGGGGGCTGATGCCGCGGGCGCATTTCGCCACGGTGTATGCGAAGCCGGCCGGCCGGCCGCTGGTCGATTCCTACATCACCGAAGTGTCGCAGAGCACTTGGATCCTGTTTCCCTGGGACACCGAACCGCAATTCGTGCCGCCGCTGGCCAAACGCGGCGGCCTGGCCGAGAGCTGATCGCGGCCGCCGCACGGGCCCGCTTTCAGCGGCGACCAGCGACGGCGGGCTCCCGCGTCGCCCGCACCTTGTCGACGCGGCGTCCGTCCATGGCGAGGATTTCGAAGCGCCAGCCCGCGAAGATGATGCGGTCGCCGGCCTGCGGCACCCGCCGGAGCAGGGCCAGCAGCAGGCCGGCGAGCGTGTAGTAGGTGCCTTCCGACGGCAGAGCCGGCAATCCGAGCCGGGCCTTCAACTCGTCGACCGGCATCAGGCCATCGATCTCGATCGCGGCGTCGTCGCCGAGCGGGCCCGACTCCGCGGACGGCGACGTGTCCGCCGGATCGCCGACGATCGCTTCCAGCACGTCGGCCGCCGTGACCACGCCCTCGAAGCTTCCGTACTCGTCCATCACCAATGCGAGGCCGAACGGATCCGCCTTCAGCCGTTCCAGCGCATCGAGCGCGCTCACCGAATCCGGAACGACGAGCGGTTGCCGTAGCGCCGCCGGAACCGACAGCTCGCCACCGGTGAGAATGCGATCCAGCAACTCCTTGGCCTGCACGACGCCGACGACATTGTCGACCTCGCCTTCGGAGACGACGAAACGGGAATAGGGCGCGGTGGTCAGCGTTTCGATGATATCGGCGCGCGAGTCGTTGCGGTCGATCCAGATGATTTCGGTGCGCGGCGTCATGATCGCCCGCACCGGCTTGTCGGCGAGGCGGAGAATGCGCTCGATCATGTCGCGCTCCTCCGTTTCCAGGACGCCGGCCTGCGCGCCTTCCGCGAGCAGCGCCTTCAGCTCCTCCTCCGTGATCGTCTTCTGCTGCTGGCGCTGCAGTCCGAACAGCCGCATGACCAGCGCCGATGAACGGCTCAGAACCCAGACGACCGGGCTTGCAACCGAGGCCAGTTGCGCGAGCGGCTTGGCAACCCGGGCCGCGATCGCTTCCGGAAAGCGCAATGCCAGCTGCTTCGGCACCAATTCCCCGAAGATCATCGTGAGATAGGTGATGACGACAACCACCAGCGCGAGCGAGGTGGATTCCGCGAACGGCGCGAGCCCGGGCAAGCGCTCCAGGAAGATCGCGATATGCGCCGCGATGCGCGCGCCCCCGAACACGCCGGCGAGGATGCCCACCAGCGTGATGCCGACCTGCACGGTCGGGAAGAAGCGCTGCGGGTCTTCGGCGAGCGCCCGCGCGACCGCCGCCCCGCGCGCACCCTTGCTCTCCATCACGAGCAGCCGGGCGCGGCGGGCCGACACGAGCGCGAGTTCGCTCATGGCGAATAGCCCGTTCAGCACGATGAGAACCAGAATGAAGACGATCTCGATCGCTAGGCTCATTGCGGCGGCGTTCGCTCCTCTGCATGCAGGCGGAACCGCGACCATACCCCGCCCGCCCGCGATCCCGAACCCGGGTGCTGGGTCCGGCGAGGCCATGTGAAGCGGCTGCCTGCCGATCGGCGCCGCCGCGCCGTCCCGGGCCCATTGCGCGCTCGCCGGGGTTGGGACGCCGCGCCCGATCGGCTACAGCAGGCGCGCCAGGAGATGCTGCGAGGCCACGATGAACCAACGCCTGCCCCTGCTCGCGATCCTGCTCGGGATTGCCGGGCTGATCCCCTTCGTCGTCTGCGGCCTCGGCGCCATCGTGGTCAACCCGGCCCGCGCCCAGGCCATGCTGTGGGGCTTGATGGGGTACGGCGCGGTCGTGCTGTCCTTTCTCGGCGCGGTGCATTGGGGCTTCGCGCTCGGGCAGCCGGAGGGCGGCCTGGCGCAAAGCGCCCGGGCGGAACGGCTCCGTCTCACGCTTGGGGTGATACCGGCGCTCGTTGGATGGGCGGCGCTGTTCAGCACCTTGGCGCTGCCGTCATGGATCGGCCTCTGCCTGCTGATCGGCGGCTTTATCGGCACGGCGATCACCGAACATCGCGCGACCCGGCACGGCCTGGTCCCGCTGCGCTATATGTGGATGCGCTGGGGGCTGACCGCCGTCGTGGTCGCGATGCTGGTGACCGTGCTGACCTTGCGGGTGCTCGGGCAGCGCACCGGCTTCTGAGCGCCCTTTTCCGCTTCTTCACCTCTGCGGGGCAGTCTCGGCCGCGTTCCGATGACCGTTATCACGCGCGTCCAGTCCTTTGCCTTTTCCGGGATCGAGGCGGTGCCGGTCGAGGTTCAGGTGCAGATTTCCTCCGGCCTGCCCGCCTTCCTGGTGGTCGGGTTGCCGGACAAGGCGGTCGGCGAGGCGCGCGAACGGGTCCGGGCGGCGCTCGCCTCCATGGGGCTGGCGCTGCCCCCGAAGCGCGTCCTCATCAACCTGGCACCCGCCGACCTGCTGAAGGAAGGGTCGCATTTCGATCTGCCGATCGCGCTCGCCGTGCTGGGCGCGATGGAGATCGTCTCCCGCGAGGACATCGCCGGCTACGCGGCGTTCGGCGAATTGTCGCTGGACGGCACGCTCAACCCGGTCGCGGGCGTGCTGCCGGCGGCGATCGGCGCTTCCGGCCGGGATCTGGGGCTGATCTGCGCCGCCGATCAGGGCGGCGAAGCCGCCTGGGCCGGACGCATCGAGGTGCTCGCGCCCTCTAGCCTGCTCGCGCTCATCAACCATTTCCGGGGCACTCAGGTGCTGGAGCCGCCGAACCCGGCCGGCATCGCCGCGGCGGGTTCCTGCCCCGATCTGGCGGATGTGCGCGGCATGGAAAGCGCCAAGCGCGCGCTCGAAATTGCCGGGGCCGGCGCCCACAATCTGCTGTTCGTCGGGCCGCCCGGCGCCGGCAAGTCGATGCTCGCGGCGCGGCTGCCCGGCTTGTTGCCGGATCTGACGCCGCGCGAGGCGCTGGAGGTCAGCATGATCCACAGCGTCGCGGGGCAGCTCGACGGCGGACGGCTCGTGATGCGGCCGCCGTTCCGCGAGCCGCATCACAGCGCGTCGCAGGCGGCCCTCACCGGGGGCGGCGCCCGCGCCAAGCCGGGCGAGGTATCGCTCGCCCATCGCGGCGTGCTGTTTCTCGACGAATTGCCGGAATTCCCGAAACAGGCGCTGGAAGCCTTGCGCCAGCCGCTCGAGACCGGCCGCACGACGGTTGCGCGGGCACTGGCCCACGTCACCTATCCGGCGCGGTTCCAGCTCGTCGCGGCGATGAACCCTTGCCGCTGCGGTTTCCTCGGCGACGCGGCAAGGGAGTGCGGGCGAGCGCCCCGATGCGGCGAGGACTACCAGATGCGGATCAGCGGCCCGTTGCTCGATCGCATCGATCTGGTGGTCGAGGTTCAGCCCGCCTCGGCGGCGGAGTTGGCGCGGGCGCCGCGCGGCGAGCCGAGTGCCGCCGTGGCCGCGCGGGTTTGCCATGCCCGCCAGACCGGACGCGCCCGCGCCGACGCGAACGAGGGCGAAGCCAGCAACGCCGAGGCGGACCCGCGCGCGATGGCGCTGCACCCCGATGCGCTGAACCTCGCCGAGCAGGCCATGGATCGCCTTCGCCTCTCGCCACGTGGCTACACACGGGTGCTCCGGGTCGCGCGCAGCATCGCGGATCTCGCCGGATCCGGGACGGTGCGAAGGGTGGACGTGGCCGAGGCTCTCGCCTTCCGTCACCGCATGCCCGGCCGCGCGGCATAGGATGCGCTTTCGACGGCGCCCGATGCGGGACGCCGGGTGGCGTGGTACAAAAGCGTATGAGCGCGACCGCCAAAGTGCCGCTGCGGATGTCGGTCCAGGAATTTCTGGCTTGGGATGCCGCGGACGGGCTCCGTTATGAACTCGTGGACGGCCTGCCGCGGGCGATGGCGCCGGCCTCCCCCGTGCATGGCTTGCTGCAAAGCGAGCTCGGCAGTCTCATACGCAATCACCTGCGGCATCACCGTCCCGATTGCGAGATCGTGGCCAACCCGGGCGTCGTCCCGCGCCTGCTGTCCGCCCATAACGTGCGGATTCCCGATCTCGGCGTCACGTGCTCGCCGGTGCGTCCGGGACAGGCGACCCTGGATCGGCCCTTGCTGCTGGTCGAAATCACGTCGCCGAGCAATCAGGCGGATACCTGGTCCAATGTTTGGGCGTACACCAGCATCCCGAGCGTCCGGGAGGTTCTTGTGCTGAGCAGCACGGGCGTCGGCGCCGAACTATTGCGGAGGGCAGAAGACGGCTCCTGGCCGGAGCGTGTGGAGGAGTTCGCAGCCGGCGGGGAACTGGTGATGGAAAGCATCGGCTTCCGAGTCCTTCTGTCCGAGCTTTATCTGCGCACCGGCCTCGCTGCCGACCCATCCTGATCGTTGCGGCGGATCGCCGGACCGGCGCGAAACGGGTTCGCGACCCCTGGTGTCAGCTGATGCGGAACGCGTCGGCGATCCGGCGGACCCGCCCCGCAGGGTCCACCAGCAGCACGTCGAACCGCACGCCCGCCGCACCCCAGTCCGGATGAGCGGCGAGCAGGCTCTCCGCGGCGGCCAGCAGCCGGGACCGCTGCCGGTCGGTGAGCGCGGAGGCGGCGCGCGCGAGCGTCGGCCGCGCCTTGACCTCGACGATCGCGAGCAGGCCGCGGCGCTCGGCCACCGCGTCGATCTCTCCCGCCTGTGTGCGCAGCCGCCGCCCGAGTATTGTCCAGCCTTCCGCGACCAGCGCGCGGCAGGCGATCTCCTCGGCGTCCATCCCGAGCGCCTGCGCCTCCGCGCCCCGGCGCACCCGCAGCGCATCGTTCTGCGTCATCCGCCGGCGCGGCCTTCGGCGACCGCGTGGCAGGCAACGCGAATCGCGCCGACCGTCGTTTCCGCCGGCCGCTCGGAACGGCAGCGTTCGTTGGCCAGCGGGCATCTGGGGTGGAACGCGCAGCCCGATGGCGGCGCCATTGGACTGGGCGGCTCTCCGCGCAACACGCCGTGTGGCCGCCCGATGCGGCTCAGATCCGGAACGGTGTCGAGCAGCAGCCGCGTGTAGGGATGCAACGGCGCCCGGAACACATCTTCGCTCGGTCCGGTCTCGACGATGCGCCCGCAATACATGACGGCGAGCACATCCGACATATGCCGCACCACTGCGAGATTGTGGCTGATGAAAAGATAGGTCAGCCCGAGCCGGTCTTGCAGATCGCGCAGCAGGTTGAGCACCTGCGCCTGCACCGACACATCCAGCGCGCTCGTCGGCTCGTCGCAGGCGAGGAACGCCGGATTGCTCGACAACGCGCGCGCGATAGAGATGCGCTGGCGCTGGCCGCCGCTGAACTCGTGCGGGTAACGCGCGCCGTCGCGAAACGACAATCCGACCTGATCCAGCAACTCCGCCACACGCTCCGCCGCCGCTTTCCGGGTCGGCGTGAGACCGAAAGCTAGGAGCGGCTCGCCGATGATGTCGCGCACCCGCCAGCTCGGATTGAGCGATGCGTGCGGGTTCTGAAACACCATGTTCATCCGGCCCTTTGCGGCGCGACCGGACTCGGCGACATTTCGTTTCTCGAACGTGATCGCGCCGGCACACGGACGCAGCAGGCCGACTGCCATCCGCGCCAGCGTCGTCTTGCCGCAGCCGCTCTCTCCGACCAGTGAGAACGTGGTGCCGCGCCCGATCCGGAAGGAGACGTCCGCAACCGCGTGGAAGCGCGGCTTCGGCCGGAGCGGCAAACCGAACCGCACCGGCGAAGCCGGTTGGTCGAAGCGTTTGCTGACCCGCTCCGCCTCGACCAGCGCATCAAGCATCGGCGGTCGCCCCCTGCGGCTGGGGCGCGTCGGCGTCCGCCGGCCAGAGCCAACACGCGACCTCTCCACGCTCGGCTGCCATCAGCTCCGGTCGCTCGCTGCGGCAACGGCCGAAGACCCGCGGACAACGCGGCGCAAACGGGCAAGCTGGCGACGGGAAGCCGAGACGCGGCATCGAACCCTCGATCTGGTGCAGGCGTGCGACCCGTTCCGACAAGGCGGGGATGCTTCCGATCAATCCCCGCGTGTAAGGATGTTTCGGTCGCGCCAGCACATCCGCGACCGCCCCCGTTTCGACGATGCGACCGGCATACATCACGGCGACCCGATCGGCGGCCTCCGCAACGATGCCCATATCGTGGGTTATGAGCAGAAAGGCGGTGTTCTCCCGGCGGGCCTGCCGCATCATCAGGTCGATGATCTGCGCCTGCACGGAAGGGTCGAGCGCCGTCGTCGGCTCGTCGGCGATGACGAGGCACGGGCCGGCGCAGAGGGCGAGCGCCACCACGACTCGTTGCCGCATGCCGCCGGAAAGCTGCTGCGGCAAGGCGCGGGCGTTGATCTCGGGAGCCGGAATGCCAACCGCCCCGAGCCATGCGACGGCTCGCGCCTGCGCTTCCGCCCAGCTTCGGGCCCCGGAATGGGTCGCGATCGTCTCGGCGAGCTGGTCCCCGACGCTGTAGAGCGGATCGAGCGCCGACAGCGCGTCCTGAACAATGGCGCCGATCCGCCGCCCGCGCAGGCGCCGCAGCGCGGAACGCGGCAGATTGTCGATCCGGGTTCCGTCCACCCGTATCTCGCCTGCGGCGATCCGGGCCGCGGCGGGCATCAGCCCGGAGACGGCGCTGCCGGTCAGCGACTTGCCGGCCCCGCTTTCTCCGACCAGACCGAGGATCTCGCCGGGCGCCACGGAAAGCGAGATCCGGTCCAGCGCCCGCAACGCGGTCCGGTCAGGCCCGTCGAGCGTGACCACCAGTTCGCTTAATTCGAGAGCCGGGGTCACCGGAGCCTCGGATTGAGCGCGTCGCCCATCCAGTCGCCGAGCCGGTTGACGCACCAGACGAGCAGAACGAGGGCTGCGCCCGGGACAACCGTCAGCCACCATTCGCCGCTGAACAGAAAGGCGCTGCCGAAGCGAACCAGGGTGCCGAGCGAGGGCTGCGCCGGCGAGAAGCTGATGCCGAGAAAGGACAACGTCGCTTCGGCGATCATCGCGGCCGCCAGATTGGTCGTTGCGAGAACGAGCACCGTGCCGGAGAGGTTCGGCAGGATATGCGCGGTGAGGATCGCGGGCGCGGAACGGCCGACGAGTCGCGCAGCCAGCACGTACTCTTTTTCCGCCTCGATCCTGGCCGCGGCCCGCGCCATGCGCGCGAAATGCGGCCAGTTGCTGATGCCGATCGAAAAGACGAGCACCGCGAACGCTGTTGCGTCCTGGGCCCCGCGTGGCAGCGCCGTGCGCAGCAAGCCGTCGACCAGCAATGCGACCAGCAGCGCCGGAAAGGTCAGTTGCATATCGGCAAAGCGCATCAGCACGGCGTCGGTGACGCGACCGAAATAACCGGCGGCCAGGCCGGCGGTCAGGCCGATACCGGTCGAAAGCGCCGTTGCGAGGCAGCCAACGCCCAAACTTATGCGCGTACCCCAGAGGATGCTCGACAGGATGTCGCGCCCCTGGTCATCGGTGCCGAGCGGAAACGACCACAAGCCGCCTGCAAAGACGGGTGGAATGAAGCTGTTCATCAGGTCGAGGCCGGCCAGATCGGACGGGTTCTGCCGCGCCAGCAGCGGCGCCCCGATCGCGGCCATCACGAACAATAGAAGGAGAGCGAAAGCGAGTGGAGGCGGAGCCCTCATCGGTCGCGCGCGGGCGGAAAGCCGCGCAAGGAGGAGCGCAGGCGGGGATCGATCAGCGTGGAAGACAGATCGACGGCGAGATTGAGCGTGAGGAAGATCGCGGCGGTCAGGATCAGATACGCGGCCAGAACGGGAATGTCGGCCGCCCCCAAGGACTGGATGAACAGCAATCCGAGGCCAGGCCATTGAAACACCGATTCGGTCACGATCGAAAACGCCAGCACGCCACCGAATTGCAGTGCGGCCAGTGTCACGATCGGCACGAGGGCGTTCCGTCCGGCATGCGTCACATAAATCGATCGGCGCGGCAATCCGCGCGCGCGGGCAAAGCGGATGTGCTCGGTTCCGAGCGCATCCAACATCTCGACGCGGGTCAGGCGGGTTATCAGTGATTTCTGGTAGAGGCCGAGCGTGGCGGCGGGCAGCACGAGGGAACGCAGGCCGGATGCGGTCAACAGGCCCGTGCTCCACCAGCCGATATGCACCACCGCGCCCCGCCCGAAACTCGGCAACCAGTGAAGGCCGACGCTGAAGACGAGTATCAGGAGCGTGCCGAGCAGAAAGGTCGGTACGGAGAGCGCGACGAGGCAGATCGAAAGCAGAATGCCGGCAACGCGGCGGCGGCGATGGACGGCGGTGAACACGCCGAGCGGCACGCCCACCGCGACCGAGAGCAAGGTGGCCGTTATCGCGAGTTCCGCCGTTGCCGGCAGGCGCTCGGCGAGCAGGGCCGCGACCGGGCGGGAAAGCCGGTAGCTGACGCCGAATTCGCCGTGCAGCGTTGCCCACACATAGCGGCAGTATTGAATGATAAGGGGCTGATCGAGGCCGAGCCTATGGGCCGTCGCGGCGCGCTGTGCCTCCGTGTAGTTCTGGCCGAGCATGATCAGCACCGGATCGCCCACGAACGCGAACAGGACGAAGGCGACCAGGACGACGCAGAGGAATACCGGAAGCGCCTGCAAGATGCGCGAAACGACGAAGAGCAACATCTATTGCGAGTTGGCCCTGCCTCTCGTTGTTCAACCCGATGGCGGCCATATGGGTCGGCTCTCGCGTAACCGCCAGGATCAAGGCAGGTCGTGAGGCTTCATTTCCTCATGAGCCCGCAACAGCGCCGGCCGGGCGGGGCTGATCCACTCATTGGCAAGGGTGTACCCGACGCCGAGCAACACCGGCCCGAGAAAAATCCCGAGCAGGCCGAAGGCCAGCGCGCCGCCGATCACGCCGAGCGCGGTCAGCAGAAAGGGAAGTTGCGCACCGCGCGCGACGAGCCAGGGCTGCACCACGTAGTACGTGCCGGTAATCACGACCAAGCCGTAGCCGAACAGGAAGATGCCGGCTCCCGTCCTGCCGATCGTCAGCAGCCAGAGGGCGGCGGGCACCCAGATCACCGGGGCCCCGATCGGCAGGACCGACAGGAAGGCGACGATGACGCCGAGCGTAACCGCGCGCGGCACGCCGGCAACCCACAAGCCGAACCAGGTCAGCACGCCCTGGAGGATGGCGGTGCCGAGAATGCTGTAAACCGTCCCGCGGATCATGGCGCCGGTGACGGCGATCAACCGCTCGGCGGGTCCGCCGGCGACGCGGCGGACGATGCCCTCGAGTTTGGCGGCGAGGATCGCGCCGTGCAGGTAGACAAAAAAGGCGATGAACAGCGAGAGCGCGCAGAGCACGACGCCGTTGACGAGGCCGAGCAACAGGCTGAAGCCGCCTTCGATCAGCAGGCCGAGATAGGGGCGTACGACCTCCCCGAGCGCCGACAGGTCGGCCGCCCAATGGTCCCATATTGAAGCGACCCAGACTCCGAGAACAGGGACGGTGCGTGCCCAAACCGGCGCGGCCGGCAGACCGCCGCGCATCAGGCCCTCGGCGAGGTTGCGCAAATGCGCGACGTCCTCGCCGCTGGTGGGCGCCGCGAGCGCGAGGGGCAGCACGATGACCACGGCCGTCAGGGCGACCATCACCCCGGCCGCCCCAGCCCGTCGGAGTTTCAAATTCACCCGGAGGCGCTCGTAGACGGGCCAGGTCGTGAAAACGAGAATCGCGGCCCACAAAATGCAGGAGAAGAACGGCCAGAGCACCAGGATGCAGCCGAGCGCAATCCCGCCCAGCAGCAAGCCGAGCAGGCACCGCTCCATCAATCCGGCCGCCGGCGGGCGTGGTTCCGGTCCTATTCGGATGATAACACCCCGATGTTGCTACATTCCATTGTCATCCCACGTCTGGCCGGACCAGTGTAGTCCCGCCCAGAGTCGCATTCTTAGACATCGAGTCGCACAGCGTGACCATTGATTGAGTTTCCGGTCCGGTTTCCGTAGACTTAGCAGTGGATTGATTCTGGGATGCTCTCGCGGCCGTATGTTCTCCTCCTTGGCGGCTCAACCTCGGATGGTTTGATGCGCTTTACCGAAATTGGCCAGCAACTCCGCGCCTATCGTCTCGAATCCGGCCTTCGGGCCGAGGAGATCGCGGCCCGTCTCGGCGTGTCGCGCGCCGCTCTTTACCGGTACGAGAAGGGCGAGGTCATCAAGCTGGACACGATCCAGCGTCTGGCCGAGCTGCTGAACATCTCGCCGCTCTCTCTGCTGGGCATCGGGGTCGAATACTACAACCGCCCGGTGGGGTATTTCGAGCGTGTGCGGCAGATCGAGGAAACGTCGGAGCAGATCCTGCAAGTGGCTGGCCCGCTCTGCTACCTGACGACGTCCGACGTCTACGACGCGGCGCTCGCAGAGGCGTTCGACGAGGTGGCGGAGCAATCGGCGGGCGACCGGGGCTCGGTGCGGGCGATGACGGAGCAGGTGCTCGGCATCCTGACGGCGCGCAAGCGGATGTATGCGCTGCGCCGTCCGAGCATCATCGCGATCATGTCGGCAACCGCCATCCAAAGGCTGCTGGCGCTCGGTGTGGCGGCGGACCTGCCGGCATCCGATCGCCTGCGCCGGATCTGCCGGCAGGTCGCGGCGACCGAGATCGAGAACATCGCGTCGATCATGGAAAGCGAGCCGATGGGATTGCAGTTCGGCCTGCTCGCGGGGGCCGAGCCGAGTTCCACCTTCAAGGTGCTGCGGTCCCGCGACCGGGCCAGCCTCGCGATCAACCCGTTCCACACCGATGCGCATCCGAGCGCGCAGACCGGGGTCGCCATGGTGACCGCTTCCGATGAAGCGATCGCCGCGCATCAGCGGGTCGCGGAAGCGAGTTGGCGCGAGGCGGTCAAGGGTCCGGCAGGGGCCGCGCGCCTTCGACAATTGGTGGGCGCGGTCGCCGCGTAGCGCGCCCGACCGCATGCGCTCGGCCGCGCCGGGCGGCGACCCGGCGGCCCGATGACGCTCGGGCGCGGTTTCCCCCGGCGGGGTGGGCGGCCAAGCCGGTCTCCGTTATGAGTGCGCGATGCAAGCACGCCAATTCCCGCCGATCCCATCCGGGCCCGACGTTGAGATCCTGTCGGAGGACCGGGTCTATGCCGGTCGGTTCGCCCTGGATGTGGTCCGTTTCCGGCACCGGCGGTTCGACGGCGCGATGTCCGGGGTCCGGACCTGGGAAGTGTTCCGGCGCGGCGAGGCCGCAGCCCTGCTGCCCTACGACCCCGACGCCGACGCCGTGGTTCTGATGGAGCAGTTCCGGCTGCCAGCGCTGGCGGCTGGAATGGATCCGGTGATGCTGGAAATACCCGCCGGTCTCTGCGACCCCGGCGAAACCGCGGAGGAAACCATCATCCGCGAAACTCAAGAGGAGATCGGCCTGCAAGTGGGCGCCCTCGAGCGCGTGGGCGATTTCGTGCTGACACCGGGCGGCGCCGACGAACGGGTGCGGATCTTTGTCGGCCGCGTGCAGGCGCCGGACGGAGGGGCGGCGGGGGTCGCCGGTTCGGGCGGCCTCGCCTCCGAGCATGAGGATATCCGCGTGCGCGTCATGCCGGCGAAAGAGGCGGTCGCGCGCGCCCTCGGCGGCCACCTCCCGAATTCGGTGACCGCGCTCTCGCTGCTCTGGCTGGCGGCCCACCGCGACCATTTGCGCACGAAATGGAGGGGGTGAGACCGATGCCGCCTCTGGTCAGCACCGAATGGCTTGCGGGCGCGCTCGGCCGCTCGGATCTCGCCGTGTTCGACGCGACGTACTACTTGCCGAATGAGGGGCGCGACGCGATGCAGGAGTATCGCCGCGCGCATATTCCGGGCGCGATGTTCTTCGACATCGATCACGTCGCCGACCCGGACACGAGGCTGCCGCACATGGTCCCGGGCCCGGAGCGGTTTGCGCAGACCATGGAAGAACTCGGCGTCACCCGAACGACATCGGTGGTGTTCTACGATCAGAAGGGTATCGCCACCGCGGCGCGCGGGTGGTGGTTGCTCGGCCTGTTCGGTCACGACAACGCGGCGGTGCTGGACGGCGGCTTGCCGAAATGGGTCGCGGAAGGCCGCCCGACCGAGAGCGGAGACGCACCCTCCCCGGCCCGTTCTGAGGAGTACCGGCCAGATTTTCGGGCCGCAAGGCTGCGCGGCATCGGCGACATGATCGACAATCTCGGCTCCGGCGCATCGCTGGTGCTGGACGCG
>JAFAXA010000234.1 GCA_019241425.1 Acetobacteraceae bacterium | reverse complement strand
GCCGAACGGGAGGCTACGCGCGCCGTAGCCCCCGCTCACCGGCAGGACGGATGAACCGGCAATAACGAACGCAACGGACGCTAGCAGGCCCCCGCCCGCCCCGAAAAGAGGTTTGTCGGTATCCGGGATCGTCACCGGCGGCCTGTCCCGCCGGAAGCGCCGGGCGCCGGCGTGTCACGCCGCGCCGGGCCGCTCGCTCCGCTCGGCGGTCGCCGCGCCGCCTATCCGCGTGATGAGCAACTGGTTGACCCGAAGATGCTCCACGTCCACCACCTCGAAGGTGAAGCCGGCCGCTTCCACCTTGTCGGCCCGGCGGGCGACGCGGCGCAGCCGGTGCATGACGAAGCCGCCGACCGTTTCATAAAGGCTGCTGTTCGGCAGGCCCTCAATGCCGAGGGCGCGCACCACGTCGGGAAGCGGCGCGATGCCGTCGACCAGCCAGGAGTGTTCGTCCCGCTGCACGATCAGCTCTTCCTCGAACGGACTGGCAAGCCCGCCCATCAGCGCGCCCATCACATCCTTGAAAGTCACGATGCCGACCACCAGCGCGTATTCGCTGACGACCAGCGCGAAGCCCGTTCCTTGCGCCTGAAACTGGGACAGCACCTCCCAAACGTTCAGCGTTTCCGGGATGGAGAGCGCGTCCCGCCTCGCGCGCTTGAGGTCGAGCGACGCGGTGCCGCCCTCGACCACGCCGGCCAGCACGTCTTCCGCCCGCACGCAGCCGACCACCGCATCGAGGCCGCCCTCGCACAGCGGATAGCGGGAGAACGGATGGCGCCGCACCTTGTCGCGCTGCGACTCCGCCGAGTCGTTCAGGTCGAGAAAGATGATTTCATCACGGGGCGTCATCACGGAGGTGACGCTGCGGCTTTCCAGCGCGAGCACGTTTTCGATCAGCCGGTGCTCCTGCGCGAGCAGCGCGCCGGATGCCGCGCCGGCTTCGAGCGTCGCCCGCAACTCCTCGGCCGTCACCACCTCGGACGGTGAAACGGCCGGCAGCCGCAACAAGCGCAGCAGGGCGTCCGAAACCCGGATGAACAGCCAGACGAGCGGCCGGAACACGGTCACTGCGAGCAACGGAAACCAGGCGACCAGCAACGCCACGCGCTCCGGTGCCTGCATCGCGATGCGCTTGGGAAGCAGATCCGCGAACAAGACGAACAGCCCCGTCACCAGCGCGAAGGAGATCGCCGAGCCGGCGCCGTTTGCGAAGTCGCCGACGCCTGCACGGGCCAGGGAGGCGCCGATCGCCGGTCCGAGCAGCGCTTCACCGACGATGCCGCCGAGAACGGCCACGCCGTTCAGGCAGATCTGCAAAGCCGTGATCACCCGGCTGCTGTCGCGGCGAAGCGCCAGGAACCGGACCGCCCGCGCGTCACCCTTTTCCGCCTGGATGCGGATACGGATCTCCCGGGCCGCGGCGAACGAGATCTCCGACATCGAAATTACCACGCTGACCGCAATCAGCGCGGCGAGCAGGAGCAGGCCGCCGAGGGCACCCACGGCCGCTTGGCCCGCTCAGGCCGCCAGCTCGCGGCCCATGCCGAGGAATTTGTCCCGGCGGCGCGCGATCAACGCCGGCCCATCCAGCGACAGCAGCGGCAACAGCGCCTCGTGCAGGGCCGCGCCCACGGTCCGGATCGCCTCGTCGGGGGCCCGGTGCGCGCCCCCGATCGGCTCCGGAATGACGGCGTCGATCAGCTCCAATCGCTTCAGGTCATCGGCGGTGAGCCGCATCGCATCGGCGGCGGCGGGCGCCTGCGCCGCGTCCCGCCAAAGAATGGAGGCGCAGCCCTCGGGCGAGATAACCGAATAGATCGTGTGCTCCAGCATCAGCACGCGATCGGCGGCCGCGAGCGCGATCGCCCCGCCCGATCCGCCTTCGCCGATCACCGTTGCAAGGAATGGCACCGGCGCGGCGAGGCCCGCCTCGATCGAGCGCGCGATCGCTTCCGCTTGCCCCCGCGCTTCCGCCTCGATTCCGGGAAACGCCCCGGCCGTATCGACGAAGCTCAGGATCGGCAACCCGAACCGCCCCGCCAATTCCATTAGCCGGCGCGCCTTTCGGTAGCCTTCCGGCCGCGCCATCCCGAAATTATGGGCGACCCGGCTTTCGGTGTCCGATCCCTTCTCGGTCGCGAGCACGACCACCGAATGGCCGAAGAAGCGGCCGAGACCGCCGATCACCGCGGCGTCGTCGGCAAAGGCGCGGTCGCCCGAAAGCGGCGTCCATTCCGTAATCAGCCCGGCGATGTAGTCCCGTCCCTTCGGGCGGTCAGGATGGCGGGAGACCAGCGTCTTTTGCCAGGGCGTCAGCTTGGCGTAGGTGGCGCGGAGCTGCCGATCGGCCTTCTCCGTCAGCTTCGCCACCTCGTCGGCGATGTTCAGTCCGTCAGGCTCGGACATGCGCCGCAGTTCCTCGATCTTGCCCTCGAGTTCCGCGATCTGCTTTTCGAAATCCAGGAAATGGCGCATGGCGGCGCGGTCTATCATAAAATCGCCAGCCCGGAAGCCGGGGCTCAGCCCGCCGCCCCCGGCGCCGCCCCGAGCACGCGCGACCGCGCGGCTCGCAGTATCTGTTCCGCCAGGGCCGGGTCGCCGGCGAGCCGCGCCAGCAGCACGGCACCGACCATGCACGATAGATCGGCCATTCCGCGTTCCCGGTCGGCACCGGGGCGGCACGCTGCGAGGGTACCGGCCATTTCGTCGATCGCAGGCGCGAGTGCCGCGTGGGCCTCTGGCCGCCGCGCCAGATCGGCACCGAGGGTCGGCAGCACGCAGCCGGTCTCCCGCCCGGCGACCCGTTCCGGGCTGAGATAGGCGTCAACGATCCGCCGCAGCGCCGCCTCGCCGCCGCCCGCATCCGCCGCCGAGTCGGCCCAGAGCCTGGCGCCACGGGTGAGGCTCGCCGCGCAAACGGCGGCCGCGAGCGCCTCCTTGGAGGGGAAATGCACATAGAAGCCACCATGCGTCAGGCCCGCCTCGCGCATGATCGCGTCCACGCCGACGCCATCGATGCCGTGCCGACGAAACAAGACGCCCGCCGCCGCCATGATGCGCCGGCGGGTGTCGTCCTTGCGCTCCGAGCGCCGCCGTTCCGTTTTCGCAGATCCCGTTTGCATGACGACCGTCATTTCGATGTTGACTAACGCATGACGAGCGTCATTGTAAAGCATCAACGGGAGTTCGCCCATGAGCACGACGACGCGGATTGCCGGGCTGATCGCCGGCCGGGTGCACTACGCCTGGGTCGTCACCGGCCTGATGTTCGTGGTCATTCTCTCGATCGTCGGCGTGCGCGCGGCGCCGGCGGTGCTCATGGTGCCGCTCGAGACGGCGTTCGGCTGGAGCCGGGACACGGTCAGCGCGGCGATTTCGCTGAACATTCTGCTGTTCGGCTTGATCGGACCGTTTGCGGCGGCGCTGATCCAGACGATCGGCCTCAAGCGCACCATTCTGCTGTCGCTGTCGATCCTCTGCGTCACCATGCTGCTGGCGAGCGTCATCTCGTCGCCGTGGCAATTATTCGCGACCTGGGGCCTGATGGTCGGCGTCGGCTGCGGCGCCGGAACGGTCGGCCTCGCGACCGCCATCGCCAATCGCTGGTTTGTCGAACGGCGCGGGCTGGCGGTCGGCTTGCTCACCGCGAGCAACGCGTCGGGGCAGCTCGTATTCCTGCCGCTGCTCGCAACCGTGGTTGAGCATGGCGGCTGGCGCGGCGTGTCCCTGCTCTTGGCCGCGGTGATGGCGGCGCTTATTCCCCTCGTAATGATCGCGTTGCCGGAATCGCCGCGTGCGGTCGGGCTCGGTCCCTATGGTGCGCCGCTAGAGCAAACGCCGGGCGCGCGGGCCGGCAATCCCGTCCTGGTCGCGTTCGGCGGCCTCGCGCGCGGCATCCGCTCGCTCGATTTCTGGCTGCTGTTCTCGAGCTTCGCAGTGTGTGGTTTCAGCACCAACGGCCTGGTCGGCACGCACCTGATCGCCTATTGCGTCGATCACGGTATTCCCGAAGTCAGCGCGGCGGGCATTCTGGCGGCGATCGGCGTGTTCGATCTGATCGGCACCACGCTCTCCGGTTGGCTGACGGATCGCTTCAATTCGCGCGTGCTGCTGTTCTGGTATTACGGCTTGCGCGGCTTGTCGCTGATCGCGCTGCCGTTCACCAATTTCGACGTGGTCAGCCTGTCGGTGTTCGCGGTGTTCTACGGCCTCGACTGGATCGCAACCGTGCCGCCGACCGTGCGCATCGCCAACGAGGCGTTCGGCGACAAGAACGGGCCGCTGGTGTTCGGCTGGGTCGTCGCCGGACATCAACTCGGCGCCGCCTGCGCAGCTTTCTTCGCAGGCTTCATGCGCTCGGCCGAGGGCAATTATCTGGAGGCCTTCATGATCGCCGGCGCAACCGGCATCGTTGCGGCCATGCTGTCGTTGATGATCACGCGGCGGCCGACCCAACCGGTGCTCGCCGCCGCGTGAGGGGTC
>JAFAXA010000223.1 GCA_019241425.1 Acetobacteraceae bacterium | reverse complement strand
TGGCAGGGGCATGATTTCAGCTATTGCGACGACATCACCAGCGGAGCAGGGCAGGGTTTCTGCGCGGCGCACGATGCGGCGCTCGCCGATCAAGCGCGGAAAACGCGGATAGAAGCCGTCGCGTCGGGTTGGACCGGCAAGGAGAAGCAGGCGTTCCTTACCCTGCGAAAGGCCGAACAGGCGTTCATCGACGCGCGCGCGGCGCACGAAGTCGATATGAGCGGGACCGCACGCGCCGCCATGGCGATAAACGAAGAACAGGCACAGCAGGAGGATTTTCTCGCTCTTCTGCAACAACTTGAGGCGGGTACGATAGCCCCGTCGACGGCTGCGGATCTCTCCACGGCGGATGACAAGCTCAACGCGGTCTATCGGCGGGTGCAGCAGACCCCTGAAACGATATTGTGGGGCACCGTTACCAGGGCGGATATCCGAGCGGCAGAGCGCGCTTGGCTCGCCTATCGGGACGCGTGGGTCGCGTTTGCACGTGTACGCTACCCCCACGTCTCGCCCGAAAGCGTCGCGACGGCACTGACCGAAAAGCGCACGGCCATGCTCGAGGCCTTCGCCTCCTGAGAGCCACGCTCGGCCCCGGAGGGGGCGGGTTACGGCGGGACATGCGAAAGCGGTTCGCGAACGGCCGGCGCATCCACCAGGAACGGACAGGCGGCGGCGAGTGCGGCGGCGATCGTCTCGCGCTGGGCGGCGCTCGCCTCCGGCGCAATGCGCTGCCGGCGCAAAACGGTCGCAGGCCGTCCCGACAGCACGAGGATCTCCGTCGCCAGCGCGGCCGCCCTCACCACATCGTGGCCGGCAAACACGAGAACGGCGCGGCGCTCGCTTGCCTCGCGGGCAATGCGCGCTGCCACCAGCGCCGCCGTCCCGGCATCCAGCGAAGCAAACGGTTCGTCGAGCACCAGGATATCCGGTGCGGCCGCGATCGCTCGCGCCAGCGCCGCGCGACGCGCCATTCCGAGAGAAAGCTGCCGGGGGTAAAGCCGTTCCGCTCCCGGCAGGCCGAGTTCCGCCAGTAATCCCGCAATGTCGGGCGGTGCCTGCTCCGGGGGCAAGGTCAGCCGGATATTGTCGCCCAGCGTGAACCACGGCAGCAGACGCGGTTCTCCGAACAACGCCCCAACCCGCGCAGAGCCGCGGTGGACGGCGCCCTCGAACGCCGTGTCGAGGCCTAGTAGGATGCGGAGCGTCGATGTCTTGCCCACACCGGAGGGTCCGAGCAGGGCGATGACGTCGCCCGGCGCGCCGCTGAACGCAATATCTTGCAGCAGCGCTTCCCCGAGCGGCATGCGCTTGCTTGCGATACGAAGTTCAAGCATCGACGCGCCATGCCGCGATGCGCCGCTCCACGGGCTGCAGGACCGCGCCTTCCATCACCAGCATGATGGCCGCGAACACGAAGCCGTAGGCGAGAATCGCGGTTACGTCGAAGTTCTGGAAGTAAAGATTGAGCGCATAGCCGACCCCGTTGGGGCGGCCGAGCAACTCGACCACCAGCACGATCTTCCAGATGATCGATAGCCCGCTTCGACCGGCGGCCGCGAGATACGGCGCAAGCTGCGGCAAGACGATGGCCCGCAATCGGCGCCCCACCGGGACGCGAAACACGGTCGCGACCTCGTCGAGGCCGCGATCGAGCGCGCGCGTACCTTCGCGCACGATGACCGTCACCGCCGGCGCCTTGGCGGCAACGACTGCCAGGATGGCCGCCGTGTCGTTGAGGCCGATCCAGATATAGACCAGGATGACAAGCACCAGCAGCGGCAGGTTGAGCGTGATCACGAGCCACGAATCGAACAGCGCGTTCAGCCGTGCAGAGCGGCCCATCGCATAGCCGGCGATCGTACCGGCCGTCATTGCCAGCACAAAGGAAACAAGAACGCGCGCGAGCGTCGCTGCTATCTGCATCGGCATCTCGCCCGCGGCGATCTCGCGCCAGGCGAACGCGCCGACCCGCAGCGGCGAGGGGAGCAGTCCCGGCGAGGCATGCGTGAGCAGCGACACCAGCCACCAGACCGCCAGGAACCCGGCGAAACCGCCTAACCGAGCGAGCGCGGACCAGCTTGCGGCGCCGCGGTCAGCCGGTCCCATTCGGCGCGCGCCAGAAGATACCGGATGGCAGGTTTTCGAGCCCGCCCGTCGCACGCGTGCCGCCGGTTTCCTTCAGGATCGCGAACAAACGCGCGGTCGCGGCGTCCATCTTCTCGCCCGGCGGCGCGATCCCGGCGACGAAGCGGGTGCGCAACCGCGCAAACAGCGCCTCGGCCGGCGCGTTCATCAGCGGCCGGATGGCGTTCCATTCTTCATCCGATGTCGCGAGCATCCGCTCCGCTTGCTCGGCCGCGCTCAGGAAGCCGCCGATCAGAGCTGGATTGGAGCGCGCCCAATCCTCCCGGAACACGAAGCCGACCAGGTCGAGGCGCGGCGGCAGGCCGAGCGCGACGGCGCAATCCGAAACAGAAACGACTTGCCGGAACCCGTCGGCCTCCAAGCGGGCCGCAAAGTTCCAGAATGTCAGCACCGCGTCGAGTTCCCCCTGTTGCAGCTTGGCCCCGAGCAGGGGAGGGGCGCCATAGACCACGCTCGCCGCGCGGGCGAGATCGACGCGGTCATGCGCCCGCGCGGCCGCTTGCACCAGCAGCCATGATTTGTCGGCGGGACCGCCCGCAACGCCGAGGCGGCGATCCTTGAGGTCGGCAAGCGATTGAATCGGTCCGTCCGCGCGCGCCATGATGCCGCCGGTCGCGCTGGAAAACGGGGCGAAGCAGAGATTGCTGCCCGCCGCCCGCTGCACTGCGACGAACATCCAGTCCAACACCACGATGTCCGCCTGGCCCGACACCATCGCAATCCGGCCGGCATCCGTGTTGGCAAGCGGCTGTGCGCTGACGGCGAAGCCGCGCGCGGCGTCGAGGCCACGGCGCCGGATCACGTCGACGACCCATTGCAGCGTGCCGAACTGCACGGTGCCAAGATGAACGGCGGGGGCGGCCTCCGCGTGAGCGGGCCGGGCGCACAACGTCGCAATCCCCGACGCGAGTGCTGCGCGGCGGCTCAACACCGCGCATTCTTTCGACAGTCCACCGCCAGGTGAGCTTTCATTTCCGGGCTCATCCGGGCGATGTCATCGCGCGTCCGGGCCGCCGGAGCAACCCCCGAACGGCCCGTGTTCCGATGGATCCGCGCCGGAGTGGACTATTTTCCTTCCGTCTCGGTCTTATTCTTCTCAGCCTGATTCTGCTCTTTCACCTTCGGACCTTGGTTAATCGCCCCCGTGGTCTGCCCCGGGGTTGCCGCAGGCGCGGCGGTCGGCACGGTCGCTTCCGATGCCGGACCGCGCGCCGGACGCGCCGCGTCGCCTTTCGGCTCCGCCTGCGCGAACTGGCCGGCGCCCGTCAGAGGAGCGCTGCCGCCCGACACCGCGAGCAAGGCGGCGAAGACAGCGGCGCCGAGACTTGCGTTTCTTGTTTTCATTCCCGCGGTCCTTGCCTTCTACGTCGCGAGGGTCTGGCCGAGCGGCAGCCGCCGGATGCGCTTGCCGGTCGCCGCGAAGATCGCGTTGCATAAGGCCGGCGCGACCGGCGGCACGCCCGGCTCTCCGACACCGCTCGGCGGCGTATCGGCCGATGCCGGAATGACGTGGACATTTGTGACCGGCGGCGACTCGTCAATGCGCAGAACTTGATAGTTGTCGTAGTTGTTCTGCTGCACACGCCCGTTCTTGAACGTGATCTCGCCGTATTTCGCGAGCGACAGGCCCATGATGACGGCCCCCTCCAACTGCGAGGAGATCCGTTCCGGATTGACGTAGGTGCCGCAATCGATGCACGCATCGACGCGCGGCACCGTCCATTTGCCCTGATCGTCGACCGCGACCTCGACCAGCATCCCAACATAGCTGACGAAGCTGCGCGTCACCGCGATGCCGAGTCCGTGCCCCTTCGGCAGCTTGCGGTTCCATTCTCCCTTGTCGGCGAGAACCTCGACCACATGGCGCAGCCGTCCGGCATCGATCGGATAGCTGTCCACCGGCTCGCCGTAGTTCCACGGCTTTTCGACGGACGGGCTGTACGGAACGATCCGCGCCGGGCCGATCAGTTCGAGCAACACGTCCTTTGGATCGCGACCGAGCGCGGCCGCGATCTCACCGACCATGGATTGCTGCGCGAACCCGTGCGGGATGTTGGACACCGAACGGAACCAGCCGATCCGGGTATGCGCCGCGGCATCCGGGTTCTCGCAGCGCACGTTCGGGATGTCGAACGGCATGTCGACGAAGTTCATGCCGAGTTCGAAGCCCGCGGCGTTCTTTGCCCCCGCCTCGAAGGTCGAGAAGATGGTCGGGGCGGCGCTGCGGTGACGCCACGCCACCACCTTGCCGTTCTTGTCGAGCCCGGCCTCGATCCGTTCCGACGAAACCGTGTGCAGGAAGTCGTGATGGATGTCGTCCTCGCGGGTCCATTGCACCCGCACCGGCGCGTTCAGCGCCTTGGACAGCAAAGCGGCCTCGATCGCGAAGTCGCATTTCGACTTGCGGCCAAATCCGCCTCCGAGCAGCGTCACGTTGACCGTGACGTTCTCGACCGGGATGTTGAAGGTCTTGGCAAGGTCGTCGCGCGTGCCGCCGGGGCTCTGCACGGGCGCCCAGACTTCCAGCTTGCCGTCCGCGAAACGGGCCGTCGCGACCGGCGGCTCCATGCTGACATGGGCGAAATGGGGCAGGTAGTATTCGCCCACGATCACCTTGTCGGCGCTCTTGAGCGCCGCTTCGGCATCGCCGTCATTGCGCACGACCTTGCCCGAACCGCGCGTCGATGCTTCCAGTTCCGCGCGGTAGGAATCCGAGTCGTATTTCGCGTTGGCGCCGTCGTCCCAGACGATCTTCAGGGCATCGCGACCCTTGATCGCCGCCCCGGTATTGCGCGCGACCACCGCGACGCCGCCGAGCGGCTGGAACTTGGAAGGCCAGGGCCAGCCCTGAACCTCCATCACCTTTTCGACGCCTGGAACCGCGAGCGCGTCCTTCGGATCGAACGAAACGAGCTTGCCGCCGGTGACCGGCGGACGGGCAATCACCGCGTATTTCATGTCGGGCAGGCGCACGTCGGCGCCGTAGACCGCCGTGCCGACCGTGATGGGCCGCAGATCGGTGATGCTGATCTTGCCCTTCCCCATGTAGCGGAAGTCCTTGGGGTCTTTCAGGCGCAGCGTGTCCATCGCGGGCACGGGCTGTGCCGCGGCGTCCTGCGCGAGGTCGCCGTAGCCGAGCCTGCGCCCGGATGCCGCATGGACGCATTCGTGGTTGCTGGCGCTGACTTGGTCGGCGGGCACGTTCCAGCGCTTGGCGGCTGCCGCCACCAGCATGGCGCGCGCTGCGGCACCGACCTGCCGCATCGGAATGAGGTAATGGCGTGTGCTGCGCGAGCCGTCAGTGTCCTGGTTGCCGTATTTGACCTCGTCGCCCGGCGCTTGCGCGATGCGGACGCGGGACCAGTCGGCCTCCATCTCGTCGGCGACGATCATGGGCAGGCTGGTGCGCACGCCGGTTCCCATTTCGGAACGGTGGGCAATGATCGTCACCTCGCCCGAAGGCGCGATCGACACGAAAACCTTGGGGTCGGTGACCACGCCATGCGGCATCCCGCCGGCGCCGGTGTTATACGCCGCCAGCGCGCCCTTCGGCAGGCCGATGCTGGTGCCGAGCACCAGCGCGCCGGTCGCGGCGGCACCCTTCAGTATGAAGCGGCGGGACACGTTCTCGATCCGCGCCGGGGCGCGGCGAGCCGGAATGATTGCGTTCATGGCTTCAGGTCCCCGTCGCTGCGACCCGCACGGCCGCGGCGATCCGCTGGTAGCAGCCACATCGGCAGATATTGCCGGACATGCCGCTGCGAATGTCGTCGTCGGAAGGATTGCCCTGACCCGCGAGCAATGCGGCGGCCTGCATGATCTGGCCGGCCTGGCAAAAGCCGCATTGCGGCACGTTCAGCTCCCGCCAGGCCTTCTGGACGGGATGATCGCCAGTCGGATGCAGCCCCTCGATGGTCACCACCTTGCTGCCATCCACGGCACTCATGGCGGTGATGCAGGAGCGGACGGCGGTTCCGTCCACATGCACCGTGCACGCGCCGCAAAGCGCCTGACCGCAACCGAACTTCGTCCCGGTCAGACCCGCCTCGTCGCGCAGATACCAAAGCAGGGGAAGGTCCGGATCACCGTCCCAGCTTCGGTCTTTTCCATTGACCTGAAGTTTGACCATCCTGGCAGTTCTCCTCGCTGGCGTCCTAAGCTCTCAGTCAATCCGTCCGTTAATCGCCGATCGGGGCCACGACGCCCGTGTAGCTCATGGTGACCCGCGTTTTCACGTCGCCCGCCCGGCCTTCATAGGCGTGCGGCAGCTTGTCCTGTTCGCCCACCCACAGACGGCTTTCGACGGTGCCGGGACCGGGCACTATCTGCCGATAGGTATACACCTGCATCGGCAGGCCGCCTAATGGCTCGGGCGGCAGGGCAGCGCAGTCGGTTGGCGGGTAGCGGACGAGGCCGGCGGAAAGCGACGCACGGTCGGTGGCGGAAATCCGCACCTTCATCCAGGTGCCGCCCTCGGGCGGCGTTGTCCAGGCGATGTCTCCGATGATGATCTGATCGCTCTCGAACGGGCGCCTCCGTGCGGGATCGGTCGCGATCATCTTGGAATGCACGGTTGGTGCTGAATCGACCGAACGAACCGCCCGGATGATGGCGGCGCAGGCGTCATCATCGGCGCGCGCGGGCCCCGCCGCCCCGAACGCTATCGCCGCCAACAGCAAGGCGCGCCGTATCATTTCGGGCTCTGGCTTCCCGAGGGCGGGGGCGGCAACGCGCCACTGGTTGGCGCGACGCGCGACGGCGCAACTTTCGTTCCCGGGTCGGGGATTTTGCCGGAGGGATCGGTCGGCGGCTTCTGCCCCCCGGGTTGCTGGGTCAGCGTCGCCGGCGGGGTCACGGCCGTTCCCGGCGGCGCAATCTTGCCGGAGGGGTCTTTCGGGGGCGCCGTCGTTTGAGCGGCGGCAACGGTGGAGAGGAGCGGGGCGATCAGCAACGCAGAGGCAACAATGGGGGCAAACGAACGCATAGTGGGGCTCCAAGCATGAAGGATGAAGCGGACCTGCCCGCCTGTGCGGCGGGCAGGAGTTGTGCCTTCTGCTATTGCGCGGGGTTCTTGTTACGGAGCGCGAACACCCAAACCACGCCGCCCTGGGGCACGGTGCCGCCCTGCCAATCGGCACTGACCTTGGCCAAGCTATCCTGCATCCGTTGCGCGTCGACGCCCCAGCCCGCTTGAACGGCGATGTACTGCGTGCCATCCACCTCGAATGTCGACGGCACGCCCGTGACGCCGCTGTTCAGCTTCTGCGACCAAAGCAGCTTACCGCTCTTGGCGTCGAAGGCGCGGAACATGCGGTCGTTGGTGCCGCCCATGAACACGACGTCGCCGCCGGTTGCCAGCACCGGCCCCCAGAGCTGCGATTTCGGGAACGGGTAGCTCCACACCTTCTTGTTCGTGCTCAGATCCCAGGCCTGGAGTTCGCCCACGTGATCGGCGCCGGGATAGAGGGTGAGCCCGATGTCCTCGAGACCCGCACCGAGGAAGAGCTGGCCCGGCACATAGTCCATCTTGTGACCTGACAGGGAGCCGCAGAGGTTCTCATTCGCCGGGACGTAGATCATCCCTGTCTTCTTGCTGTACGCGGCCGGCGGCCAGTCCTTGCCGCCCCACAGGGACGGGCAGAACTCGACGCGCGCATCGAGATGCGGCTTGCGGCTCTCGTCATAGGTCGGACGGCCGGTCTCCGGGTCCACCTTGGTGATGACGTTGTTCCGCACGAAGGGCACGCCGGATACGAAATCGATCTCGTTCGGCTTGCGCTCCAGGGTCCACAGGTACCCGTTTCGGCCCGGATGCACCATTGCCTTAATGGCGTGGCCGTTGCGGTTGATATCGACGAGCATCGGCGGATCGACCTCGTCCCAATCCCAGGAATCGTTCCAGTGATACTGGTGCGACGCCTTGATCTTGCCGGTATCCGCGTCCACCGCGATCACCGAGGCCGTGTTCAGATTGTCCCCGGGACGGGCGTCACCCATCCAAGGAGCGGCGTTGCCGGTTCCGTAATAGGCCGTGTTGGTTTCGGGGTCGTAGGTCGGCGTGATCCAGATGGAGCCGCCTCCCGTCTTCCACGTGTCGCCGCTCCAGGTGTTGCTGCCCGGCTCGCCGGGCGCCGGAATGGTGTAGGTGCGCCAAAGGGGCTCGCCCGTCTTGGCGTCGTAAGCTGCGGCAAACCCGCGGATGCCGTACTCGCCACCGGAACTACCGACCAGGATCTTGCCGTGCGCAACCAGCGGCTCAAGGGTCATGTAGTTGCCCTTGCGGTAATCCTCCACTTCCCGGGCCCAGATCTCCTTGCCGGTCTTCGCATCGAGGGCGACCAGGAAGCAGTCCGTGGTTGCGACATAAAGCCGGTCGCCGAGCAGAGCGACACCGCGGTTGGTGGGATGAAGCTGCGTCAGGTCCTCCGGCAGCGTTCGCTTGTAGCGCCACAGCGTTTCGCCCGTCTTTGCGTCGAGCGCGATCACCTGCGCCTGCGGCGTGCTGATGAACATGACGCCATCATTGACGATCGGCGGCGACTGGTGTCCCTCGGTGACGCCCGTCGAATACGTCCAAACCGGAACCAAGTCCGCGACGTTGCTCGCGTTGATCTGGTCGAGCGGGCTGTAGCCCTGGCCGTCATACGTGCCGCGATACATGAGCCAGTTGCGCGGCTCCGGTGAGCGCAACCGCTCCTCCGTGACGTCCGAGTATTTCTGCACTTGCGCCCATGCGTGGGTCATGCCCGCGACCGACACCGTCATCGCCCCGGCAAGCAAAAACGCTTTCAGGCCCTTCATCTTCGTTTTCCTCCAATCGGCGCCTTTTGCTGACGCCTACGTTGAACGCTCGCTTACTCACTTAATTCGAAAGTCTCGCCGGCAAGCCGGCTAGGTCGCCGAAAGCCCCACTTTCCCGAGGAACGGGTGGGCGACGATCAGCACGCCTTCGCCGGCATCGAGCCGTATCGGCAGCGGCGTTAACCGGCGCGGCGCTGGACCCCCGGTCACCTTGCCGGCGGCCCTCGGATCGAATTCCGAATTGTGGCAAGGGCAGTGCAGCACCCCGAGATCCTTGCGGTACTCGGTCACCGGGCACTGCGCGTGCGGGCAGGTCGCACCATACGCAACGGCACCATCGGCTGCGTGCTCGCGGGTTTCTTCGTCGAGAGTGGCGGGGTCGAAGCGCATAAGCAGCACTTGGTTCAAGCGCGATCCGTCCCGCACCGTCCCGCTCGCCTTATCCTTCGGCCAAGCAAGGATTTGCGGCGCGTTGATCACCAAACTATCGAGCTTTACCGGCTCGCCGGCACCTTCGCCCGACACCCGCACCAGCAAGTCACCTTCCTGAGGCCGCATGTTTTTGGGGGCGGGAGGCTGTTGAGCGAGTGCAGCCCCTGCCGGCATCAGGGCGGCGGCTCCGGCGAGAAGCGCGCGGCGTCCCACGCCCGAGCATTTCAGATCGCTGGCTTCATTCATTCTATTATTTTTCTCCCCAGGCCAGACAGTCTCATGGTTCGATTAAATGCAGCATCTCACATCGTATGCAGAAACACCATGCCTACAAACCCGTCCAGATGCGCCGTGTCTCACAAATTGCTGCTGCATCCGCGAAGAGATCTGCCGTGCATTACGGCCTGCCGCAACACGGTCCGATGGGTAGTCCTCTGCGCTATTGCAGAGCACGCCGGATGACGCCGGCGTCCCCTGCTTCGCACTGACGGGCCGCACGCCGTGTGCGTGTGCCGTCATCGGTTCAGGTCTGGATGTAGGCAAGATGGGTCATCGTGTATTCGTAGAGCCCGTGCTTGCCGTCCGCACCGCCGATGCCGGACTTCTTCGTGCCCGCATGAAACCCCTGCATAGCCTCGAAGTGCTCACGATTGACGTATGTCTCGCCGAATTTCAGCTCGTTGCAAGCTTTCAGCGCACTCGAGAGACTCTGCGTGAAGATCGAAGAGGTAAGCCCGAACTCCGTGTCGTTGGACCGCTCGATCGCCTCGTCGAGGTCATTCACGACGTTGATCGGGATAACCGGCCCGAAGATTTCCTTGTGCATGATGTCCATGTTCTGCCGGCAATTCGTGAGCACCGTCGGCTCGAAGTAGCTGCCCGTGCCTAGATCAGCGACCTTGCCGCCGGTCACGACTTCGGCGCCTTGGGAGATCGCGGAATCGACGAGGCCACGGACCTTGTCGAGGCCGGCCCGGTTGATCAACGGCCCCATGTCGACTTCCTTGTCGCCGAGCGGGTCGCCGTAGCGGGTCGCCTGCAAAGCCGTCGCCAAGCCGGACACGACCTGATCGGCGACGCCGCGCTGAACGTAGATTCGCTCGGGGCAGTTACATAGCTGGCCGCTGTTCAGCGTCCGTGAGGCGGCCAGATTGTGCACGGCTTTCGGGATATCAGCGTCGTCGAGGATAATCGCCGGCGCCTTGCCGCCCAACTCGAGATTGACCTTCGTGATATTGTTTGCCGCGGCAGCCATGATCCGCTCCCCGGTCGCGACGCTCCCGGTGAAGCTGACGAGGCCGACATCGGGATGGCCCGACAACGCGGCACCGGTCGTGCGGCCGCTCCCGTACACGAAGTTTATGACGCCCTTCGGAATGTCCAGGCCTTCGAGCAGTTCCACGAACAGGCTCGCATTGTTGGGCGTTTCCTCGCTAGGCTTGATAACGATCGTATTGCCGGTCACGAGCGCGGGCGCCAGCTTCCGTGCGATCAGAAAAAATGGAAAATTCCAGGGCAGAATCCCCGCAACGACGCCGATCGGTTGCCGAAGCAGCAGCACCGTTTCGCCGGCCCTGTCGCTGGTAATCACCTCGCCTTCGATGCGTCGCGCCCATTCCGCCATGTAGTCCATGTACTCGGCCGTGAACGCCGCTTCGAGCTGCGCCAGACTATAGACCTTTCCCTGTTCCTCCGTGATGACGCGGGCGATGCGGTCGATGTTCTCGCGGATCTTTCCGGAGATCTTGCGCAGTGCCGCTGCCCGCTGGATTGCTGGCAGTTTCGCCCAATCCTTTTGCGCCGCTTTCGCCGCCGCCACCGCGCGGTTCACCACCTCGGCAGAGGTATCGGGCATTTCCGACAACACGGTGTCGCGCGCCGGATTATAGACCGGGATGCGCTCGCCGCCGGCAGCCGGAAGGCTGACCCCATCAACGTAGTTCAGTAGCAGTGCTGGCACGATAACGCTTCTCCCTTGCAGACTTCGTCCGGCCGGGGCCGCGAGAGCGGCACCCCGAACAGGACGGGCAGCAATGGCAAGCGCTGTGCCAATAAGCTGCCAAGACGGCTGCGAAGGCGTGAGCGCAGCCCGGTAGCGGGAAACCGGACAGTTGTCCGTACAGTTGTCCGGCAAGGCCGCATTCCGGTTGACAGCGCCTGCATTTCCGCATCACCGTCCGCCGATTCGAGAGAGTGTGGAAAGCACCTGCGGAATGAAGGGGGTCGGGAGCACTACAAGTCTTGTGCGACGCGAGCGTCGAGCATGAGCGTATCAGGGTCAACGATCCGGTTTCACATCGAACGTATTCGTGGCTGGGTGGAACGGGATGGCCAAATGCCCGCACCGCCTTCCACACCGAGGCCTTCGGCGGTTATTGAAGCGTCCTGGCGCCGCTGCCTCCGGGACTATCGCCTCGATCCGCTCCGGCTGCCGAGCGTCGACGTGATGACCCCGGGCGAGTTGCGCCGCCGTGCCGAGTCTCTCGAGGCCCTGCTCCCGGCTGCGCGCGCCGTTATTCCGGAACTCAGCCGCGCGTTGGGCAATCGGCCGCATGTCGTGCTGCTCGCCGCGGCGGACGGCACCGTCTTGCATCGGCTGGGAAGCGTCGGCGGCGCGTCTCCCGCCTCCGAAGCCGCCATCTCGCCGGGCGCATGCTGGGACGAGCGCCGCCAGGGAACCAACGGGATCGGCACCTCGATCGCATCGGGAATGACGGCGTGCGTTCACCTCTCCGATCACTTTTCGCCGGAAAACGCTTGGCTCTCCTGCACCAGCACGCCGATCAGAACACCTTCGGGAACCACGACAGCGGCGCTGAACGTGACGCTGCTCGGCGAACTGGGCGCGCAGCAGAGTCAGCTCGTGGAGTATTGCTTGGGCGAGGCCAGCCGCCGGATCGAGGATGCGTTTCTCCTCTCGCAGTATCGGCGCTCTTGGGTCGTTCGTTTGACGGAGCGCGCCGAGTTGGTCGGACTCGGAGCCGAGGCGATGCTGGCCGTCGGAGAGGACGGCCGCATTGCCGGCGCAAACGCCGCGGCCAGACGAATGTTCGCGAAACGGGCAGAGTCTCCGATCGGTCGATCGCTCAACGAACTCCTCGGCCTGTCGCTCGACGAACTCATGGCGCGCGGCGCTGAAGCGGCGACGTCCGGGGTCGACGGCTGGGCCGGACGGGTGTTTGCCTCCGTGCGAACGCCGCTGCGCACGCTCTTGCGCACGCGCGCGGCGGAACCCGCGAGGTCCGCACCCGCTGCGGAGCCGCGGCCTCGCGCCACCCCGCTGACGCTCAGCGACGTCGCCGGCGACGACGCGGCGCTCGGTCGCGAGATCGAGCGGCTCCGGCGCTTTCTCGACCGCAAGGTGCCGATCGTCATCGGCGGGGAGACCGGCACCGGCAAGGAGGTTCTGGCGCGGGCGATCCACCGCGAGAGCGCTCGCCGGGGCCGAGCATTCGTCGCGATCAATTGCGGCGCCCTTCCGGAAAGCCTGATCGAAAGCGAGTTGTTCGGCTATGCCGAAGGCGCATTCACCGGAGCCAGCAGGCGCGGCTATCCGGGCAAGATCCTGCAGGCGGATGGAGGAACGCTGTTCCTGGATGAAATCGGTGACATGCCGCCGCTCGTGCAAATCCGCTTGCTGCGCGTCATCGCGGAAGGGGAGGTCGCACCGCTCGGAACCGGCCGCATTACGCGCGTCGACCTCAGCATTGTTTGCGCGAGCAACCGCGACCTCGATTCTTTGGTGGAGGCCGGCAGCTTTCGGGCAGATCTGCTCCACCGCCTGCGTGGTGCGGCCATCGAATTGCCGCCGCTCCGGGCGCGCAGCGACCGGGCCGCCCTGATCGACATTGCGTTGCAGCTTGAGGCGGAGGATCTCGGCGTGCACGCGAGCCTCAGTCCCGAGGCAGCGCGGGCACTCGATGCCTATAGCTGGCCCGGCAACATTCGTGAGCTGCGCTACACGATGCGGGCCTGCATCCTCGCGTCGACCGACGGCGTTGTCACGCTGGCCGATCTGCCGGGGCCGATCCGGCACCGCCAGGCTTCGGTCGGCTCGCAGCAGCCCGCACCCCGCGAATCACGAGAATCGAGCGAGGCGGCGCAGCCGGATCCGTTGCTGCAAGTCCTGCGCCGCCATGGCTGGCGCGTCGCGGCTGCCGCGCGGGAACTCGGCATCAGCCGCCAGGCGCTTTATCGTAGAATGAACCGGCGGTCGCTCGTTCCGCCCAATCGCGCGGACGCGGAACGGCTTTCCTGAGCGTCCTGGTCGGCGCCCCGCATTTGTTGGGGCGACGCGTCGCTGAACGGGGCGGCGGGCGAGATCGAAAGCGCTGAGCGGAGTGGGGGAGGAGCACCTATGCCTGTTTCCGGACGACGCCTCCGTCTCGGCATGGTGGGCGGCGGGCAGGGCGCCTTTATCGGCGCCGTTCACCGATACGCCGCCCGCCTGGACGATTGCTACGAATTGGTGGCCGGCGCCTTTGCCAGCACGCGGGAGCGCTCGCTTGCATCGGCGCCCGCGCTCGGCGTCCCGGAGGATCGGACATATGGCAGCTTTGCCGAGATGGCAGCCGCCGAAGCGGCGCGCGCCGACGGCATCCAGGTGGTGAGCATCGTCACGCCCAACCATCTCCACTACCCGGCGGCGAAGGCTTTCCTGGAAGCCGGCATCCATGTGATCTGCGACAAACCCCTTACCACCGGTCTCGCCGATGCCAATGCGCTGGCCAACGTGGTGGACCAGTCCGGCCGGGTCTTCGTTCTGACACATAACTATACCGGCTACCCGATGGTGCGGCAGGCCCGGGCGATGGTCGAGGCCGGGGAACTCGGCCGGATCCGTACCGTCCAGGTGGAATACGCCCAGGATTGGCTGACCACGCGGCTGGAAACCGAAGGCCAGAAGCAGGCCGAATGGCGCTCCGACCCGGTCCGCTCGGGGCCGGGCGGCTGCATCGCGGATATCGGCACGCACGCGCACAACCTTGCGCGCTTCGTGACCGGCCTCGAGGTCGAGGCGCTCTGCGCCGACCTGGCGCGTTTCGTCGAGGGACGGGTTCTCGACGACAACGTGCAGGTGCTGTTGCGCTTTCGGGGCGGCGCGCGCGGCGCGCTCTGGGCGAGCCAAGTGGCACCCGGCAACGAGAACGCCCTCCGGCTCCGGGTGTATGGTGAGAAGGGCGGACTCGCCTGGTCACAGGAGAATCCGAACCATCTGCGCTTCGCGCCGTACGGCGACGCGCCGCGATCGATCACCCGCGGCGGCCCGGGGGCAGGACCGGCGGCCGCGCACGCGACGCGGATCCCGGCCGGTCACCCGGAGGGCTATCTGGAAGGGTTCGCCACCATCTACGGCGACGCGGCCGAGCTGATTTGGGCGAGCATCGAGGGCCGCGAACCCGAAGCGCGCGCGAGGCTCGCGCCGACCGTGCGCGACGGCATGCGCGGCGTGGAGTTGATCGAGGCCGCCGTCGCGTCCTCGGCCGCGGGCGCGGTCTGGGTTGATTTGCCGCCGTAACTAAACGGAAGGAGTCCGGACCCGCGGAAAGCCGCCGGATGCGAACGGCTGGAGCGAGCGCCTCTCAGGCCCGGCGCAGCAGGAAAAGCCCCTGCTCGCCGAACAGATTGGCGAGCAGCGGAAAGCGCCGCCACGGCGTTCGGCGGCCCGCCTCATCGGCCGCCAACCACTGCTCAACCGCATATCCTTCCTGAGCGCAGAGATCGAAGAAATCGCGGATGGTGCAGGGATGAATATTCGGCGTCTCGTACCAAGGCCGGTCCCAGGCGGCTGTCATCGGCATCCGGCCCCTGCTGAATAGCTGCCAGCGCACCGACAAATGGCCGAAATTCGGGAAGCTGATGACCGCCCGGGCGCCGATTCGCAGCATCTGCTGCAACACCGCGCGCGGGCGCTCCACGGCTTGCAACGTTCGCGACAGCACGACGTAATCGAACGTCTCGTTCGGATAGTGCGACAGATCGAAGTCGGCGTCGCCATGCATCACCGGCAAGCCATGGGCGACCGCGCGCGTGACTTCCGCCATGTCGATCTCAATGCCGCGTGCATCGCATCCCTTGGTCCGGAACAGGTGATCGATCAGCGTGCCGTCGCCGCATCCGATGTCGAGAACACGCGTCCCCGGCGCGATCATGCCCGCGATCAGCCGCTGGTCGACGCGGACGCTCTTCGCGATACGCTTGACCGGTTCGGGCCGCCCCGGCCCGATCTTGTTCACGGGCTATCCAGTCCCGCATGCACGGCGCACCCGGCGAGGAAGCCTGCGATCGTGCGATGGAAATCCGGCTCGTCCAGCAGGAAGGCGTCGTGGCCCTTGTCGGTCGGGATTTCGACAAAGCTGACATTGGCGGCCGCGCGATTGAGCGCGCGGGCGATTGTGCGGCTCTCCTCCGTCGGGAACAGCCAGTCCGATGTGAACGAAACGATGCAGAACCGGGTTCGGCTGCCGCGAAAAGCCGCCGCCAGATCGCCACCGTGATCGGCCGCGAGATCGAAATAGTCCATCGCGCGTGTGATCGTCAGGTAGGAGTTAGCATCGAAGCGCCGCACGAAGCTGCTGCCCTGGTGGCGCAGGTAGCTCTCGACCTCGAACATGTCGCCGAACAGGTCGATCGCCTCCCGATTATCCTTTGGGGCACTCTGTAGACGTCGGCCGAACTTCCGGGTCAGCGCGACCTCGGACACATAGGTGATGTGGGCGCACATGCGGGCGACCGCGAGGCCGCGCAGCGGCTGGCGCCCGGTCTGCCAGTAACGGCCGCCCTGCCAGTCCGGATCGGCAAAGATCGCCTGGCGGCCGACCTCGTGGAAAGCGATGTTCTGCGCCGAATGGTGGGCGGCGGTCGCCACCGGTATGGAAGCGAACACCGCGTCCGGGTAGGAGGCGGCCCATTCCAGCGCCTGCATGCCGCCCATTGATCCGCCGATCACGGCGAACAATCGCCGGATGCCGAGATGCTCGACCAGGCGTTTCTGGGCGCGCACCATGTCACGGATCGTCACCGGCGGAAAATCCGTGCCCCACGGCTCGCCCGTCTCGCCGCGCGGACTGCGCGGGCCGGTGCTGCCCATGCAGCCGCCGAGAACATTGGCGCAGACCACGAAGAAGCGGTCGGTGTCCAACGGCCTTCCGGGTCCGACCACTTGGGTCCACCAGCCCTCCCGACCGGTGATCGGGTGCCGTTCCGCGACGTATTGATCGCCGGTCAGAGCGTGGCAGACCAGGATCGCGTTGCTCCCCTCCGCGTTCAGCGCGCCGTAGGTGCGGAAGGCGATGTCGACCTCCGGCAGGTGCACGCCGCAATCGAGCCCCATGCCATCCCGGAACGTGACAAGGGAGTGCTGGACGTCGGAAAGCGTATCTGATCCTGACATGGCGCAGGCTGCATAAAGGTTTGCACGCCAAATAGGCAACCCGGCCGGGCCAGTTTGCACACGCGGCGGCTTCCGCTATCAGTGCGGCCGTTCGTCGCGAACCGCAAGCGAAGGAGTGATGTCAGCCAAGCCGCCGCCCGAGACAGCCGAGGCCCCGACGGCCGAGCCAACCAGCTTGAGGGCGCTGCGGGCGGAACTCGACCGGATCGACGATGCGATTCAGGACCTGCTGATCGAGCGCTCGTATCTCGTATCACGGGTCGGATCGGAAGGGCGGAAGGCGCATACGCCGTACCGGCCGGGCCGGGAAGCGGCGATCCTGCGGCGGCTGCTCGCGCGCCATTCGGGGCCGCTCGCCCCGTTGGCAATCGTGCGGATCTGGCGCGAACTGGTGGCGGCCGGCAGCGCGGTTCAAGGCGGCCACCGCCTCGCGGTCTATGATCCGGACCCCTCCTGCCGATACGTCCAACTGGCGCGCGAACACTTTGGTGCGCTCGCTCCGCTCCGGATTGGCGAAAGCGCCGCCGGAGTGCTTGAGGAGGTGGTGACGGGTGCCGCCGGTGTGGGTGTCCTGCCGGCTCCCGAGGAGACTGAACGCGGAGCATGGTGGACCGCTCTGCTCCACGAGCGATGGCGAACGGGCGCACACGGGGACTCAAGATTGTACGTTGTGGCGCAACTGCCGTTCTGGTCGCCTCGGCCCGAAGGAGCGCCGCTCGTCTCGGCGCTCGCCGTCTCGCGTGCGCAGCCCGATCCTTCGGGGCGCGACCGTTCCCTGATTG
>JAFAXA010000174.1 GCA_019241425.1 Acetobacteraceae bacterium | reverse complement strand
CTCGAAGGAGAGACGATGACCGATCTCTGCCGCGCCTTCGGCATTTCCCGCAAGACCGGTTACAAACTCCTGGCGCGCTACCGCGACGAGGGCAGTGGCGCGCTGACCGACCGATCCCGCCGCCCGGTCCGCTATGCCAACCAGCTGCCGCCGCAGATCGAAAGCCTGATCGTCAACCTCAAGCGCGGCAAGCCGCATTGGGGCGCCCGCAAGATCCGCGAATTGCTGGTCCGCCGCCTGCCCGGCGACCTGCGCGTCCCCGCCCAGAGCACCATTCACGCCGTTCTCGATCGACATGGCCTGGTCGCCCGCGCCGGCCGACGACGCAACCGCGCCCAGGGAACACCACTCTCAAGCGGCGCCAACCCCAACGACCTCTGGTGCGCCGATTTCAAAGGCGAGTTCCGGCTCGGCAACGGCCGGTACTGCTACCCGCTCACCGTCACCGACCACGCCTCCCGATACCTGCTGCTCTGCGAAGCGCTCGAATCCGTCCGCGAGGAGGGCGCGATCGCCGCCTTCGCCCGCCTGTTCGCCGAACGCGGCCTGCCAGACGCCATCCGCTCCGACAACGGCGTTCCGTTCGCCAGCCCCAACGCGTTGTTCAACCTATCGAAGCTCTCCGTCTGGTGGCTCCCGCCTCGGCATCGCCATCGAGCGCATCAAGCCGGGCAACCCGCAGCAGAACGGCCGCCATGAACGCATGCATCTGACGCTCAAACGCGAAACAACCCGCCCACCGGGCGTGAACAGCTTGCAGCAGCAGGCACGCTTCGACGACTTCACCACCGAATTCAACGCCGAACGGCCGCACGAAGCCCTGGGGATGAAACGACCGGCCGACCTATACGCCCCGTCAAGCAAGCCTTTCTCCGGCCTGCCCGACCTCGCCTATCCGCTCCACGACCGCGAATGCCTCGTCACCGCTTGCGGGCGTATCTGCATGCACCGCAAGAAGATCAACATCTCCACAGTGCTGGCCGGCCAGAAACTCGGTCTCAAGGAGGTCGATGACGGCATTTGGCTCGTCAGCTTCATGCACTACGATCTCGGATACATCGACCTGGAGCAAAAAACCCTGCAACCACTCGACAGCCCGTTCGGCACGAGACTGTCACCCATGTCTTAGGAACGGATTGTCACCTATGTGTCCGGGTCGGACCGACACTCGGGTGGCTCCCGGAGTAGGACTCGAACCTACGACCGAGCGGTTAACAGCCGCTTGCTCTACCAACTGAGCTATCCGGGACCGGTGCGGGGCGTCCGTATAGCGAAGAGGCCGGACGGACGCAAACGTCCGGCGTGCGCAGGCAACTCCGCAGGCCCCGGCCAGGCTCTGGCGGCTTCGCGTCAAATCTGTATGGTCCGCCTCGCTCCTGCGGGCGTGGCGGAATTGGCAGACGCGCCGGACTCAAAATCCGGTTCTGGTGACAGAGTGTCGGTTCGACCCCGACCGCCCGCACCAGCGAGCGCCGCCCATTCCCGGCCCGAGAGCGACGACACGGCTGCACCCTCCGCACGCACGTCCTTTGCGCCGAAGGCCGCCGGTGTCGCCCTGCTACCCGGTCTGCCCTGCGCCCGCCGGCTCGCGGATCAGCGCCGAGCCGATACGGGCCCCCAAGCCTCCGACATAGGCGAGCTGGACGAGCAGCATCCCAAGCGGTTCGGTGTAGCGCGCATTGGCGAGCCGGCCTGCTTCCACCCCGTCCGCGTCGATGTCGGCGACCAGTTCAAGAACCGTCCGGCGCCCGTCCTCATCGTCGCCGCAGACGAATACGCCGGGCTTTTGACCGGCGATCAGCGTCGAAGGCGCGTGCAAAACCTCCGCGAACGGCGGGATGGCCTTGTCGGGCTTGAGCGGGTTGGTGGCGTCCCAGACCACCTTGCCTGCAAGCGCGTCCGCGACGCTTCGGACCGCATCCAGCGTCACACCCCAGGCGGTGGCGGGGATCACCACCTCGCTGTGCCTCACGGCGGCGTCGGGAGCGGATCGGGCGGATGATAGACGAGCTTGGTCGTCCGCAGCATCTTCTTCTCTGCGCCCGTCCTTGCATGTCGTTCCACCACGCCCGCACTCAGGCCGGGCCGCCCGGCAGCTTAACCCCGGACAGACGCGCGCAGGCGGCGAGCAGGCGGGTCTGAACCGTCTCGTCCTGAGCCGCCGGGTTCGCTGCGCGAAGCCGCTGGTGGTAGAAATAGCCGCCGCTGGTCAGTGCGTCCGGGTCCCGGCTCACCGCCAGCCACGCTTGCGTCAGATGCGCCTTGCTCAGATCGCCGGGCGCGCCCGGGCCGCCCATCCGCGTCGGCACCCAGCCAGGTTCGAGCGCATTCGAGCGCACCTCCGGCCAAAGCCGGGCGACCGCGAAGGCGAGAATGGCGTCGTAGAACTTGCTCTCGGCATATGCCTCGGCGCCCTGCCAGGCCCGCTTCGTCCACAGCAGGTCATCGAGATTGGCCCCGGCGTGCTGATGCATGCCGGAACTGAGGTAAACCAGCCGCTGCGGCCGCTCCATCAGCGCGGTCAGGACATAAGGCGCGACCACGTTCACCGCCAAGACATGCGGCAGCCCGTCCGGCGTCTCGATCCGGCGTGGCTCGCGATAGCCGATCCCGGCGTTATGGATCACGGCGTCGAAGCGGCCGAGCCGATTGGCCTGCTCGGCGACCGACCGCATGTCGGACAAACGAGACAGATCGCCGGTGACCCCCGCTTCGGTGCCGGCCGCGTCAGCGAGCGCTGATTCGGTGCGGGCGCGGTCGCGGCCGTGCACGACCACTTGGTGGCCCTGTTCGATCAGCAGCCGTGCCGCCATCAGGCCGAGGCCGGCCGACGAACCCGTGATGAAGACCCGCGCCATCATCCAACCTCCGTTTCAAGCGAAGCGAAACTGCTTCGGAATGCGGCGTGCTCTTCCCGCGCGGCGCCGGGTTCCGTACCATGAAGAAAAGAACGGAGGAAAACGCATGCCTGGACCCGCCCTGTTCGATCTCGCCGGCAAGGTGGCCGTCGTCACCGGCGGCGGCCGCGGCATCGGCTACGGCATCGCCGAGGGGCTGGCCCGGAGCGGCGCCCGCGTGGTGCTGTCCGGCCGGACGCAGACGACGCTCGACGAGGCCGCCGGCCGGCTCCGCGAGCAGGGTCTCGATGCCGCGGCCCTGACCAGCGACGTGTCGCGGGAGGAAGACGTCGTCGTTTTGCGCGATTCGGTCGCGAGCCTGTTCGGCACCGTGGATATCCTCGTCAACAACGCCGGGGTGAACCCGATCTATCGCGGGATCGAAAAAACCTCGCTCGCCGATTGGACCAACATCGTCGGCACCAACCTCACCGGCGTTTTTCTGTGCTGCAAATATCTTGGCGGCCTGATGGCGGAGCGGGGAACCGGCTCGGTCATCAACATCAGCTCGGTCGCCGGCCATGTCGGGCTGAAGCGCTCGGTGCCGTATTGCGCGGCCAAGGGCGGCGTCGAGCTGCTGACCAAGGCGCTCGCCATCGACTGGGCGGAGAAGGGCGTTCGGGTCAATTGCATCGCCCCCGGCTTCTTCGAAACCGACCTGACGGCGGGTATGCGCAAGAACACCGGCATGTCCTCGGCGCTGCTCGACCGGACGCCGCTGGGCCGGTTCGGCGGCATGAACGACATCGCCGGCGTCGCCGTGTTCCTCGCCTCGGAGGCCGCCGCCTACGTCACCGGGCAGAGCCTCCTCGTCGATGGCGGCTGGTGCGCCGAATAGCGTCCGGCCTCTACCAGCGGCGGTAATAGGGACCGCGCCAGCCACCCCAGCCACGCCCCCAGCCGCCGCCGTAATAGCCGCCGAAGCCGAGCGCGACCGTCGTGCCGCCGAAATACGGGCCGTAGCCGTAGGCCGGAACGGCGCTCACGCTCAACGGCCCGCCCGCCTGCACCGAGTTGCCCTTCGAATACATGCATTGGGTGTAGGCGATGTCATAGCGCTGCTGGAGCGTGGCCGAGGTCGCGTTGGCGTTGTTGGAGCCGACCGCGCTCCCCAGCAGCAAGCCGCCGCCGGCGCCGGCCGCCGCACCGATCCCGGGATTTCCGGCGGCCGCGCCGAGCAAGGCGCCGGCCGCCGCCCCGGCCACGGTGCCGATCGCGGCGCTGCCGAGGCCGCTCTGGGTCGCTGCCTGGCTCGGATTGACGAACCCCGTCTGCTGGCTGCCGTAGTACCGGCAGGTGGCGTCGTCCTGCTGGAAGGCGGCAAAGCTTTTGCCCTGCGCCGGTAGCGCCAGCACGCTCGGACCTTGCGGCAGCGCCGGCGCACACGCGCCGAGACCGAGGGCGCCCGCGACCGCCGCCACAGTTGAGAACCGCATCATCAGCCCCTGTTTCAAATCCCCCGGCCGGTCCGGCCGGGCCGCTTGTTACGTATTGGCCATATACATGGCACGTTCCCGGCGCGGGAGCGGGGGCATTGTTTCTTAAAGTATCGTCAGGAAGTGCCGGCGGGCGGGACCACCATGCAGTCGCGGCCGAAGGCGCGCAGCCGGCGGCAGGCGTCGTCCGCCCCCGACGCCGACAGACCGGTGACGCGGGCGCGATACAACACCTGGCCGTCCGGGCGCATGGTGGCGCCGACCGTCGATTGGGTCGGCAAGGTCAGCACGCCGAAGGCGCTCCGGGCGGCGTCGGCGGCGGTTCGCGCCTGCACCGCGTCCGCATAGGCGCCGACCTGGATCGCCCAACCGCCGGGAAAGCCGCCGCTCCCGCGTGGCGCCGCCACGGCGAAGCGGGTTTCCGGGACGGGCGCGGGCGTCGGGGCGGCAACCGTCCGAATTGGGGGCGGAGGTTCGGGGTCCGGCGCTCCCGGATCGCCCGGCGAAACGATCGGCGCCATCGCGATCACGCTGCCGCCGTTCTCGTCCCGCGTCTGCGATCGCGCCGCGGCGAAGGCCGAAGCGGCGAGGGGCGGGGGCGCCGGTTCCGGGGCGACGACCCCACCGCCCCCGGTGTCGGCGTACACGGCGAGCGGTCCGCTCAGCGGCACGTCGGCGCCGAGCCCGGGCGCGATCGCCGCGACGTAGCTCACCGTTTCGTCCGGCAACGCCGTATCGCCGCCGAGATAGCGGTCGAGCCGGTTCGGGCCGGCATTGTAGGCGGCCAGAAACCCGGGCGATCCGTAACGGTCGTACATTTCGCGGATATAGGCGGTGCCGGCGAGGATGTTGTTGTGCGGGTCGTACGGGTCCTCGCCGAGATCGTAGCGGAAGCGGAGCATGTCGTAGGTTTCCGGCATCACCTGCATCAGCCCCATGGCGCCTGCCGAAGAGGTGACCAGGCCGCCGCCGCCCGCATATTGGCGGCCGCCGGATTCCTGGCGCATCACCGCCCTGATCCAGCGATCCGGCACCCCGAACCGGAGCGACGCTTCGCGGATATACGGACCCCAGGGATCGCCCGGCGGACCCGGCGCCCGGTACAGGCGGCCGCTGCCGTAGCCATGCGCCAGACGGCCGCCGGAGTGGGACGCGCAGCCCGCCACCGCGCCGAGCAGCGCCAGGCAAAGGCCGAGGCGCCGAAACCTGGAACCGGGAAGGGACAGGGCAAGCACCGTCGCTGCGACCACGGACGGCGAGAGTAGCAGCTTCGCTCGCGGTCTTTGCAAGCAATGGCAGAAAGGGGAGCTAGTGCGATGACGAACAACATTGATTGTTGCGTCGCTGCCGCAACGCGCCCAGGCTCGCCGCGCAAAGCGTTGGAAGGGGGCCGATCATGGGCGAGGCGTTGGGGGAAAACCGGATCGCCAGCTACCACGCGCATATCTATTACGACCCGGACTCCTCGCGCGGCCGGGCGGAACGGGTGCGCGAGGGGATCGCGTCCCGCTTCCCGGTCCGCCTCGGGCGATGGCACGACCGTCCGGTCGGGCCGCATGCCCGCGCGATGTTCCAGGTGGCGTTCGAAACGGCGGAATTCGCGACACTGGTGCCCTGGCTGATGCTGCACCGGGACGGCTTGGCGGTGTTCATCCACCCCAACACCGGACGGCCGCGCGAGGACCATCTGAAGCATGCGCTCTGGCTCGGCGCCGTGCTGCCGCTGAAGGCGGATGTGCTGCCCGAGACGGAGACCGAGACCGAAGCGGAAGTGGGGCCGGAGGCGGGCGGCGCCGGACACCCTTCCGCCGCCTGAGTGGCCACGAGCGGACGGGGGATCGCGATGAAGATCGGCGTGCCGAAGGAGATCAAGACCCACGAATACCGGGTCGGCCTCACGCCCGCCTGCGTCCGGGACCTCACCGGCGCGGGTCATGCGGTGCTGATCGAGCGGGCGGCCGGGGCCGGCAGCGGCTTCTTCGACGACGCCTACCGGGCCGCCGGCGCGACCGTACTGGACGACGCGGCGAGCGTGTTCGCCGGGGCGGACATGATCGTGAAGGTGAAAGAACCGCAGGCGGAGGAGATCGCCCGGCTGCGGGAAGGGCAGGTGCTGTTCACCTATCTGCACCTCGCCGCCGACCGGCGACAGGCGGAGGGGCTGATCGGGTCCGGCGCCGTCTGCATCGCCTATGAAACGGTCACGGATGGGCGCGGCACCCTGCCCCTGCTGTCGCCGATGAGCGAGGTCGCGGGCCGGATGGCGGTGCAGGTCGGCGCCCATTGTTTGGAGAAAGAGCAAGGCGGGGCCGGCATCCTGCTCGGCGGCGTGCCGGGCGTCGCGCCCGCCAAGGTCGTCGTGCTCGGCGGGGGCGTATCCGGCACCAACGCCGCCCGCATGGCCGTCGGGCTGGAGGCGAGCGTCACGATCATCGACCGCTCGCTGCCGCGCCTCAAGGAACTGGATCTCCAATTCGGCGCCCGGGCGACCACCCTGTTCGCGACCGCCGACGCGATCGAAACCGAGGTGCTGGCCGCCGATCTCGTCATCGGCGCCGTGCTCGTGCCCGGGGCGGCGGCGCCGAAGCTGGTGAGCCGCGAAATGGTGCGGCGGATGCGCCCCGGCTCCGTCCTGGTCGACATCGCGATCGACCAGGGCGGCTGCTTCGAGACCAGCCGCCCGACCACCCATTCCGCCCCGACCTACCTCGAGGAGGGCAGCGTCCATTACTGCGTGACCAACATGCCGGGCGCGGTCGCCCGCACCTCCACGGTCGCGCTGACCAACGCGACCCTGCCCTTCGTGCAGGCGCTCGCCGGCAAAGGCTGGCGGGCGGCGCTGGCCGCCGACCCGCATCTGCTGCGGGGGCTCAACGTCGCCGGGGGGCGCATCACCCACGAGGCGGTGGCGCACGACCTCGGGCTGCCGGTCAGCCCGGCCGAGGCGGCGCTCACCGGCTGATCCGGACGCGTTTCTGGGCCGGCGGACCGGCGCGCCGCTCAGTTGTCCGGCGGTCCGGTGCCGATGCGCCTGCGCGGCGGCCACCCGGGCGCTCGCTGCATCCCCGGCAGGGGTGGCGATTTCGGCCAACGCAGCCATCCCGGCTTCGACCGCCGCGCCTCCGGCGTCGGTTGCGGATCGCCGGACGGGGCCGGAGGGCGGCGCCGCCGGGGACGCGGCGGCAGCCGCAAGCATTCGGGCACCGTGATCCGCAGCATGTGGCAAAGCGGGCGCAGAATGCGGCCCGCCTGCGGCGCCTGCGCGAGCAGGGCCAGGAATGCCGGGTCGGCGAGCAGCGTCTCGATCTGGGCGCGACCGATCCGCGTGTTCAGCTCCGGCGCCAAGGCCAGCAGCCAGCCGTAACTTTTGGGCAGCGGCGCCCTCACAACCTGCGCCTGCGGCGGGTTCTGGCCAGCCGGGGGCACCGCGCGGGGCTGCCGATCCCCAACCTTGGTTCGGCGCGCGCTGGAAAACCGCCCGGCCTCGACGGCGGCGACCAGCGCGGAAAAACGCGCAACCAGCCGCTTCAGCCGGTTCCACGTCCCGAGCGCGAGCGGCGCCACCTCCCGTCTCCGCGGCAGGCTGAGCGACAGACCCCGGAGCACCAGTTCGACGGCAAAGCCGAAGCGTTCGGTCAGGCTCTGGGCAGGGGCGGTGGCGATAGACACGCTAACAACAGACCACAAGCGAAGCGCATTTGGCCAGAAAAACCGGAGGCCGCGAATGTGCGCGGAAAGCGCATCACCGGATCAGATGCACACGCCCGGGACGCACTTCCCGAGTCCGAGGTCACGGCCAGCCGCAAAGGGTCGCGCTCAGTCGGTGTGGCGGGCCAGCATTGCCGGGGCATCGGCGGCGATGTGCAGATGACTTGGGATCACCACCCATTTCGGACCGTCCCGCTTTCCGGCCAAGTAAGCCTGAACGACGTCGAAAACATACCGCCCGATGTCGGATTTGAGTTCCACCGACATGTTCGCCGTGCCAGCCAGCATCGCGCGAAAGATGTCCGGCACGCCATCGACCGAAACGGTCAGGATATCGCGGCCCGGCGACAATCCCGCCTCTTGCATCGCCGCGATTGCCCCGATGAGCATGTCGTCATTGTGCGACCACACCGCGCAAACGCCCTGCAACCCGTGCGTCACCTCCATAAGCCCGACCATCGCGCGACGGCCGCCATCCCGGGTGAATTCACCATTGGCCGAGTGCAGGATGCGCATGCTTGGAAACTGGGATATCGCGGCGAGAAAGCCTTTGTGCCGCTGAATGGCGGGACCCGATCCGGCCGTGCCCTGCAATTCGACGATGCCGCAGGTGCCGCGCGTGGCCTGCGCCAGCCAGGCGCCGGCAAGCCGGCCCTCGAGGTTGAAATCTGCCGCGACGCGCGCGACGAAAAGTGACGGGTCGGCGTCGACCTGGCGATCGACGATGAACACCGGGATGCCGGCGGCCTGGGCTTCCTGAAGCGGTTCGGTCCAACCGGAGACGATCACCGGCGCGAGAACGATGGCATCGACATGCTTGGCGATGAACCCGCGAACCGCCGCCCGCTGGCGTTCGACATCGTTGTCGGCATCGGCGAACAGCAAATGGAGGCCGCGTCGGCTCGCCTCCCCCTTCATGTCGGCCGAGAATGCCGTCCGCCAACTGCTTTCCGACCCGACCTGAGCGAAGCCGACAGTCTGGGCACGGCTCGGCGCGGTCACGAGCAGGGCGAGCAGTATGAGGCAGACATGGCGCACGTCGCGGCAGCTCCTTCGGCATTCGGGCGAACGCAATAGGGGAGCTGTGATTGACCGAATTCTCTTAAGGTCCGTTTAGCGAACGTGCAGCTAAATCTCGTTCCCTTCCGCCACGGGATCGACGGCTTGGAAATGCACGTAGGGTACGGAGAGCGGCTCGCTCGACTGGTGGGTATGAAACATCGCGCGGCCGGCCGGTGCCCGGGATCTCCGAAGATCGCGTTCCGGCAGGATGCAGCGGAACGGCTCGCCGATGTCATTACCACGCTCGCGGGCATCGTCGGCTTGGTGATCGCGCTCGCGGTTCCCACCTCATACCTGCTCACTGCGTATGTCCGGCTCACCGACACGCTGGAGTCTCGCACCAGAGCCTACGCGGCGGCGGTGGCAGACACGGCCGGGCAGAGTCCGCAAGTCTGGAATGCCTTTTTAGGTAACGTGGAAAGCGACCTATCCCGCTTCGCCATCGCTGCCGCGGACGATCCGCGCGATACGGCTCTCTCTCCCGAGCAGCGGCGTGTTTTCGCGCGTGACGGGCGCATCATCATCGACGTTCCGCCGCGGCAACCGCTCGCCTGGCCGGTTCTGGCGCAGCAGCTGCCGGTGTCCGAGAACGGCCACCGGATGGGCGAGGTGGAGGTTGCCCGCTCGTTCCGTCCGGTGGTGGTGACGGCGGCACTGCTCGGCGCCGTCTCGCTCGCCCTCGGGGTGGTGCTGATCCTGCTGCTGCGGATTCTGCCGTTGCGGCTGATGCACGAGGCGCTGGAGTGGGCGCGCTATCTTTCGGCCCATGACGTGCTGACCGGCCTGCCCAATCGCGCGCTGTTCAACGATCGGCTGGAGCATTC
>JAFAXA010000035.1 GCA_019241425.1 Acetobacteraceae bacterium | reverse complement strand
CTGTTGTCGCGCGACCCCGAACGCCTCGATCACGCCGCTATGGAGGTGCGGCGGCGCTTCGGCGTGCGCGCACTGCCGATCCCGACCGACGTCGCCGATGCCCGTGCGGTCACGGATGCGGCGGATCGCGTCGAGCGGGAGCTGGGGCCGATCGACGTGTGGGTGAACGTGGCGATGGCGACCGTGTTCGCGCCCGTGCACGCGCTCACCGCCGAGGAGGTGCAGCGCAGTACGGCGGTGACGTATCTCGGCCAGGTGCACGGCATCATGGCGGCGCTCAGGCACATGCGGCCGCGCAACCGGGGCTCCATCGTGTGCGTGGGATCGGCGCTCGCTCATCGCGGCATCCCGCTGCAATCCGTCTATTGCGGGGCGAAGTTCGCGCTGCGCGGCTTTCTCGATTCGTTGCGTTCTGAACTATATCATGACCGGATCAAGATCTCGGTGACCGAGGTGGATCTGCCGGCGGTCAACACACCGCAATTCGATTGGGCACGCAACAAGATGGGCCGCCGCGCGCAGCCGGTGCCACCGATCTTTCAGCCGGAGGTCGCGGCGCGGGCGATCGTGTTCGGCGCCTTCCACCCGCGGCGCCAGATCTGGGTCGGATTTCCGACCGTGAAGGCCGTTCTCGTGAACAAGATCGCGCCCGGGCTGATCGACCACTACCTCGCGGACGCGGGCTACAGCGGCCAGTTGACCGATCAGCCTGCCGACCCGCAGGCGCCCGGCAATCTGTTCGACCCGGTGCCGGGCGCATATGGCGCGCATGGCCGGTTCGACGCCCAGGCTAGAGACGCAAGCTGGGAGATGGTCACGAGCCGCCACCGCGACGCGTTCCTCGCGGCGGCGCTGGTCGGCGCGGCGTACGGGCTCCACCGGCTGGCGAAGCGGCTCGGGATCTAGCGGCGCGGCTGGGTAACTCTGAATGCCTTCCGCGCTGGCGCGGACCCCTAGACCGCCCAGATCTCCTCATCCGTCGGCACCTGCTTGCCGGAAATGACCCGGCCGATGCGGGAGACGTTCATCAGGTGCTTGTAGTCGAGATTTTCGGAAATGGAGTTCCCGCCCCACGAGCCGCAGCCGAGCGTGGTCGTCGGCGCGAAGCCGTTGGTCAGCGAACCGCCGGCGGTGATCGCGGAGGGCTGGTTGACGACGAGGCGGCTGACCGGCAGCGCCAGCCCGGTTTCGCGAATATGCGTGTCATCGTTTGAGTGCAGCGCCGCCGAGTGACCGGCGCCCTCCACCAGCAGATTCGATTTCGCCAGTTCGACGGCCTCGCTGAATTCGCGATAGGCGAGGATGGCGACCACCGGGCAGAGTTTCTCGCGCGCCAGAACGTCGTCCTGCCCCGCGCCATCGGCCGGCAGCAGGATGATGCGCGTGCTTTCCGGAATGTCGACACCGGCCTTGGCCGCGATCTCGGGGGCGGACTTGCCGACCACGTCCTTCGCCATGTGACCGCCCGGAAAAAGTATCTGGCGGAACTTCTCGACGATCGCCGGATCTTCCGTGAACCAGACCTTGCCGGTGGCGACGAAGCTGTCGATCGCCTGCCGGTAGAGTTCGGCCGGCGTCAGCACGAATTGCTCGTGCGAACAGATGATGCCGTTGTCGAACGAGGCGCCCGCGACGATCATGCCGACCGCTCCGTCGAGATCGACGCCGCGATCGATGATCACCGGGACGTTGCCCGCGCCGACGCCGTAGGATGGCTTGCCGGACGAATAGGCCGATTTGACCATTGCACCGCCGCCCGTTGCGACCACCACGTCGACCGCGCCCATCAGCTCCTGCGTGGTCTGCACCGAACCGTGGGCGACCGCCTGCACCAGATCCTCGGGCGCGTTATGCCCGCGCAGGATCTCCCGATACTTTTCCGTGAGATGCTGCGTGCTGCGATCCGCCTTCGGGTGGGGCGCGAAGATGACGGCATTGCCCGTCTTCAGCGCGAACATCGCATTGCACATCGGGGTCACGACCGGGTTGGTCACCGGCGTGACCGCGCCCACGACGCCCATGGGCTTCGCCAGCAGCGTGAGGCCCTGTTCCGGCTTTTCGGCGATGATGCCCCGCGACTTCTTGCCCTTGAGGTTATTCCAGATCGTGCGCGACTTGCCCTTTGCTTTTGCAACCTTATCCTCGTAGACGCCGAGGCCGGTCTCGTCGTGGCCCATCCTCGCCAACTGCTCGGCATTGTCGAACACGTATTTCCCCAGATCCCGCACGATCGCATCGACCTGTTTCTGCGAGAACGCCTCGAACGCCGCCTGCGCCACGCGGGCGCGGGCCACCAGCTCGGAAATCGGCACGATTTCCGGCGGCGCCTCCGACGCGGGCCCGTCAACCAGGAGTTCTTCGGCGGACTTGCTGGCCATGTGATTGCTTCCTCCTGGTGGCCGGAGCGCCGGGCCGCGCTCACGGGCGTGCACGGATCGTGAAATCGTCCAAGTCGCGGCGCCGTACCGTCGTTGACGGCGTACGCGCGAGAGGTTCATATCCTCGTGTCACCGGCTTCACAAGCCGAGTATCACAACGTCGTCCCGGCACGCGACGGGAACGGCCAGGAGGAGACGCGGTGCATTGGGCCACCTAGCCGCGCCAGGCCAGCTCCTCGTCTTGCGCCGGTCGCAACCGCCGGCATCCCTCGCAAGGAGCGCAGCATGAGCGCAGCATCCCGCCCTTCCGTCTTGGCCGGACTGATCGGCTACGGCATCGGCGGGTCGCGCACCCCCGCGATGCACGAGCGGGAAGGCGACGAACAGGGATTGCGCTACACCTATAAGCTGCTCGACCTCGCCAAGTTCGGTGCCGGCGTAGAGTTGCTGCCGCAACTACTGCAGGCGGTGAAGTGGACGGGGTTTTCCGGCCTCAACATCACCTATCCCTGCAAGCAGGCGATCATTCCGCTGCTCGACGACCTGTCTGAAGAGGCGCGCGCGCTGAACGCGGTCAATACCGTGGTGATCCGGGACGGCCGCGCCGTCGGCCACAACACCGACTGGTATGGGTTCGCCGAAGCGTTCAAGCGCGGCTTTCCCGACGTCAAGCGGAACCGGGTGGTGCAGTTCGGCGCCGGGGGCGCGGGCTCGGCCGTCGCATACGCACTCGGCACGCTGGGCGTGCAGCATTTGACGATCGTGGATGTCGATCCGGCGCGCGCAGGCGCGGTTGCCGAGAGTTTCTGCGAACGCTTCGGCGCGGGCCGGGCCGAGGCCGGTACGGACAAAGCGCAGGTCGTCGCGGCAGCGGACGGCATCGTCAACACGACACCGCTCGGCATGGACAAATCACCCGGCATGGCGCTGCAAGCCGAATTGTTGCGTCCGGATCTGTGGGTCGCCGAGATCGTCTACTTTCCCATCGAAACGGCGCTGCTCAAGGCCGCCCGCGCGATCGGCGCGCCGACGCTCGACGGGGGCGGAATGGCGGTGTTTCAGGCGGTCGGCGCATTCCAGTTGATCAGCGGCGTCAAGCCGGACCCCGAGCGGATGCTGCGCCACTTCGCCGAATTCCAGAACCCGGGCGGAGGCTAGACGGGGCTACCCGCTTTGGCGGACCTCGTGCATTCTCCTCCGGTTGCATCGGGTGTGAGCATGGCTTCAGAGTTCCGGCGGTTGCCGAAATCGATCGCGACGGTGTCGCTCAGCGGCACGCTGACGGAAAAGCTGGAGGCGGCGGCGGCGGTCGGCTTCGACGGTGTCGAAATCTTCGAAAACGACCTGCTCAATTTCGACGGCTCGCCTGGCGATGTGCGCCGCATCTGCGACGGGCTCGGGCTGCGGATCGACATCTACCAGCCGTTCCGCGATTTCGAGGCGATGCCGGACCCGCAGCGCCAACGCAACATCGACCGCGCCGAACGCAAATTCGACGTCATGGGGGCGCTCGGCACCGACCTCGTGCTGACCTGCAGCAACTGCCTGCCGGGTGCGATCGACGACGATGGGCGCGCCGCCGACGACCTCGCTCTCATGGCGGAACGCGCGGCGAAGCGCGGCTTGCGCGTGGGCTACGAGGCGCTCGCCTGGGGCCGCCATGTCAATACGTGGCGCCATGCCTGGTCCATCGTGGAAAAGGCCGGGCACCCGGCGCTCGGTCTGATCGTGGACAGTTTCCATACGCTGTCGCTCCGGGACGATCCGAGCGGGCTGGCCGATCTGCCCGGCGACCGCATCTTCTACGTCCAGCTCGCGGACGCACCGCTGAAGACCATGGATGTGCTGTCCTGGAGCCGGCACTTCCGCAACTTTCCGGGCCAAGGCGATCTCGACGTGCAGGGGTTCGTGCGCGCGGTGCTGGCCTCCGGGTACGGCGGCCCGCTCTCGCTCGAAATCTTCAACGACGATTTCCGGGCAGCGCCGGCGCGCATCACGGCCCGTGACGGGCTGCGGTCACTGATCTTCGTTGAATCGCTGGCGCAAGACGGCGCGGGCCTGCCGCCGCCCGCGACGGTCGACGGAGTCGAGTTCCTGGAATTCGCGGTCGACGAGACGGCGGCGGAGGAACTGGCGGGCTTTCTGCGCACGCTCGGCTTTCACCATGCCGGCCGGCACAAATCGAAGTCGGTCAATCTCTACCGGCAGGGCGGCATCAATCTCGTGCTGAACAGCGAGCAGGACAGCGCGGCATCCGAGCATTTTCAACTGCACGGACCTTCCGTTTGCGCAACCGCGTTTCGCGTGGACAGCGCCGCGCGGGCGCTGGCGCGCGGCCAGGCGCTGCTTTGTCCGGAATGGCAGGAACGGATCGGCGAAGGCGAGCGGCGCGTCCCGGCGGTCCGGGCGCCGGACGGCACCCTCGTCTATCTTGTCGAGCCGGATCCGAGCGGGCGCGCGATCTGGGAGGACGATTTCGACCTGACCGACGAGGGCCGCGACGGCGCCGGGCTAGAATCGATCGACCACATCGTGCAGGCGTTGCCGGCCGGGCGCATGGATACCTACATCCTGTTCTGGCGCGGCGTGTTCGGCCTCGAGCCGCAGCAGAACTGGGAAACGGCCGACCCCTACGGCCTCGTCAAGAGCCGGGCGATGGTGAGCGCGGACGGCCGCGTACGGCTGGCGCTAAACATCTCCGAAAGCCGCGAAACGGCGACCGGGCGGTTCGTCTCGGCTTTCGCCGGCGCGGGCGTGCACCACATCGCTTTCGCAACCGCGGACGCGGCGCTGACCTTGGAGCGGATGGAACAACTCGGCGCGCCCATTCTGCGGATCCCGGAGAATTATTACGACGACCTCGCCGCGCGCTGGGGATTGGACGATCCGACGCTCGCCCGATTGCAAGCCGACAACTTGCTCTTTGATCGCGCGGATGGCGGCGAGTTCCGGCACGCCTACACCGACGCATTCGAGGAGCGGTTCTTCTTCGAGGCGGTCGAGCGTCGCGGCGGCTATCCGGGATTCGGTGCGGTCAACGCGGCAATCCGCGCGGCCGCGCAGGTGCGGCTTCACGCGATCAATCCGGCTATGCTCTGAGGCGGACCGACCAGGAGGGGACTTTCATGAAGCCAGTCGTCATCACCGTCGCGATCACCGGCTCGGTTCCGCGCAAGAAGGACAATCCGGCACTGCCCGTGACGGTATCGGAACAGATCGAATCAACGCACGAGGCGTTCGAGGCCGGCGCGAGCCTGGTTCACATCCACGTCCGCAACCCGGACGAAAGCTCATCATCCGATCCCAAGCTGTTCGAGCAGGTGCAGGAGGGCATCCGCAAGCATTGCCCCGGCATGATCGTGCAGTTCTCGACCGGCGGCCGGGGCCGCGACCAGGCGGCACGCGGCAGTTCGCTTTACCTCAAGCCCGACATGGCCTCGCTTTCGACCGGCTCCACCAATTTTCCCACAATTGTGTACGAAAATGCGCCGGCACTCGTGGAGGACTTGGCGACCAAGATGAAGGAGAACGATGTACTGCCCGAGATCGAGGTGTTCGACCTGTCCCACCTGCACGGCGCGAAACGGCTGGTGGAAGCGGGGCTGATGAACGACCGGCCGCACGTGCAGTTCGTGATGGGCGTCAAGAACGCCATGCCGGCCGAGCAACGGCTGCTCGACATCCTGCTGAACGAATTAAAAGTGGTGCTGCCGAACGCGACCTGGACCGGCGCCGGAATCGGGCGCTACCAATCCGAGGTGATGGAGTGGGTGCTGAGCCGGGAGGCAGACGCCGTGCGCACCGGGCTCGAGGACAATATCCGCATCACCAAGGATCGCCTCGCCGCCAGCAATGCGGAACTGGTGCGGATCGCGGCCGAGACCGTGACGAAGCATGGCCGGCGCGTCGCGACGGCCGCGGAAGCACGCGAGGCATTGGGGCTGCGCGCCGCTGCCTGAGCCGGGAGGATGACCTTCTCGGCGCTCGACTCCGAACTGGTCGGCCCGCTGTTCGCAACCGAGGCGATGCGGGCCTGCTTTGCTGACTTGGCGCGGGTCCGCGCGATGCTCGCGGCCGAAGCGGCGTTGGCGCGGGCGGAAGGCAGTCTCGGCTTGGTGCCGGACGGGCTCGCGGACGCGATCGAGGCGGTCAACCCGTCCAGCCTCGACATCGCCGCGCTCGGGCGGCAGACCGCCGTTTCAGGCGTGCCGTCAATCCCGTTCGTCAAAGCCGTGCAGAAGCGGCTCCCGAGCGCGCTCGAAAAGTCGTTTCACAAGGGCGCAACGACGCAGGACATTCTCGACACGGCGCTCGTGCTCTGTATGCGGGACGCGCTGGATCTGGTCGCGGCCGATCTCGACGCCGTGCTGGCCGCGCTCGCCAAGCTCGCGGACACGCATCGCGCCACGCCCTGCGTCGGCCGCACCTACGGCCAGCACGCCGCCCCGATCACGTTCGGCTACAAGGCCGCCGTTTGGCTCGCCGGTGTCGCCGAAGCGGCCGATCAGTTTCGGGACATTAGAAAGCGCCTGCTGGTCGCCTCCTTGTTCGGGCCGGTCGGCACGCTGGCGGGGCTCGGGAGCAACGGGCCGGCGGTGCTGGAGGCGTTCGCGCGCGAACTCCGGCTGGGTGTGGCCCCGATCAGTTGGCACGCGCTACGCGCCCGGGTGGCCGGCGCGGGCGCGTGGCTCACGGCGCTCATCGGTTCGCTCGCGAAAATGGCGACCGACGTCGCGAATCTCGCATCGACCGAGGTGGGTGAGGTCGCGGAACCCTATGTGCCCGGACGGGGCGGCTCGTCGGCGATGCCGCATAAGCGCAATCCCGTTTCCTGCACCGTGATTCTGGCCGCGCATGCCGCGGCGACCGGACTGGCCTCCACGTTGCAGATGGCGATGGCGGCTGCGCATGAGCGGCCGGCGGGGTTGTGGCACGCGGAGTGGCACGCTCTGCCGTCCCTGTTCGGCCTGGCGTCCGGCGCCTTGCGCGAGGCGCGGTCGCTCGCCGAGGGTTTGGAGGTCGATACGCTCCGCATGCGTGCGAACATCGACATCACGCGCGGCTTGCTGTTCGCCGACGCGGCGGCGGCGCGGCTCGGTCCGAAAATCGGCCGCGATGCTTCGCACGAGTTGGTGGAGCACGCAGCCGGCGAGGTGCGGCGAACCGGCGAGACTCTGCTTGCGGTTCTGCAACGCGATCCGCGCGTTGCACACGTGGAGGAACTCGCCGCTGCGTTCGATCTGCAACCTGCGATCTCAGCCGCCGCGCCGTGGATCGACCAGGCGATCGCCGAGGGTGCGGCGGTGCGCGGGCGGCTACGACAAACGCCGTAGCCGCTCCGCGGAGGTTGGTTCAGCTATTCGTGGCCGTCCTGATCCGGTGCACCGTCGCCGGGCGCAGCGCAAATACCGGGGTCGATTCGGCCGAGCCTTCACGCGCCACCGGACCGCCTTGGGTCTCCTGCGTCGCCGTGCTGAACACGGGCGAGCATTCGGAACCGGTGTCGAACGTCACATGCGAGGACTGCACGGCCGCGGGCGCGGCCGGCGTTTCCACCGCCGACAGATTGTTGCTTTCCGCACGCGCGCCGGCTACCGACAAAGCGAAAGCGGCGAACGCGGCCAATGTCATGGTCCTCATGGTCGTCCCCTTGTGCCTCGCGGGCACTGAATGTTCGGACTGGAGCCGTCGTCCGTGACGAGAAAATCCGACATTCGGGACTCTTCCGATATGAGATGGATCACAGATGAGGACGCTGTGTTCGTTCTGATCGACGGTCCGGCTTGGCGGAACGCGCAGGCGCGCGGTTTTTACGAAGGCGGGGAAGACGATCGGCGCGACGGGTTTCTGCATTTGTCGACGGCGTCGCAGGTGCGCGGGAGCGCGGCGCGGCACCGGGCCGGACACCCGGATCTGTGGCTCGTCGGGGTGGACCCAGGAGCGCTCGGCCCGGCGCTGCGCTGGGAGCCCGCTTCCGGCAGCCGCCGTCCCGGACTGTTTCCGCATCTCTACGCGGCTTTGCCGCTCGGTTGCGTCCGGCGCGCCATCGCCTTGCCGCTCGGCGCCGACGGCAAGCACGTCTTTCCGGCCGGTATTCCGCCGGAAACCTGATGCAGCGTGCGACGGGCGCAATCGACGCCGGCTTCGTCCGGCGCGGCGTAAGAACCGTGCTTTCGACGTTGCGGCAGGAGGGATGCTTGAAGGCGCGGTTTCCTGCGCGCCCGCCCGCCGCCCATGCGGCAGAAATCGTGACGCTCAACATTTCGGGCGGCGTTGCGGCCGGGGACCGGCTGGCGGTTCGCATCCGCGCCGCCGAGGGCGCGGAGGTCATCGTCGCCTCGCAAGCGGCCGAGCGGTTCTATCGGGCCATGGAGGCCTCGCCCCCGGCCTCGGTGCGCGCAACCATCGAGGTTGCGGCGGGCGCATCCCTGGACTGGCTGCCGCAAGAAACGATCCTGTTCGATGGCGCGTCGGTGCAACGCCGCCTCGACGTGGAGATCGCCGCAGATGCGCGATTCGTGGGGGTGGAGGCGCTGGTGTTCGGCCGCGCGGCGATGGGTGAAGACGTGCGGCGTCTGCATTTCCGCGATCTGATCAGGGTGGGGCGAAACGGCGAGCCGGTGCTGCACGACGCGATCCGGATGGAGGGCGATGCCCATGCCGCCTTGCGCCGCAAGGCGATCGGCGGCGGCGCGCGCGCGATCGGGACGATTGTGCATGCCGCGCCCGATGCCGAAACGCTGCTCGATCCGGTGCGGGCGGCCCTCGCCGGCCACCAGGCGGAAACGGGGGCTTCCGCCTGGGACGGCCTGCTCGTCGTGCGGATCGTGGCGCAAGATGGGGCCTGCCTTCGGGCGGCGATCGTGGCAGGATTGGCCGTGCTCCGCGACGGCCGACCGCTGCCGCGCACCTGGATGTGCTGAAGGAACCAGGATGAACCTGACGCCGCGCGAAAAGGACAAGCTGTTGATTGCGATGGCGGCAAATGTTGCGCGTCGCCGTCTGGAGCGCGGCGTCCGGCTCAACTATCCGGAAGCGGTGGCGCTGATCACCGACTACGTGGTGGAGGGCGCGCGCGACGGGCGCACGGTCGCGGATCTGATGCATGGCGGGGCGGGCGTCGTTTCACGCGAGCAGGTGATGGACGGCATCGCCGACATGATTGTGGAGGTGCAGGTGGAGGCGACGTTCCCAGACGGCACGAAGCTCGTCACCGTGCACGACCCGATCCGATGATTCCGGGCGAGATCATCACCGCCCCGGGCGACATCGAGCTTAATAGCGGCGCGGCGCGGACCACGCTTGCGGTTGCCAACACGGGCGACCGGCCGATCCAGGTCGGCAGCCATTACCATTTCGCGGAAACGAATCGCGCGCTCGACTTCGATCGCGAGGTGGCGCGCGGCCAGCGGCTCGACATCGCGGCGGGAACGGCGGTGCGATTCGAGCCGGGGCAGACGCGCGAGGTGACGCTGGTGCCGTTCCGCGGCAGCCGGATTGTGCAGGGATTTCAGGGCGCGGTGATGGGGCCGCTCGCGTGACCCGCATTTCGCGGCATGCCTATGCCGGAATGTTCGGGCCGACGACCGGCGATCGCGTCCGGCTGGCCGATACCGATCTGCTGATCGAGGTGGAACGCGACCTCACCACCTATGGCGAGGAAGTGAAATTCGGCGGCGGCAAGGTGATCCGCGACGGCATGGGTCAGTCGCAGGCGACGCGTGCGGAGGGCGCCGTCGACACCGTCATCACCAACGCGCTCATTCTCGACCACTGGGGCGTGGTGAAGGCCGATATCGGCATCAGCGACGGCCGGATCGCCGCCATCGGCAAGGCCGGCAATCCGGACGTGCAGCCGGGCGTCACCATCATCGTCGGGCCGGGCACGGAGGTGATCGCGGGCGAAGGCAAGATCGTGACCGCGGGCGGGATCGACGCCCATATCCACTTCATCTGTCCGCAGCAGGTCGAGGACGCGATCGCTTCGGGGGTCACCACCATGATCGGCGGCGGCACCGGTCCCGCGACCGGCACCGCCGCGACCACCTGCACGCCGGGACCGTGGCATCTGGCGCGGATGCTTCAGGCGGCGGAAGGACTGCCGGTCAACCTCGCTTTCGCGGGCAAGGGCAACGCGTCGCGTCCGGCCGCGCTCGAGGAAATGGTGCGTGCGGGCGCGTCGTGCCTGAAGCTGCACGAGGATTGGGGCACGACGCCGGCGGCGATCGATTGCTGCCTGTCGGTCGCCGACGCATTCGACGTGCAGGTGATGATCCACACCGACACGCTGAACGAATCGGGCTTCGTGGAGGACACGATCGCCGCGTTCAAGGGCCGCACGATCCATGCGTTTCACACCGAAGGCGCGGGCGGCGGCCATGCGCCGGATATCATCAAGGTCGCGGGCCTCGCGAACGTGCTGCCGAGTTCCACCAATCCGACCCGGCCGTACACGGTGAACACGCTCGATGAGCATCTCGACATGCTCATGGTCTGCCACCACCTCGACCCGTCAATTCCGGAGGACGTGGCGTTTGCGGAAAGCCGCATCCGGCGCGAAACGATCGCCGCTGAGGATATTCTGCACGACCTCGGCGCGCTTTCGATGATCTCGTCGGACAGCCAGGCCATGGGGCGGGTCGGCGAGGTCATCACCCGGACGTGGCAGACCGCGCACAAGATGAGGGTGCAGCGTGGCGCCCTCGCGGGCGACGGCGCGGCGGACAATGCGCGCGCCAAGCGTTACGTCGCCAAATACACGATCAATCCGGCGATCGCGCACGGCATCGCGCACGAGGTCGGCTCGGTGGAGGCCGGCAGGCTCGCCGATCTCGTGGTCTGGACCCCGGCGTTCTTCGGGGTCAAGCCCGATCTGGTGATCAAGGGCGGCAGCATCGCGCACGCGCTGATGGGTGACCCGAACGCCTCGATCCCGACGCCGCAGCCGGTGCACGCGCGGCCGATGTTCGGCAGCTTCGGGCGTGCCCTCCCGGCGAGCTGCATCACGTTCGTCTCCGGCGCGGCGCTGGATGCGGATATCGGCGGCGCGCTCGGCTTGACCCGGCGGCTGGCGGCGGTGCGCAACACGCGGGGCGGCATCGGCAAGCGCAGCATGGTGCACAATGACGCGACGCCGGTGATCGAAGTCGATCCCGAGACGTATGAGGTGCGGGCGGACGGCAAGTTGCTGGACTGCCCGCCCGCTGCCGAATTGCCGATGGCGCAACGCTATTTCCTGTTCTGACGGCGCGCGCCTCGGCAGCGATAAAATTGGGGACGTCCGATGCGCGACTTGCAGAACAGCACCGTGGTCATCACCGGAGCGTCGAGCGGGATCGGCCGCGCCGCCGCGCTCGCTTTCGCGCGGGAAGGCGCGAATGTCGTGTTGCTGGCGCGCCGAGGCCGCGCGTTGCAGGAAGCGGCGGAAGCCTGCGGTGCGCGCGCCCTCGCCGTCCCGACCGACACGACCGACGCCGACGCGGTCCGCCGGGCGGCGGCGATCGCGTCGCGCATCACCGGACGGATCGACGTTTGGATCAACAATGCAGGCGTCGGGGCGATCGGGCGGTTCACCGAAACGCCGGTCGAGGCGCATGACGGCACCATCCTGACGGATCTGATCGGCTATCTGCATGGCGATCATGCGGCTCTGCCCTATTTCCAGCGGCAGAAGACCGGCGGCGTGCTCATCAATACGATATCGGTCGGGGGTTGGGTGCCGGCGCCGTTCGCCGCCGCCTACACGGCGAGCAAGTTCGGGCTGCGCGGCTTGTCCGAAAGCCTGCGCTCGGAACTGGGCGGCTATCCGAACATCTATATCTGCGACGTGTTTCCGGCCTTCATCGACACGCCCGGGGTGCAGCATGCCGGGAACTATGTCGGGCGGGAGCTGAAGCCGGCGCCGCCCACCTACGCCCCGGAGCGCGTCGCCGCGACGATGGTTCGGCTCGCGCGTCATCCTCGCGACACGGTGGCGGTGGGCTCGGTCGCGACGCTCGCCCGGTTCGGCTATAATTTGCTGCCGGGGTTCACGCGGTGGATGATGCGCGTCCTGATGCAGAGCTATTTCCGCCGCGCCAACGCAGCCCCCGTCACGGCGGGCAACGTTTCGCGCCCGATGCAGCGTGGCCGCTCGGTCGAGGGCGGGTGGCGGTCGCCGCGGCAACGGACGGTCGGAGTTCTGGGCCTTTCGGCCGCGACCTTGCTGGCGGCCCTGTTCCTCGCCAGCCGATCGGCTGCGGGACGCGCTTGAGCGTGCGCGCGTTCGAACATCTGGCCGCCGGAACCTGGGATCACGCGCAGCAGACGGATCGGGTGCTGGTCGATTTCGACCGCCGGCACCGGCGGCGGATCGTGCTGACCACCGAGGGCGGCGCCGAACTGCTGATCGACCTGCCGCACGCCATCCGCCTGCGGGATGGCGACGGCTTGCGGCTGGAAGGCGGCGGCTATGTGCGGGTCGAGGCGCGGCCGGAGAACCTGCTCGAAATCCACGCCCATTCGCCCGCCGCCCTGGTGCGGATCGCCTGGCACCTCGGCAACCGGCATCTGCCGGTGCAGTTGCTGGGCGACCGCATCCGCATCCGCGCCGACCACGTGATCGCCGCCATGATCGAGGGCCTGGGCGGCCACGCGGCGGCGATCGAGGCGCCGTTCGATCCGGAAGGCGGCGCCTATGCGGAAGGCGGGCACACCCACGGCCATCGCCACGACAATGACGACGAGCCCGCCCACGCTCACTGACCCTGCCCTGCTTCGCCTGTTGGCGTGGCTGTCCCCCGCTTTCCCGACCGGCGCCTTTGCCTACAGCCACGGGCTGGAATGGGCGGTGGAGGCGGGCGACGTCGGGAACGAGGTGGAACTGGGCTTGTGGGTCGCCGATTTGCTGGCGCACGGCGCGGGGCGCAACGACGCGATCCTGCTCCGGGCCGCCTACCGGGCCGAAGGTGTGGTCGCGCTCGCCGAGGTGGCGGCGCTGGCGCGGGCGATGGCGCCCAGCCGGGAACGCCGGATGGAGTCGGTTCTGCAGGGCGCGGCCTTCGCTGCCGCCGCCGCCGTTTGGGGACGCGCCCCCGAGATCGCCGACCCGCCCTACCCCGTCGCCGTGGGTGCTTACGCGCAGCGGCACGGGGTTGCCGAAGATGCCGCCTGCCTGGCTTTCCTTCAGGCCTTCGGCGCCAATCTGGTCTCGGCCGCCCTGCGATTGATCCCGCTGGGCCAAACGGCCGGCCTCCGGGTGGTCGCCGCGCTGGAACCGGTGGTGCTGGAGGTCGCCCATGCGTCGCGGAGCGCCGCCCTCGACGACATCGGCGGCGACTGCTTCCGGTCCGATATCGGCTCCATGCGGCACGAGACGCAGTACACGCGGCTGTTCCGTTCCTGACCGGACGCGACCTCACGGGGTTTGAAAGCGGGCGCGTTTCCCGCATGATGCGGCCGACCCGTGCCGGGGCGGCTCGTCCGGCAGTTGCAGCTATGGGCTCACTTATGGATACGAATCTGCATACCGCCTCCGTCCCGGCGAGTTCGGGCCTGAAGCAGCCGTACCATCTGGTCGATCCCAGCCCATGGCCGATCATCGGTGCGCTCGGCGGCTTTCTGACCGTGACTGGGATCGTCGTCTATGCGCACTTCAACACGTGGTGGCTGCTGATCCTCGGCCTCGTCGTGGTGATCGGCACCGCCTTCATGTGGTGGCGGGACGTCATCCGCGAGTCGCGAACGCCCGGGCTGCACTCGCCGGTCGTGCGGCTCGGGTTGCGCTACGGCATGACCTTGTTCATCGCCAGCGAGGTGATGTTCTTCGTCGGCTTCTTCTGGGCCTATTTCAATTTCTTCCTCTACCCGGAGAACGTTTCCGGCGCGACGACCCCGATGTGGCCGCCCGCCGGCGTCGTGACGTTCGACCCGTTCCACCTGCCGTTCCTCAACACCATGATCCTGCTGCTCTCGGGCACCACGATCACCTGGGCGCATCACAGCCTGCTGGAGAAGGACGGGCGCGGGCTGATTATGGGCCTCGGCCTGACCATTCTCCTCGGCCTCTCCTTCACGACTTTTCAGGCCATCGAGTATTCGGACGCGCCGTTCAAGTTTACCGGCGGGGTGTACCCGTCGGTGTTCTTCCTCGCCACGGGCTTTCACGGCTTTCACGTCATCGTCGGCACGATCTTCCTGATCGTTTGCTGGTTCCGGGCGCGGGCCGGACAGTTCAACCCGGAGCGGCATTTCGGCTTCGAGGCGGCAGCCTGGTATTGGCACTTCGTCGACGTGGTGTGGCTGTTCCTGTTCGTGTGCATCTACTGGATCGGCGCCTCGGCCGTGACGTCCACCTCCGGTCCCTGAGCGGGCGGGTTTCGGCGCCTTCCCCTTTGCGCGCGGCGGCCGATGCAAGCCGGCGGGCTGCCATGCCGGCTCGCGTATGGGCCGGTCCGGCGCTGATGACGGCCGCCCTGGTGGCGCTCGCGATCGCGCTCGGCATATGGCAAGTGCGCCGGCTCGCCTGGAAGGAGGACATCCTCCGCCAGATCGAGGCGGGCGAACGCGGCGCGCCCGCTCCGCTTGGCCCCGAGCCGGCCCCGTTCGCCAAGGTGACCGCGACCGGCACGTACCGGCCGGGCGTCCGCGCCATCTACGGCGCGGATGTGCGGGAAACACCATCCGGGCCGCAGATGGGCGGCCAATTGCTGATGCTGCTCGACCGGCCCGGGGCTCCCTCCCTGCTCGTCGATCGCGGCTGGGTCGCGACTTCCCACCCGCGCCCCTTCGACACGCCCGAGGGGCCGGTAGCGGTGAGCGGCTTCGTGCGCACGGCCGACCGGCCGGGCCTCTTCAGCGCCAAGGACGACGTCGCCGGCCGGCAATTCTTCACCCTCGATCCGCAGGCGATTGCGACCGACCTCGGGGCCGGTGCGGTTGCCCCGTTCACACTCGTCGCGCTCGGCCCGGCCACGGCCTATCCGCAACCGGCCCAGCATTTGCCACGGCCGCCCAACAACCACCTGTCTTACGCGATCACCTGGTTCGGCCTCGCCAGTTCGCTTCTCGTGATCTTTGCGCTTTGGCTGCGCCGCACATTGCGCGGGAACTGAGGCTGGCGCGCGGGCGATGGTCGATCGCGACGCGCCGAACCACGGCGTCAGCTTCGCCGAGGCCTGCAAGGTTTGGGTGCGCGTCGCCGCCCTCAGCTTCGGCGGGCCCGCGGGACAGATCGCGGTCATGCACCGCATCATCGTCGAGGAGCGGCGCTGGATCTCGGACGCCCGGTTTCTGCACGCGCTGAACTACTGCAACCTGTTGCCGGGGCCGGAAGCGCAGCAGCTTGCCACCTATATCGGCTGGTTGATGCACCGGATCCGTGGCGGGCTGATCGCGGGCGTGTTGTTCGTCGTGCCGGGCGTCGTCGCGCTGATGGCGCTGAGTTGGATCTATGTCGTCTGGGGCGAGGTCGGTTTCGTCGCCGGCCTGTTCTTCGGCCTCAAAGCCGCCGTGCTCGCGGTTGTCATCGAGGCTGTGTTGCGCGTCGGCCGTCGCGCGCTCAAGTCGCGCCTCGCCGTGCTTATCGCGGTCGGGGCTTTCGTCGCCTTGTTCTTTTCTGCCGTGCCCTTCCCCCTTGTCGTGCTGGCCGCGGCGGTCACCGGCCTGGCGGCGGACCGCGCGGGCTATCCGGTCCGCGGAACCGGCGGCGCTCACGCGAACGACGACGGTCGTCTCGGCGAGCACATTCCGGATCACGCCCGTCCATCCCGCGCGCGTGCCATTGCCGTCATCGCCGTCTGGCTGCCGTTATGGCTTGGGCCGGTCGCGCTGCTCTATCTCTGTCTCGGTCGCGAGAACAGCTTCACACGGCTGGCGATTTTTTTCAGCGAAGTCGCCGCCATCAGCTTCGGCGGCGCCTACGCGGCGCTGGCCTATGTCGCGCAACAGGCCGTCGAAGTGCATAACTGGCTGCGGCCGGATGAGATGCTGGCCGGGCTCGGCATGGCCGAAACCACGCCCGGGCCGCTGATCATGGTCGTCCAATATGTCGGCTTCCTGGTCGGCTTCCGCGCGCCCGGCACGTTGCCGCCGCTGTTGGCCGCCACCCTCGCGGGATTGCTCGTGACCTGGGTGACGTTCACGCCCTGCTTTCTTTGGGTCTTTCTCGGCGCCCCCTACGCGGAAGCGCTGCGCGGCGTGCGCGCCCTCGGCGCCGCCCTGTCCGCGGTCACGGCGGCCGTGGTTGGCGTGATCCTCAATCTCGCGGTCTGGTTCGCCATCCACGTGCTCTTTCGCGACACCGCGACCTTGC
>JAFAXA010000087.1 GCA_019241425.1 Acetobacteraceae bacterium | reverse complement strand
CGCGCCCGAAGTCCTCGTTTCCCTTAATCAGATCGAGGAATCAAGCAAGCTCGCCGACACCATCGCGAGCCATCTGAGCCTCAAGATCGCCGAGAAGCAGGAACTGCTCGAAACCCAGCGCGTGACCGAGCGGCTGGAGCGGGTATTCGGGCACATGGAGTCCGAGATCGGCGTGCTTCAGGTGGAGAAGCGCATCCGCAACCGCGTCAAGCGGCAGATGGAGAAGACGCAGCGCGAGTACTACCTGAACGAGCAGCTCAAGGCGATCCAGAAGGAGCTCGGCGAGGGCGAGGACGGCAAGGACGAGACCGCCGAGCTCGAAGCGCGCATCAAGAAGACCAAGCTGTCGAAGGAAGCGCGTGAGAAGGCTATCGGCGAGCTGAAGAAGCTCCGGACCATGAGCCCGATGAGCGCGGAAGCGACGGTCGTACGCAACTATCTCGACTGGATGCTCTCGATTCCCTGGAAGAAGCGCAGCAAGGTTCGCAACGACGTGGTCGAGGCGGAGAAGGTGCTGGACGCCGATCACTACGGGCTCGAGAAGGTCAAGGAACGGATTATCGAGTATCTGGCCGTGCAGTCGCGCAGCCCGAAGATCCGCGGCCCGATCCTGTGCCTGGTCGGTCCCCCGGGCGTCGGCAAGACGTCGCTCGGCAAGTCGGTCGCCAAGGCGACGGGCCGCAACTTCGTGCGCATGTCGCTGGGCGGCGTGCGGGACGAGGCGGAGATCCGCGGCCATCGTCGGACCTATATCGGGTCGATGCCTGGCAAGGTGATCCAGGGCATGAAGAAGGCGAAGACCTCCAATCCGCTGTTCCTGCTCGACGAGATCGACAAGCTCGGCGCGGATTGGCGGGGTGATCCGTCGTCGGCGTTGCTGGAGGTGCTCGACCCCGAGCAGAACAGCACGTTCGCCGACCACTATCTGGAAGTCGATTACGACCTTTCGGATGTAATGTTCGTGACGACCGCCAACAGCCTGCGGATGCCGCAGCCGCTGATGGATCGCATGGAGATCATCCGCATCCCCGGCTATACCGAGGACGAGAAGGTGGAGATCGCCAAGCGCCATCTGCTCGCCAAGCAGTCGGAAGCGAACGGCGTCAAGCCCGAGGAGTGGTCGGTCACCGAGGACGCGTTGCGCGACCTGATCCGTTATTACACGCGGGAAGCGGGGGTGCGCTCGCTCGAACGGGAGATTGCCAATCTCGCGCGCAAGGCGGTGAAGGAGATCGTCACCAAGCGGACGAAGAAGGTGGCGATCACCCGCAAGAATCTCGACAAATACGCGGGCGTGCGGCGCTTCCGTTACGGCGAAACCGAAGCGGAGGACATGGTGGGTGTCGTCGCCGGTCTCGCCTGGACCGAGGTGGGCGGCGAAATCCTGACCATCGAAAGCGTGACGCTGCCCGGCAAAGGCAACGTGAAGCACACCGGGAAGCTCGGCGACGTGATGCAGGAAAGCGTGTCGGCGGCCCTCAGCTATGTGCGGAGCCGCGCCATCAATTTCGGCATCAAGCCGAACCTGTTCGAGAAGCGGGACATCCACGTCCATGTGCCGGAGGGCGCGACGCCGAAGGACGGACCGTCGGCCGGCATCGCGATGGCGACGAGCATCGTCTCGGTGCTGACCGGCATCCCGGTTCGGCGTGACATCGCGATGACGGGTGAAATCACCCTGCGCGGCCGGGTGCTGCCGATCGGCGGTCTCAAGGAGAAGCTGCTGGCGGCGTTGCGGGCCGGCATAACCACCGTTTTCATTCCGAAGGAGAATGAGAAGGATCTCGCCGAGATACCGGACAACGTGAAGAAGCACTTGACCTTGGTTCCGGTGGCCGACGTCGATGAAGTGATCGCGCAGGCCCTGGTGCGCAGGCCAGAAGCGATCGAATGGGAGGAGCCTGCGGAGCCGGTTGCACCGGTTACCCCGCCTCAACCGGCGACGCCCGTCACGCATTAGGAGGCGGTAAGACCTCGCCCGCTCCGGGCGAGGTCGTCGCTTGCGCTCGCGCACGTCCGCCTTCCGAAAAAAAATTTTCGGCCACGTTCCGCCCAACCTGGCGGTAATATGAACGGCCCTGCTTGGCGTCGTCAGCGCGTGTGATGTGCCGCATCGGGCCGGACGGGAGGAATGCGCAGCATGAACAAGATGGAGCTGATTACCGCCGTCGCCGATGACGTCGACCTGCCGCGGGCCAAGGCCGCGGAGGTGGTCGAGGCGGTGTTGGCCGTCATCGGTCATGCGCTGAAGCAGGACAATGAGGTGCGCCTGGTCGGGTTCGGTACGTTTGCGACCGCCAAGCGCAAGCCGGGGACCGGCCGCAATCCCCGCACCGGCGAGGAGATCGCCATTCCCGGGTCCGTTTCGGTGAAGTTCAAGCCGGGAAAGCTCTTGAAGGAGTCTCTGAACTAGGTTCGCGTTCCGCGCTTGCGGGCGGTTAGCTCAGCGGTAGAGCGTCTCGTTTACACCGAGAGGGCCGGCGGTTCGAACCCGTCACCGCCCATTCCCGCAGCACGAACCTGTCTGCTTGACGCTCGGCGCGCCCCGTCCTACACGCAGCGCCTCGCTGCAAAGCGGGTGTAGCTCAGTTGGTTAGAGCGCCGGCCTGTCACGCCGGAGGTCGCGGGTTCGAGCCCCGTCACTCGCGCCACGGCCCGCCCGGTTTCTCTCAGGCTGGCGGCGTTTTGAGCCGCCGACCGCGCCGGGGCCTATAGCGGTTACGGTTATCTGCGTTTAATCTATGGACATGTTGGGCGCCCGAAGTCGGTTGGGTTGCGCCCTGCACCGTCTCCCTCGTTCGGGCATGAACGTGCAAGGCTAACGGAAGGGGGTTCTATGCAGTCGGTCCTCGGCAGCTACTTTCCCATTCTCGTTTTCATCGCCATCGCGGGCGTGATCGCGCTCGCCCTGGTGCTGGGATCGGTCCTCGCCGCGCGCCAAAAACCCTATCCCGAGAAATTATCCGCGTATGAGTGCGGGTTCGAGGCGTTCGACGATGCGCGCCGCCGGTTCGACGTGCGATTCTATCTCGTTTCGCTGCTTTTCATCATCTTCGACCTGGAAGTTGCGTTTCTGTTTCCGTGGGCGGTCAGCCTGTCCCATATCGGTTGGTTCGGCTTTCTCTCCATGATGGGCTTCCTCGCCGTCCTCACGGTGGGGTTCATCTATGAGTGGTGCAAAGGCGCCTTGGACTGGGAGTGATGCGATGAGCACGACAACCGCCGCCCCCTTGCCCGACGCGATTGCCTGGAACCGCGAAGCAACCGGGCCTGGGCCGGATCAGGCGGCCGTGGTGCGCGGCATCACGGGGGAGATTACCGACAAGGGCTTCGTGGTCGCCAATCTCGACCGGCTGGTGAATTGGGCGCGAACCGGCAGTCTCTGGCCGATGACGTTCGGCCTCGCGTGCTGCGCCGTTGAAATGATCCACGCCTATATGCCGCGCTACGACCTGGACCGGCTGGGCGTCATTCCGCGCGCGAGCCCCCGCCAGAGCGACGTCATGATCGTTGCGGGAACGCTCACCAACAAGATGGCGCCGGCCTTGCGCAAGGTCTACGACCAGATGCCGGAGCCGCGCTGGGTGATCAGCATGGGCAGCTGCGCCAATGGCGGCGGCTACTACCATTTCTCTTACTCGGTGGTACGCGGCTGCGACCGGGTGGTCCCGGTCGATGTCTACGTTCCGGGCTGCCCGCCGACGGCGGAGGCGCTGGTCTACGGCATTCTGCAATTACAGAAAAAGATCCGCCGCACCGGGACCATCCTTCGTGGGTGAGATCACCACCACGCCTGCGCCGGTCGCGATGCCGAGGGCGGAGGCGCTTGCCGCCTTGCGCGCCGACGTCGCAACCATTCCGGGCGTGCAGCAGGTCACGATCGAGCTGGGCGAGGTGGTTGCACGGGCGCGCGCGGACGCCATCGTTCCGATTGCGACCATCCTGCGTGATGACCCGCGCTTCCGCTTCGAACAAATGATGGATTTGTGCGGCGTGGACTGGCCCGAACGGCCGGAGCGCTTCGAAGTCGTCTACAACCTGCTGTCCGTGTCGCGGAACCAGCGTGTGCGTGTCATCGTCAGCACGGACGAGGCGACGCCGGTGCCGTCCATCTGGACGGTCTGGCCGGTCGCGACCTGGTGGGAACGCGAAGCGTGGGATTTGTTCGGCATCGTGTTTTCCGGGCAGCCGGATCTGCGCCGCATCCTGACGGATTACGGTTTCGACGGGCATCCGCTGCGGAAGGATTTCCCGCTGACGGGGTTCGTCGAGGTCCGCTACGACGAGGACCGGAAATCGGTCGTCAACGAGCCGGTGCGGCTGACGCAGGACTGGCGCACATTCGATTTCATGTCGCCCTGGGAGGGCATCACGACCCTGCCCGGCGACGAAAAAGTCCATCTGGAGCGGCAGTTGCCCCCGCCGGCCTCGCCGCCGCCATTGCCGCCGAAGGGCTGATCGCGCATGTCTGAAACCATCGTCACCGAGCCCGGCCAGGAGCCGCCCGGCGGCCCCGCTGTCGGCAAGCGGATGATCGAGATCGACAGCCATTCGATCAATTTCGGGCCGCAGCATCCGGCGGCGCACGGCGTTCTGCGGTTGATCCTAGAAATGGATGGCGAGGTGGTGGAGCGGGCCGATCCGCATATCGGGCTCCTGCATCGCGGCACCGAAAAACTGATGGAGTATCGCACCTACATCCAGTCGGTGCCGTATTTCGACCGGCTCGATTACGTGTCGCCGATGTGTCAGGAGCACAGCTACGTGCTCGCGATCGAGAAGCTGGTCGGGCTGGAAGTCGCGGAACGCGGGCAATGGATCCGGACGCTGTTCGCCGAGATCACGCGCGTGCTCAACCACCTGCTCAACGTCACCACCTACGCGCTCGATGTCGGCGCGATCACGCCGAGTCTGTGGGGCTTTGAAGAGCGCGAAAAGCTGATGGAGTTCTACGAGGCGGCGTCCGGCGCGCGCTTGCACGCCAATTACTACCGTCCTGGGGGCGTGAACCGCGATCTTCCGGCAGGGCTCGAGGAGCGCATCGCCGCCTGGACCGAGCCGTTCCTGAAATTCGTCGATGATCTGGAAACCTTGCTGTCGGGCAACCGGATCTGGAAGCAACGCACGGTCGATATCGGCGTCATGTCGGCGGAGGATGCGCTGGCCTGGGGCTTCACCGGTCCGTGTCTGCGCGCAAGCGGCGTCGCCTGGGATCTGCGGCGGTCCCAGCCCTACGACAAATACAGCGAGATCGAATTCAACGTGCCGGTCGGGCGCAACGGCGATTGCTACGACCGTTATCTGATCCGGCTGGCGGAGATGCGGGAAAGCGTCAGCATCATCCGGCAATGCCTGGCGAAGATGAAGCCGGGCCCGGTGAAGACGCTCGACCGGAAGTTCACGCCGCCGCGGCGTTCGGAGATGAAGCGCTCGATGGAGGCGCTGATCCATCACTTCAAGCTCTATACCGAGGGCTTCCACGTGCCCGCCGGCGCGACCTACATGGCGACCGAGAGCCCCAAGGGCGAGTTCGGCGTCTACCTGGTTGCGGACGGAACCAACCGCCCGTATCGCTGCAAGATCCGCTCGACCGGCTTCGCCTTCCTACAGGCGACGGATGTGCTTGCGAAGCGGCACATGCTGGCGGACACGGTCGCGATCATCGGTTCGCTCGACGTCGTGTTCGGCGAGATCGACAGATAGCCATGACGGAAACGAACAGCAGCAACGGCGTGCAGCCCGAAAGCTTTGCCTGGGACGCGGAGAGCGAGGCCGCGATCGGGCGCGTGGTCGCCAAGTATCCGCCGGGAAAGCAGGCAAGCGGCGTCATCCCTCTCCTCTACATCGTGCAGAACCAGATGGGGCGGCAGACGGGCAGCGCCTGGATACCGCGCGCCGCGATGGATGCGGTCGCGCACCGGCTCGGCATGGCGCCGATCCGGGTCTACGAGGTTGCAACCTTCTACCTAATGTTCAACACGAAACCGATCGGCAAGTGGCACTTGCAGGTTTGCACCACCACGCCCTGCTGGTTGCGCGGCTCGGATGCGGTGGTGGAGGCGTGCAAGGCGGCAACCGGTATCGGCGCGTTCGGCGAGACGAGCGAAGACGGGTTGTTCACCATGACGGAGGTGGAGTGCCTGGGCGCCTGCGTGAACGCGCCGGTTCTGCAGGTGAACGACGATTTCTATGAAGACCTGGATGCGGACAGCACGCGGCAACTGCTCGACGCGTTGCGTCGCGATGCGCCGCCGCGCCCCGGTTCGGTTACCGGCCGGCAGACATCGGCTCCGGCTGGCGGGCCCACGACGTTGACCACGCTGCAAAATCTCGGACCGCCTCCGCCCGATGCGGTCCAACCGCCCCGGGAAAGGTGAGGCGATGCTTGCGGACCGCGACCGGATATTCACCAATCTCTACGGCCAGCACGATCCAGGTCTTGCCGGCGCACGCGCGCGCGGCGATTGGGATGGCACGGCGGCGATGCTCGCGCGCGGCCGCGACGCGATCATCGAGGAAATCAAGCAATCGGGCCTGCGCGGCCGCGGCGGCGCCGGTTTCCCGACCGGCATGAAATGGTCGTTCATGCCGAAAAAGTCGGACGGACGACCGGCCTACCTCGTGGTCAACGCCGACGAGAGCGAGCCGGGGACGTGCAAGGACCGCGACATCATGCGGCACGACCCGCATAAGCTCGTGGAAGGATGTCTGCTCGCCTCCTTCGCGATGGGCGCGCATGCCTGCTACATCTATATCCGCGGCGAATTCTACAACGAGGCGGTCGCGCTCGATCGCGCGATCGACGAGGCGTATGAGGCCGGGCTGATCGGCAAGGACGCGTGCGGGTCGGGATGGGCGTTCGATCTCTACGTCCATCGTGGCGCTGGCGCCTATATTTGCGGCGAGGAAACGGCGCTGCTCGAAAGCCTCGAAGGCAAGAAGGGCATGCCGCGGCTGAAGCCGCCATTTCCGGCCGCGGTCGGGCTGTATGGTTGTCCAACGACCGTGAACAACGTGGAAAGCATCGCCGTGACGCCGACGATCATGCGCCGGGGCGCGGCGTGGTTTTCGGCAATCGGCCGGCCGAAGAACACCGGAACCAAGCTGTTCTGCATTTCGGGTCATGTGAACAAGCCCTGCAATGTCGAGGAAGAACTCGGCATTCCGTTGCGCGAGCTGATCGACACCTATTGCGGCGGCGTGCGGGGCGGCTGGGACAATCTGCTCGCGGTCATTCCCGGCGGTTCATCGGTGCCGCTGCTGCCTAAAAGCATCTGCGACACCGTGCTGATGGATTTCGACAGCCTGCGTGACGTGAAGAGCGGCCTCGGCACGGCGGCCGTGATCGTGATGGACAAATCCACGGACATCGTGAAAGCGATCTGGCGGCTCGCGAAGTTCTACAAGCACGAAAGTTGCGGGCAGTGCACGCCGTGCCGGGAAGGCACCGGCTGGATGATGCGCGTGATGGGAAGAATGGTGCAGGGACGCGCGGACGTCGCCGAAATCGACGTGCTGGAGCAGGTGACGCGGCAGGTGGAGGGTCACACGATCTGCGCCCTCGGCGATGCGGCGGCGTGGCCGATTCAGGGCCTGATCCGGCATTTCCGTCCGGAAATGGAGGCGCGGATCGCCGAGTACAAGCAGCGGGTCGGGGTGCCGGTGCTGCCCGGATCGCTTCCGATCGCGGCGGAGTAGACAATGGCGAAAGTGACCGTCGACGGTATCGTCGTCGAAGTTCCGAATGGCTCCACCGTGTTGCAGGCTTGCGAGCTTGCCGGCAAGGAAATCCCGCGCTTCTGTTACCATGAGCGGCTGTCGATCGCGGGCAATTGCCGGATGTGCCTGGTCGAAATCGAGAAGGCGCCGAAGCCGGTCGCGTCCTGCGCCTTTCCGGTTGCCGACAACATGGTCGTCAAAACCGACACGCCGATGGTGCGCAACGGCCGACGCGGCGTCATGGAGTTCCTGCTGATCAACCACCCGCTCGACTGCCCGATCTGCGATCAGGGCGGCGAGTGCGATCTGCAGGACCAGGCGCTCGGCTACGGCATGGATCACACGCGCTACGAAGAAAACAAACGCGCGGTCAAGGACAAGAATCTCGGCCCGTTGGTGAAAACGGTGATGACGCGCTGCATCCATTGCACGCGCTGCATTCGCTTCGTTACCGAAATCGCGGGCGTGCCCGATCTCGGCGCGACCTCGCGCGGCGAATCGCTGGAGGTCGGCACCTATGTCGAGAAGGCGCTCGGCTCGGAACTGTCCGGCAACATCATCGACCTTTGCCCGGTCGGCGCGCTGACCTCCAAGCCCTACGCCTTCGTCGCGCGGCCGTGGGAGTTGAAGAAGACCGACAGCGTGGACGTGCTGGACGCGGTCGGCACCAATATCCGCATCGATTCACGCGGGCCGGAAGTGTTGCGCATCCTGCCTCGGCTCAATGAGGAGGTGAACGAGGAGTGGCTTGCCGACAAGGCGCGGTTCTCGATGGATGGCCTGAAGCGGCGGCGGCTCGACCGGCCTTGGGTCCGGCGCGACGGCAAGCTCGTTCAGGCCACCTGGGGCGATGCGTTCACGGTGATCGCCGAGCGGTTGCAGGGCGTCGCCGGCGAGCGCATCGGCGCCTTGGCGGGCGATCTCTGCGATGCCGAGAGCATGGTCGCGCTCAAGGATCTGCTGACCGCGCTTGGCTCGGCCAATCTCGATTGCCGCCAGGACGGCGTGCTGTTGCAGGCGGGCAGACGCGATTTCTATACTTTCAACAGCACGATCGCCGCGATCGAGGAGGCGGACGCGCTGCTGCTGATCGGCACCAATCCGCGCCGCGAGGCGCCGGTCATCAATGCGCGCATTCGCAAGCGCTGGCTCGCGAGCAAGATGCTGATCGGCCTGATCGGCGAGACGGCCGAGCTGACTTACGACTTCCAGCATGTCGGCGGCGATGCGGGCGCGTTCGATGGTCTGCGCGACGCGTCCGCCGGGTTCGGCAAGACCCTCGCCGACGCGAACAAGCCGATGGTGATCGTCGGCCAGCCGGCGCTGCGTCAGCCCGGCGTGCTCGCGGCCGTGTGGGAGTTGGCCGGCGCGATCGGCGCGCTCGCGGGCGAATGGCATGGTTTCAACGTGCTGCACACGGCGGCCGCGCGCGTCGGCGCGCTCGATCTCGGCTTCGTGCCCGGGCAGGGCGGCCGTGATCTTGCAGGCATGCTGAATGGCGGCGTCGACGTGCTGTGGTTGCTCGGCGCCGACGAGTTCGATACCGCCCGCATCGGACGCAACACCTTCGTCATCTATCAGGGTCACCACGGCGATCGGGGTGCGGCGCGCGCCGATGTTATCCTGCCCGGGTCGGCCTACACCGAAAAAAGCGGCACCTACGTCAACACGGAAGGCCGCGTGCAGCGCGGCTTGCGCGCGGTCTATCCGCCGGGTGAAGCGCGCGAGGACTGGACGATCATCCGCGCGCTGAGCGAGGTGCTTGGCAAGACGCTGCCCTATGACGACTTGCCGGGCGTGCGCGCGCGGCTGGAGCAGGTCAATCCCGTGTTCGGGCGCACCAATTTCCTGCCGCGCTTCGGCGTGTCGGATCGATCCGGACCTGGCCAGGGCAGCGGCCGCGCGTCCGGGCCGTTCGGCGTCGCGATCGAGAACTACTACCAAACGGACCCGATCAGCCGCGCGAGCCCCACCATGGCCGCTTGCACGGAGACCTTCGCCACGACGCCGCTATTGCAGGCCGCGGAGTAGCACGGCGATGAACGATTTTTTCGC
>JAFAXA010000141.1 GCA_019241425.1 Acetobacteraceae bacterium | reverse complement strand
GTCGCGTCAGAGATCGACCTGCTCGACCGCGACCACCTCCGGCACGTAATGGCGGAGCATGTTCTCGATGCCGTGCTTCAAGGTCGCGCGGCTGGACGGGCAGCCGCTGCACGCGCCCTGCATATGCAGCCGGACCACGCCCTCCCGATAGCCCCGGAACACGATGTCGCCGCCATCGCCCGCGACCGCAGGCCGCACCCGTGTGTCCAGCAAGTCCTTGATCTGAGCCACGATCTCCTCGTCCTCCGGCGCGACCTCCTCCTCTTCGGCGCCGGAATCCGCGTCGCCGCCCTCGACCAGCGGCCGGCCGGCGACGAAATGCTCGACAAGCGCACCGAGCACCTGCGGCTTCAGCGCGGCCCAGCTCGTCTCATCCGTCTTGGTCACGGTGACGAAGTCGCTGCCGAAGAACACCCGCGCGACGCCCGGCAGGTCGAAGATGGCGCTGGCGAGCGGGCTTCGCGCGGCCGAGGCGCGGCTCGCGAAATCGGCGGTGGCCGCTCCCATCACCACGGAACCGGGCAGGAACTTCAATGTCGCCGGATTGGGCGTGCCTTCCGTTTCGATATACATGCTGCGACCTGTGCTGCCGGAGGAAACTGGACCGTGGCGGTCCGATCTCGGCCTTAGATCGGGCAAGACGGGCCGCGTGACAAGGGGCGGCCGGGTACGACCGTCACCCGCAATCGGCACGCGAGTCATGCGCGTGAACGCACGGTGCCAAGGGTTGCGCGGCAAAAAATCCTTCAGGTAGTCTCAAATCCTGGTCGCTAGCCTGCGGGCTCGCCGAATTAGCCCGACGGAGCCTCATGACCGCACAGATCGAGACGACCGAACACGAGGTGGCGCAGCTCATCGTCGATGCTTTGCATCTGGAAATGACCGCGGATGAGATCGCACCTGACGCGCCCCTGTTCGGCGAGGGCCTCGGCCTCGATTCGATCGACGCGCTCGAACTCGCCCTCGCGCTGTCGCGAACCTACGGCGTCGATCTGAAGTCGGACGATGCGCGCAACCCGCGGATATTCGCGTCCCTGCGCACCCTCACCGGTCATATCGAAGCGCACCGGACCCGCTGAGGCGATGGCTTCGCCCCGCCGCACGGCCGCGCCGTGGCCCGAGCCGCAGTCGTGACGCATCCGGCTTCATACCCCCTGGTGGGCCGCTCGCCGGACGCCGTGCTGTTCCGCCTGCCGGGCCGCGACGTCAACGCCGCCGAGTTCCTGCGGGCGGCGCACGACCTCGCCGCGGCACTGCCGCCCGGCGCCAACATCGTCAATCTGTGCCGGGACCGCTTCGCCTTCGCCGTCGGCATCGCCGCCGCCATTCTGCGCGGCCAGGTGAGCCTGCTCACGACCGATCGCTCGCCGGTCGGCTTGCGGCGGCTCGCCGAGCGCTACCCCGGCCTTTGCTCCTTCGCCGATGATCCGGCGGTCGCAAGCCCGCTGCCGCATCGGACGCTGCGGCCGGGCACCGGCCCGTCCGGGGGCGAAGCGGCCAACCCCATGATCCCGGCCGGGCATCTCGCGGCGATCGTGTTCACTTCGGGCAGCACGGGCGAGCCCGTCGGTCACAGGAAGTCCTGGGGGCAGCTCGCGACTCGCAGCGAGGATGCCGGGCGCCGCTTCGGGATGACGCGAAGCGCTCCCGCCTCGGTCGTCGGCATGGTGCCGCCGCAGCATATGTACGGGTTCGAGACGACCGTCCTGCTGCCCTGGCATGCCCATGCGGCGGCCTGGTGCGGCGACAGCTTCTACCCGGCGGATGTGCGGGCGGCGCTCGCCGAGATGCCGGAACCGCGCGTTCTGGTCACGACGCCCCTGCAAATCCGCGCGCTGCTGGAATCCGGGCTGGCGCTGCCGCGACTGGAGCGCGTCATTTCCGCGACCGCGCCGCTGTTTGCGGATCTCGCGGCAACCGCCGAGCGGGGGTGGAACACCCAGGTCGAGGAGATATTCGGCGCGACGGAGGTCGGGTCCATCGCCAGCCGCCGCACGGTCGAGGGGGACATCTGGCGGGCCTATCCGCGCGTGCGGCTCAGCGCCTCGCCGTCGGAGCCGGAGCCGCTGGTGACGGCGCCGCATGCGGTGCCGTTCGCACTCAGCGATCACATCGAAGCGCTGGACGGCACGCGCTTCCGCCTGCTCGGGCGGCGCACCGACCTCATCAAGCTCGGCGGCCGGCGGGCGTCGCTCGCCGGTCTCAGCCGCATCCTGACCGGGCTGGAGGGCGTGCTGGACGGCGTGTTCGTGGCCCCGGACGATCAGGAGCAGCGGCCGAACGCGCGCCTGGCGGCGTTCGTGGTCGCGCCGGGGCGCGATCCCGAAGCCCTGCTCGCGGAACTGCGCGAACGGATCGACCCCGTGTTCCTGCCCCGCCGGCTGGTGGCGGTCGGGGAACTGCCGCGCAACGACGTCGGCAAGATCACGGCGGACGCCGCCCGGGCCCTCCACGACCGGCTGGCCGGGGCGGAGTGAGCGCGCCGTCCCCCTTGCGGGCGCCGTTTGCCGTGCCGGCCGATCACGCTTGTCTGCCGGGCCACTTTCCCGGCCGCCCGGTCGTGCCCGGCGTCGTGCTGCTGGACCACGCCTTCGCGCTTATTCTGGCGACCCGGCCGGATCAGCGGATCGCCACGCTGGAGAGCGTGAAGTTTCTGAGCCCGGTGCTGCCGGAGGAGAGCGTGAGCGTCGAATGGTCGGAATCAGCCCCGGATCGCATCGGCTTCCGCGCGAGCGTCGGGGACCGGGCCGTCTTTCGCGGACAGGCCCGCCTATGCGCGGCATGACCGAAAGCTCCTGGAGCCGTAAGCGGGAACGGGGCAGCGGCGCCCTGATCCGTTTCATGAGCTGGCTCAGTTTGCGGCTGGGCTGGCCGGTCGGGTTCCTGCTGCTGTTTCCGATCAGCGCCTATTTCTTCTGTTTCTCCGGCGGCGCGCGCGGCGCATCCCGGCGCTATCTGGACCGCGCGCTCGGCCGCCCGGCCACTGCCGCCGACGTGTTCCGCCACATCTTCACCTTCGCCTGCGTGCTGCTCGACCGCATTTTCCTGCTCGCGGGGCGGCTCGACCGCTTCCGGATCGAGGTCACCGGGCTCGACCACCTTCTCGCGGCGACCAGCGGCGGGGGCGGCTGCGTGCTGTTCGGCGCGCATTTCGGCAGCTTCGAAGCGCTGCGCGCCTTTGGGCGGAACGCGCCGGTGCGGGTCAACGCGTTGATGTTTCGCGCCAATGCCGGCGCGTATTCGCAGATCATGGATCGGCTGGACCCGCGCTTGCGGGAGGACATCATCGAAATCGGCACGCCCGATTCGATGCTCCGGGTGCGCGACTGCATCGAACGCGGCGAGATCGTCGGCATCCTCGCCGACCGCACCGCGTGCGACCGCAAGGCGGCCGCCGTTCCCTTTCTCGGCGAGCAGGCGCCCTTCCCCACCGGCCCGTTCACGCTCGCCGGCGCGCTCGGCGTGCCCGTTGTGTTGTTCTTCGGGATCAGGAAGGGCAACCGGCACTACGAGGTGCGGTTCGAGCCCTTCGCCGAGCACGTCGTATTGCCGGCCGGCGATCGCGCCGCGGCGCTACGGGACTTGGCCGGGCGCTATGCCGGACGGCTCGAGGCGCAGTGCCGGCAAAACCCCTACAATTGGTTCAACTTCTATGACTTCTGGGCGCGACATCCGGCGAAAGCGATACCGGCAGGCGGGGCTCGCGCTCGCGATCTGGACGGCGCTGCCCGTCCCGGCTCTTCCCCAGTCCTCGCCCCTTGACGCGCTGATGACCCGGCTGGCGGCGGTGCCGGAAAGGCGGGCGACTTTCCAGGAGGACAAGACGATCGGGGCCTTGACGACGGTCCTCCACACCAATGGCCGCCTGCTGTTCCGCCGCCCGTCCCGCTTGGAGAAGATCACCTTTCCGCCCGCCGCCGAGACGATCGTGGTGGACGGCTCGCGCCTGGCCATCACCATGGGGGACGAGCCGCCGCGCAGCGTCGATCTCGACGCCCATCCCGAAGTCGCGGCACTCGTCGAGGCGGTGCGCGGAACGCTGGCCGGCGACCTGGCCGCGCTGCGGCGGAACTACGCGGTGACGATGGAGGGCAGTGTCGGCGCGTGGCAATTGACGCTCCGGCCGGCGGACGCGCGGGTGGCGGCGCTCGTGCGGGCGGTCGCGATCGCGGGCCGGAACACCGACGTTCAGCGCGTCGACATCACGCAGGCGAACGGCGACCGTTCGGTGATGACGATCACCCCGCAGCCTTGACCGGGCTGAACCGCCGCCGGCCGGCGCTCCGGCACGGCTGGCCGATCGCCGTCACGCTCGCGCTGTCATGTCTGCTGCTCGCGCTCGTTCTCACCCGCATCGACATCCGCACCGACATGGCCGACCTGCTGCCGCGCGGCGGCACCGAACCGGCCCGCTTCGTGCTCGATCAGATCCGGACGGGACCGGCGACCGGCCTCATTCTGCTCGGCATAGACGGCCCCGACCCGACCGAACTGGCGCGCATCAGCCGGGCGATGAAGCGATCGCTCGACCACTCGGGCCTGTTCGCGCTGGTGGAGAATGGGGAGCAGCCGGGACCGGACGACCCCGACACGGCGTTGCTGTTCCGCAACCGTTACCTGCTGTCCCCGGCCGTGACCGAGGCGGCCTTCGCGGTCCCGGCGCTGCGAACGGATTTCGGCAAGGTGCTGCAAGTGTTGCAATCCTCGGCGTCGGCTTTGGGCGCGCGGTTCGGCCTCAGCGACCCGACCGGCGCCTTTCCGGCGCTCGCCGAAGCCTGGGCCGGGGCGAGTTCGGTGCGCAGCGAGGAGGGCTTCTGGTTCGCCGCCGGCCGCAACCGCGCCCTGCTGCTGGCGGCGACGCGCGCGGGCGGGCTGGATATCGCGGGCCAAGGGGCGGCGGTCGCCGCGATCGACGCTGCGTTCGCCGCCGCCAGGCCCGGGTCCGCAACCCTGCTCGCGACCGGCCCGCCGGTGTTTGCCCGCGACGCCGCCGCGGCGATCCGCGGCGACGTGGAGCGCTTGTCGGTGATCTCGACGGTGCTGGTGGTCGCCTTGCTGCTCTGGCGCTTCCGCTCCCCTTGGGTGATCGCGGCGATCGCCGTGCCGGTGTTGCTCGGCATTGCCGCCGCCGCACTCGCGGTGCAGGCGGCGTTCGGCTTCGTGCATGGCGTCGCGCTCGGCTTCGGCATCACCATGCTCGGCGTCACGGTCGACTACCCGGTGCTGTTGATCGGCCACCGCAAGCGCGGCGAGGCCGCCGCCGGCACGCTGCGGAGGATCGGCCAGGCCTTCGCGCTGGCGGTCGCGACCGCGAGCCTCGGCCTGACGGGCATGTTGTTCTCCGGCTTTCCGGGGCTGGCGCAACTGGGGCTGTTCTCCGTCGTCGGCATCCTGGTCGCCGCCGCCGCCACGCGCTGGCTGTTGCCGCGGCTGATCGTGGCGGCCGACCTGGCGCCGGTGGCGCTCGACAATCCAGCGGGCATTCTCGCGGTCGAGCGTTTGCGGGCCGGGCGCGGCATCGGCGTCGCGGTCTGCGCGGCGGCGGCGCTCTATCTGGCCTGGGCCGGGGGGCTGCGCTGGGAAACCGACCTGACGGCGCTGAGCCCGGTGCCGCAAGCGATGCTCGCCGCCGACGCCACGCTCAGAGCGGAACTCGGCGCGCCGGACGCGGGGGTTGCGGGCTTGGTTCGGGGGGCCGACGCCGAAGCCGTGCTCCGTCGGGAGGAGGCGCTGCTGCCGCTGCTCGACCGCTTGCGGGCCGAGGGCGCGATCGGCGGCAGCGAGATCGCGGCCCGGCTGCTGCCGAGCGTCGCTACCCAGCAAGCGCGGCAAGCCGCCCTCCCCGCGCCGGACGACCTCGCCAGGCGGGTCGCCTTAGCCAGGGCGGGACTGCCATACCGGGAGGACGCGTTCCGGCCCTTTCTCGACGACGTGGAACGGAGCCGGACGCTCCCCCCGGTCGGTCCAGGGGATGTCGGAAATGGGCGGATCGCCGCTCGCGTGCACGCGCTGCTGATGCCGGTCGATGGCGGCGGCTGGGCGGGCTTGGTGGTGCCCAGCGACCTGCGCGACGCGGCCAAGCTCCGGGCGGCTCTCCAGGGCGAGGGCGTGGCATGGGTCGACACCGGGGCCGAAGCGGGCGCGATCGTCGCGCAATACACGGAAATCGCCTGGCGATGGTTCGCGGCGGGCGGCGCGATCGCCGTGTGCGTGTTGCTGGCCGGCACCCGTGATCCGTGGCGGGTCGCCCGCATCATCGCCTCGATCCTCGCCGCCGGGCTGGTGACCTTGGCCTGCCTGCGCGCCTTCGATATCCGGCTGACGATGATCAACATCGTCGCCCTCCAGTTCGCAGCCGGTGTCGGGCTCGATTACGCGCTGTTCTTCGCCCGTCCTCAGTTGGACGATGAGGAACGGGCGCGGACGCTCCGCACGCTCGTCATCTGCAATCTTGTGGCCATCACGACGTTCGGCCTGCTCGCGACTTGCCGAACGCCGTTGCTGCGCCAGATCGGCATCACCGTCGTGATCGGCGCCGTTTCCGCCATCATCTTTGCGTTTCTGTTCGCGGGTCCGAAACCTGGGCGTCGTGCTATCTGACCGGATGTCATCGCTGACGATCACCGCCTGCACCGTCGTAAGCGCGATCGGCCGCGGCCTCCATGCAACCTTCGATGCGCTGCGCGACCGGCGCTCGGGCCTGGTGCCGTGCGATTTCGGGGGCGTGACGATCGGCTATGTCGGGCGCGTGCCGGGCCTGGAGAGCCGCGTCTTGCCGGCGCCGCTCGCGTTCTTCGATTGCCGCAACAACCGGCTGGCGCAGCTTGCACTGGAAACGGACGGGTTCGCCGAAGCGGTCGCCCGCGCGCGGTCGCGCTACGGCGATGACCGCATCGGGGTGGTGGTCGGCACCAGCACCTCCGGCATTCTGTCGAGCGAGGAAGCGTACCGGCGGCGGGACGCGGCGACCGGCGCGTTGCCGCGCGATTTCAACGCCGAAGGTTCGCACGACATGTATTCGCTCGGGTGCTTCGTGCGGGCGGCGCTCGGCTTGCGCGGGCCGGCGCTCGTCGTTTCGACGGCGTGCGCGTCCAGCGGCCGCGCGTTCGTCGACGCCGATCATCTGCTGCGAACCGGCATCTGCGATGCGGTGGTGGTCGGCGGCGCCGACACGCTTTGCCGCATGACGCTGCGCGGCTTCGCGGCGTTGGAGCTGATCTCGCCGGTACCGTGCCGCCCCTGCGACGCCGAACGGAGCGGCCTTTCGATCGGCGAAGCGGCCGGGTTCATGCTGCTGGAGCGCGACGGCGCCGGGCCGCGCCTGCTCGGCTACGGCGTGAGCAGCGACGGCCACCACATGTCGGCGCCGCATCCGGAAGCGGCCGGCGCGATCGCCGCCATGCGCGGGGCGTTGTCGCGCGCCGGCTTGCGTCCGGCGGCCATCGACTACGTGAACCTGCACGGCACCGGAACGCGCGCCAACGACGCAATGGAAGACCGGGCGATGCAGGCGGTGTTCGGGGCCGCGACCCCGTGCAGCTCCACCAAGGGCTGGTCCGGCCACACGCTGGGCGCGGCAGGCGTGCTGGAAGCGGCCGTCGCGTTGCTATGCCTGCGGCACGGCTTGGTGCCGGGGTGCCTCGGCGTCGAGACGGTGGACCAGGCTTTCGGCGCGCGGATCGTCACCGCCAACGCGGGTGGTCCGGTGCGGCGGGTGATGAGCAATTCGTTCGGCTTCGGCGGCAGCAATTGCAGCCTGATCTTCGGGGCGGCTTCGTGATCCGGGTCGCGGTGCTGGGTGCCGGGTTGTGGGGTCCCGGCCTGCCCGGCTGGTCCGACAGCGTTCCGGTGCTGCGCGGCGAGCGCCCCTATGCGGAGGTCGCGGTGCCGCCGCCACCGCCCGCGATGCTGTCGCCGACCGAGCGGCGGCGGACGGGGCTCGCGGTCCGGCTGGCGCTGACGGTCGCCGCCGAAGCGTCGCACGCGGCCGGAATCGCGCCCGGCGGCTGCCGCTCGATCTTCGCGACCGCCAATGGCGACGGCGCCGTGATCAACGCGCTGCTCGGAACGCTGGCGGAAGCCGAGCCGCAGGTGTCGCCGACCCTGTTCCACAACTCGGTGCACAATGCCGCCGCCGGATACTGGTCGATCGGCACCGGCTCGCAGCTATCGGCGAGCTGCCTCGGCTGCCACGACGCGACGTTCGGCGCGGCGCTGCTCGCGGCCGGCGCGGAAGCGGTGGTGGAGCAAGCGCCCGTGCTGCTCTGCGTCTACGACGCGCCGTTGCCGTTTCCGCTCGATGCCACTCATCCGACCCGCGATACGTTCGGCTTCGCGCTGGTGCTCGCGCCCGCCGCGGATGGGGGCCGCGGGCCTCACCTGACCCTCCGCTACGCGGGCGAGCCGGCCGGGAGCGGGGAGCGGATGCCGCGCTTACCCGCCCTGCGCCCACTCGCCGCCGGCAACGCGGCCGCTCGCTCGCTCCGCATGCTGGAAGCGATCGCCCGCGGCGAGGCGGACCGCATGCACGCGGAAATGCTGGACGGCCGCCTGGAGATCGACGTCGCGCCATGTTCGACCGCGCCCGCATCCGCGGGCTGATCCCGCACGCGGGCGCGATGTGCCTGCTCGACGAGGTGCTGTCCTGGTCGGCGGAGACGATCACCTGCCGCACGGCGGCGCATCTCTCGCCGGGCAACCCGCTTCGGCGCGACGACAGGCTGGCCGCCATCTGCGGCGCGGAGTTCGGGCTGCAAGCCGCCGCCTTGCACGGGGCGCTGCGTGCGGGCGGGGAGCCGCAACCGGCGGGTTACGTCGCCGCGCTCAGATCCATCGTGTTGACGACGGAGCGGCTGGACGATCCCGCGCTCGGCGCGCTCACCGTCACGGCGTTGCTCGATCGGGCGGATACGGCCGGGACGATCTACCGGTTCGCGCTGCTCGCCGAAAGCGGTGCGCAGGTTCTTTCGGGAGCGGCCACGATCATTCTGCCGCGCCCGAAAGAATGAATCGCAACGTTACCACTTAACGCGGGCGCGGCGGATCGTCAGGCCGGCATCGCCGGAACGCCGCCCGGATTGAGCCGGTACCCGCCCCCTTCCGTTACCAGCAACCGCGCGTTGGACGGGTCCGGCTCGATCTTCTGGCGCAAGCGGTAGATATGCGTCTCGAGCGTGTGCGTCGTCACCGCCGCGTTGTAACCCCAGACTTCGTTCAACAGGATCTGCCGCGCCACCGGGCGGATGCCGGCGCGGTACAAAAACTTCAGGATCGCCGCTTCCTTTTCGGTGAGCCGCACCCGGCGTTTCTTGCCGGCATCCTCCAGCAGCTTTGCGGAGGGCCGGAAGGTGTACGGGCCGATCGTGAACACCGCATCTTCGCTGTTCTCGAAAATGCGGAGCTGCGCCCTCACCCGCGCCAGCAACTCGGCGAGACGGAACGGCTTGGCGATGTAGTCATTCGCGCCGGATTCCAGACCACGCACCACGTCCGACTCCTCGTCGGAGCCGGTGAGAATGATGATCGGAACCTTGATGCCCTGACGGCGGAGGCGCTGGCACAGATCGCGGCCGTCGCCGTCCGGCAGGCCGACATCCAGAATGATGGCGTCGAAGCGGATCTGCTTTCCGGACAGCAGTTCCTCCGCCTCGGCGACGCTGCCCGCTTCCGCGGCGGTGAACTCGCCATCAACCGTGAGTTGCTCGCGCAACGTCTCGCGCAGCGCACGGTCATCATCGATAATCAAAATGGGCCGCTCGGCCGACATCAGTTGTTACTCTCGCCTTGTTTCACACGTCTAACGCCTGATGCGGCAACGGTTGCCGCCGAGGCCGAGGATCTGCGGACGATGCGCGCCCGATCCTGACTCGCCCGAAAGGATACGACGGGCGCGTCACCTTGTCGCGGACAACCTGACGCCGAAAACCTGTCTCCGATTTCATGTCGGGGCAGCCACGCTCCGGCATGGGCATCGACTTTTCTTCCGCGTCAACTACGTTTGGGCGATCGTCCACCACCCAAGGTGCGCATGACCTACCTGCCTTTGCGCGGAGATTTTGCACCGGAGCCGGCCGCCGACGCGGAACGGTTGCAGTCGGTGCGCCAAGCGGCCCTGGCGATGCGCGCCGGCCGCCCCGTCATTTTCCGCGCCACCGCTCCGCAACTGATCCTCGCGGCCGAAACGGCTGATCAGGAGCAGATAGCGCTGTGGCTCGACCAGGCGAGCGCCCGGCCGGTTCTGCTGCTGACCCCGGTGCGGGCGGCGGCGGTGCTGCGGCGGCCGGTGCCCGGGCACCCGGTCGCGCTCCGGCTGCCGGCCGGTCAACTGACGCCGGACGGGCTGCGCCGCCTCGCCGATCCGGTCGAGGATGCGGCGACGACCGATGCCACGCCCGACGCGGAGGCGCCGGATCACGCCGCCGCCTCCCTGTTGCTGGCGAAGCTCGCGCATCTGCTTCCCGCCGTGCTGAGCGTTCCGCTCTCCCCGGCGGCCGCCGAGGCGGCGCGGCGGTCGGGCGTGGCCGTCGTCGCGGCCGAGGACGTGAAGGCCGCGCCGGACGGCATTGCCGCCTCGTTGCGCCGCGTTGCCGAAGCCCGGGTGCCGCTGGAGGGCGCGGAAGACGCGCGGGTGGTCGCCTTCCGCGCGGTCGAAGCCGGGGTGGACCACCTGGCGATCCTGATCGGCAAACCGGAGACCGCGGAGGCGCCGCTCGTGCGGCTGCACTCGGAATGCTTCACCGGCGACCTTCTCGGCAGCCTCCGCTGCGATTGCGGGCCGCAATTGCGGGGTGCCATCCGCCGCATGGCCGGGGAGGGTGCCGGCGTCCTGCTGTATTTGGCGCAGGAGGGCCGCGGCATCGGGCTTGCGAACAAGTTGCGGGCCTATGCGCTCCAGGATCGGGGGCTCGACACGCTCGATGCCAACCGGGCGCTCGGCTTCGAGCCCGACGAGCGCAGCTTCGCGGTGGCCGCTGCGATGCTGCACCAGCTCGGGGTGACACGGCTGCGGCTGCTCACCAACAACCCCGACAAGCTGGCCGCCTTGAGCGAGCGCGGCATCGAGGTGGTCGGACGCGCCGGCCACGCCGTCGCGCCGAACGGCATCAATGACTCCTATCTCGCGACGAAAGCGCGCCGGTTCGGGCATCTGCTCGGCTGAGCGCAACCGCCCGGACCCGCCGGGATGACGGAGGCGGCGCTGCGCCCGGACGGGCGGCTGATCCTGCGCGGCCAGGTGTTCCGCGCCGCGTTCGGGCGCGGCGGCGTGCGGGGCGACAAGCGGGAAGGCGACGGCGCCACGCCCTCCGGCCTGTTGCCGCTGCGGCGGGTGCTCTACCGGGCCGACCGGGAGCCGGTCCCCGCTTGCGCGGTGCCCGCGGAGCCGATCGCGCCCGCGGATGGCTGGTGCGACGACCCGGCGGAGACCGCCTATAACCGTCCGGTGGTGCGGCCGTTCTCCGGCCGGCACGAGACGCTGTGGCGTGAGGACGATCTCTACGACCTGCTGGGCGTGCTCGGCTGGAACGATGCGCCGGTGCGTCCGGGCCGGGGGTCGGCGATCTTCCTGCACGTCGCGCGTCCCGATTTCGCGCCCACCGAGGGCTGCATCGCCCTCGCGCTCCCGGATTTGCGGCGGGTGCTCGCATCCGGGTTGACCGCGATCCGGGTGGCGGAGACCTGAAGCCGCGCTATGGGTCGCGGCTCAGCCCGCGCGCCTGGAGCGCTTCGAGGTAAGCGCCCCAGATCTGCTCCTGCCGTCGTCCGAGCTCGTACAGATAGTCCCAGGAGAAGATGCCGGTTTCGTGCAGATCGTCGAACAGCAGCCGGACGGCGTAGTGGCCGACCGGCTCGATGCCGATAATGCAGACAAACCGCCGGCCGCCGATGATCTGCTTCTGATGCGGCGCATGCCCCTGCACTTCGGCGCTCGGACTCTCGACGCGGAGATATTCGGACGGCAGCTCGAATCGCGATCCGTCGTCGAATGCGACGGCGAGACGCCGCCCGCCGTCTCGCAGCCTGATCTCGGTGGCGGCGGCCACGCGCTACGTGTCCAGCGCGCGCGCCTCTTCGGGCAGCATGATCGGAATGCCGTCACGGATGGGGTAGGCGAGCCCGGCCTTGCGGCTGATCAGCTCGTTGGCGGCGCGATCATACTCGAGCGGCCCCTTGGTCACCGGGCAAACCAGGATTTCCAGCAGCTTCGGGTCGATGGCGACCGGGCGGGGCGTCTGCGCGTCCGGAACCGGTTCGGGCACCATGCATTCCTCCATCACGTAGCGGAGGGCGGGATTGGCTCCAGCCCTCGATCGGGTCGGCCGGACCGTATGCGCCGCTCAGGCCGCCGGCGGGACGGCGGTGCCGGTGCTCCGTCCGCCCATGCGAAGCAACGCCAGCAGGGCGGCGGCGCGGTCGGCATCGGTCGGCGCCTCAAGCATGGCCTGCTTTTCCGCCGGCTCGAACGGGCAGACCATGCACAATGTGGTCAGCAACGTTTCATCCGCCAACCGGGCGATCGCGTCCCAGTTCGCTTCCATCCCGGAGCGGCCGAAGTAGGCGCGCAGTTCCGCGGTCAGGGTTTCGCGGTTGATGCCCGTCGGCTGCGGGCTGAGATCGAGATCGCGCTGAAACAGCGTGTAATCGCCCCGCACGCGCCGGAAGCCGTGCCGCATCTCGAGTTCCCGTTCGACGGTGAACCGCACGACCCCGGTGAGCGTGATGAGGTAGCGCCCATCCTCCGTCTCGCTGAAGGAGGTGAGCCGCCCGAGGCAGCCGACGCTGAACAGCGCCGGCCCGGTCTCGCCGCGCAGCACACCCGGTTTCGGCTGGATCATGCCGAACATCCGGTCCGCCCGCAGCGCCTCGTCCACCATCGCCACATAGCGTGGCTCGAAGATGTTCAGCGGCAACTTGCCCTGAGGTAGAAGCAGGGCACCCGTCAGCGGGAACACCGGAAAGACGTCCGGCAGGCGGTCCGCCGTCGGGTGGAACCCCGTCATCAGGAGAAGAGCACCGCCGATAGTTTGCGGCGTGCGGCGAGCGTCGCCGCGTCGTCGACACCCCAGGCCTCGAAGAATTTCAGCAATTGCAGCCGGGCCGCGTCGTCGTTCCAGCTCCGGTCACGCCGGACGATTTCGAGCAACGCATCCGCCGCCTCCGCCCGCTTGCCGACGGCATTGAGCGCGGTCGCATGGTCATAGCGGGCGGCGAAATCGGACGGATCGGCCGCCACCCGCGCCGCGAACGCGTGGAGCTGCTTGGCGGCGGCCCGCCCCTCTGCCGCCAGCGCCAGCGCGCTGCGGGCGCCCGCGACCTCGGCGTGGTCCGCGATTTTCGCCGGCACCGAGCCGAGCGCCTGCTCCGCCTCGTCCTCCCGCCCCAGCAGCGTCAGGGCGCGGATCAGCCCGCCCCACGCGTCCGGGTTCTCGGGCTCGCTTTCGAGCAGCGCGCTGAACAGTTCAACCGCGCCCTCGGTGTCGCCGCCCTCCAGCGCGGCCTTGCCTTCGGCCAGCAGATCGGCACTCGGCATGGCGCCGCCCGCCAGCTTCAGCAGCGCTTCCGCGAAGCGGCGGATCTCCGATTCCGGCAGCGCGCCCTGAAACAGATCGGCGATCTGGCCCTGCCAGAAGGCGGCAACCGTCGGCACGGACTGCAACGGCAGGCCGAGCTGGGCGAGCTGCTGCACGAGCGCGCGATTGGCGTCGATGTCGATCTTGACGAGCTTCAAGCGCCCGCCGGCGGCCGTTACGACCTTTTCCAGGGCCGGCGTAAGCTGCTTGCACGGGCCGCACCAGGTCGCCCAGAAATCGACCAGGACCGGAACCTGGCGAGACGCCTCGATGACCTCCTTCATGAAGGTCGCCTGGTTGCCGTCCACGATAGCGCCGCCACCGCTGGATGAGGCGGGCGCCGATGGGGCGTTCCTGACGCTGCCCGCTCGGGCGCCCGATTGGCCGATGATCAGATCGTCCATGGCTGTGTGTCTCTCGATAACGTGTGGCGATACATGTAGCGAGGGCCGCGACAAGCAAGCAGCCCGGATGACCGGCCGCTCCGGCCCCCTCACCGCCGATTCCTACTTACGTCATTTGGCGCGACACCGCGAGACGCCGGGCCACCCTCCGGGACGGCCGCGCCGGGGTGGCCGCTCCTCGCATCCGGCGATCGGGGCGGCATCTTGCCATTGCGCAGCCGCGCCCTTAAAAGCCGCCGCTCCGGCCCATGGAGCGCGGGCGTAGCTCAGGGGTAGAGCACAACCTTGCCAAGGTTGGGGTCGAGGGTTCGAATCCCTTCGCCCGCTCCAGATTTTCAGGGATCCGTTCCGGACACATAGGTGACAATCCGTTCCTAAGACATGGGTGACAGTCTCGTGCCGAACGGGCTGTCGTCGTGTATCGAATCGAGCGCGCCAATCTCTGAAGTCGCCATCTGATTACCTGCTCGCAGCATCGAACCGGCTGCGAATGGCAGCGTCGCGGACCCCGAGCGGGCTTGGGCAGCGGTGCTGGGCTGGCTTCTTAAGACCTCGTTAATCGGCGTCATGGTCTGTTGCCGCGAGCCCAAGGGTGAGGTCCCGCTTGGCGTCGGCGCGAGCAACCCGAACACACAGTATGAAGTGTTGTGGAAACGATGACGGCCCTTCGCCGCCGGACCCTCTTTCTCGGTTTCCCGTCGGCGCTGGCCGGCGGTGCCCGGGCGGCGACGCTCAGCGCCGGGGCGAACGCGGTCGAATCCGGGTCCGACCGGCCCGACCCGAACTGGGCGGCATTCCGCTCCACCTACATCCTGCCGGACGGCCGTGTGGTGGACACCGGCAATGGCGGCGTCTCGCATACGGAGGGCCAGGGCTGGGGATTGCTGTTCGCGGAACATTTCGACGACCAGCCGACCTTCGATCGGATCTTGGCCTGGACCTCGCGCACGCTGCGCCGGCCGCGGGACGCCTTGCACGCCTGGCGCTACCTTCCCGGCGCGGCGAACCCGGTGCCGGACGGCAACAATGCGACGGACGGCGATCTGTGCATCGCCTGGGCGCTCGCCCGCGCCGCCCGGCGCTGGGGCGCAGCCGATCATGCGCTGGCTGCCGCGAACATCGCGCACGACGTGCTGCGGCTGCTGACGGTCCGTCTCGGCAACGAGCTTCTGTTATTGCCGGGCGTCGAGGGATTCCAGCTTCCGGCCGCCGTTGTCGTCAATCCGTCCTACTACGTGTTCCCGGCCCTCGACGCGCTGGAGAAGCTGGCGCCGTCGGCGGAATGGGCGGCGCTGCGGCGGCATGGAAGCTGGCTGATCGACCGGGGCCGGTTCGCCGCCTGGCAGTTGCCGCCCGACTGGCTGCAGGTCGGCCGCAGCGACGGCGCGCTGGCCCCAGCGCCCCCCTGGCCGCCCCGCTGTTCCTTCGATGCGATCCGGGTGCCCCTCTATCTGGCGTGGGCCGGGCTGCCATCGCCCGCGATTGCGGCCTTCGCCGCCTTCTACGCGCCGCGGAACGGGCGCCCACCGCCGGCCTGGGTCGATCTGCGGACGGAGGCCGAAGCACCCTATCCCGCGCCCCCGGGCATGCTGGCGGTCGGACGCCTGGCCGCCGCGGCGAGCGGCTCGGCCGCCACCCCGCTCACCGATCTTCCATCCGTGGCGGACGCACCCGACTACTACTCGGCGGCACTCATTCTGCTGACGCGGATTGCTTCGCAGGAGCGCCGGGCGGCGTGAGCGGCATCGTCGGTATCGGTCTGCCATGAGCGGTTCCCCGGCGCCGGATGTCGACCGCGTGCTGCGCCGGTTCGGCGGACAGGCGTTCAGCTATCGCAGCTTCCCGCGCGCGCTCGAGGAGTTCGCACCGCCGCCGGAACCGCTTCCGCCGGAAATCCCGGTTGTGGAACCGCTCCCGGAGTTGACGCGAGACGCCGGCGATCGCTCGCCGGTATCGAGCGCGCCAGCCGCCCCGCCGCCCCCTCTGACGCCCGCCATTCCGGCCTCGTCCATCGCGTCCGCGCCGCCGCCTCTCGTCAGCCTGCGCCCCGCAGCGCTGCCGATCCTGACCGTTGCACGCGCCGCGTTGCCGGCGCGACCGCCTTTCGTCGACACCGTGACCCCGCTCGCTGCCGTCTTTCGCACCCTTGCTTCCCCCGCCAGACCCCGCGCCAGCCACGGTATGGATGTACGCGATCCGCCATTTCCATTCCGGCGCGGCTGAAGGCCGCCATTCCCGACCGGGAGCCATGTGGATGCCAGTATCAGCGTCGTCTGAACGCGGCGCCCGCGCCAGCGGTCCGTGAGCCTGCCCCTGGCCAGCGCGCCCGGTTCTTGGCTGCGCACCCGGTGGATGGGGGCGCTGCTGCTTGCGATCGGCAGCGTCATCGTGCTGTCGGTCGCGACGGTTCCGCTGGGCGACAGCGACCAAGCGATATTCGCGTCTGCAACCGTCCTGATCTTCTTGCTCCTCGGGCGGCGCGAAGAGCGGGCGATGACGTTGGCACTCGTCGCGCTGTCATGCGCGGTGTCGGCTCGCTATATCGTTTGGCGCCTTTCCGAGACGATCGATTTCACCAACGTGCTGCAGGGCGTGCTCGGCACCGGACTTGTGCTGGCGGAGCTTTATTCCGCCACGGTGATGGTGCTGGGCTATTTCCAGACTGCCTGGCCGCTGGAGCGACAGCCGGAGCCGCTGCCCGACGACGTCGATAACTGGCCGAGCGTCGATGTCTTCATTCCGACCTACAACGAGTCGCTTTCGGTGGTCCGCGCCACTGTTCTCGCAGCACTGGCGATCGACTACCCGCGCGACAAATTGCGCGTCTACATCCTGGACGACGGGCGGCGCAGCGCCTTCCGCGACTTCGCCGAGGCGTGCGGCGCCGGCTACATCATCCGCGGCGAAAACTCGCACGCCAAGGCCGGCAACCTCAATCACGCGATGCGCCACACCGACGGCGAGTTCATCGCGATCTTCGACTGCGACCACGTGCCGACGCGCGCCTTCCTGCAGATGACGGTCGGCTGGCTGGTGCGGGACGAGGACATGGCGCTGCTGCAGACGCCGCACCACTTCTATTCGCCCGATCCGTTCCAGCGAAACCTTGCCGCCGGCACCAAGGTGCCGAGCGAAGGCAACATGTTTTACGCGCTGGTGCAGACGGGCAACGATTTCTGGGACGCCGCTTTTTTCTGCGGCTCCTGCGCGGTTATCCGCCGCCGCGCGCTCGAAAGCATCGGTGGGTTCGCTGTCCAGACGGTAACCGAGGACGCGCATACTGCGCTGCGCCTGCAGCGGCAGGGCTGGCGCACCGGCTACCTGAAGATCCCGCTCGCCGCGGGCCTGGCGACCGAGCGGCTGTCGCTGCATATCGGCCAGCGCATGCGCTGGGGGCGCGGCATGATCCAGATCTTCCGCACCGACAACCCGATGCTCGGCCCCGGCCTGCGTCTCCCACAGCGGCTTTGCTACACGAACGCGATGCTGCACTTCCTGTTCGCAGTGCCGCGCCTCGTCTTCCTGACGTCGCCGCTGGCCTTTCTGTTTTTCAATCAGAACCTGATCGCGGCGTCGCCGCTCGCCATCGTCGCCTATGCCGGGCCGCATATCTTCCATGCGGTCGCCACCAACTCGCGCATCCAGGGCTCATCGCGCCATTCGTTCTGGAGCGAGATCTACGAGACGGTGATGGCGCTGTTCCTGCTGCGCCTGACCGTTGTCACGCTGCTTCTGCCGAAGCGCGGCAAGTTCAACGTGACCGACAAGGGCGGGCTGCTCGAATCCGGCTATTTCGACCTGCGCGCCGTTTATCCCAACCTGATCCTGGCCGCGATCCTCATGGCAGGCATTGCCACAGGCATCAGCCGGTTGCTGTTCACGCATCCGGACCGGCTTGGAGTGCAGGCGCTCACCCTGAATACGATCTGGTTGACGCTCAGCCTGCTGATCGTCGCCGCCGCCCTGGCGGTGGGACGCGAAACGCGGCAGCTGCGCTCGCAGGCACGGGTACGCGCGCATCTTGCCGCTTCCATCCATCTGCCCGACGGGCGGGTGTTGCATGGCACGACGCGCGAACTGTCGCTCGGCGGCAGCAGCGTGATCGTGCCGCGCCCCGACGACATGGTGGATGGCGCCATGGTGCAGGTCGCGATCCCGGTCGGCGACGAGACCGTGCTGCTGCCGGCACGGGTGCAGCGCTGGCACGCGAAGTTCCTGCAACTGGCGTTCAAGCCGGCGACGATGGCGGACGAATCGAACATCGTGCAGGCGGTGTTCGGGCGCGCCGACACCTGGCTGGACTGGGACCAGTTTCCGAAGGATCGCATCTGGCACAGCCTGTGGACGGTGCTGATCAGCATCGCCGGCCTGTTCCGGCGTCCTGGCAAGCCGCTGATGGCGCCGTTGCACGATGCGCCGGCAACCGCGCCGGTCGCGGCAAGGCCGAGCCCTGCGGTGCTCGCCCGCGAGAGCAAGGTCCTGCAGCCGCGCGCCGCGCTGCGCCACGTTGCGCCGGCCGGTGCGGCCGTCGCGCTGCTGCTGTGCATCGGCGCGGGTGCCCCGAGCGCGCAAGCGGCCCCCGCGCCGGCCGTGCGCCTGATGCCGGAGTCCGCGGCGCCCGGGCCGGCACCGGTTCCGGCACCGGCCTTGCCCATCCTGCCGCCGCCGCCGCAACTGCCGCCGGGCGACGCACCGGGCGCTCCGCTCCCGGCGGCCGGCCAGGGATCCCCGATGCGGGGATCCGCAACCCGGGGAGCACTCGGGCCGGATGCTCCGGTGCAGCCGGCGCCGGAGCGGCCACCGCTTGGTCCGGGCATGCGCCGGCTGGCGCTGACGCTGCGCCAGCTCGGCGCGGCCGGACCGATGACGATGCGCGGCACCAGCGAAATCCAGGGCTTGCTGTTCGGTGTGCGCGCCGACGAGGTGGTGGTCGACGCCGAGCTGACGCTGTCGGGAGCGGTGTCGCCGGCGCTGATCCCGGAATCGAGCAACGTCACGGTCACGTTGAACGAGCAGTATGTCGGCACCATCCCGGCCGACCGCGACCAGCCGGTGTTCGGACCGCTCCGGATGCCGGTCAACCCGGTGTTCTTCGGGGATAACAATCGCCTGAACTTCCGCTTCACCGGGCGCTACACGAACGATTGCAACGACCCGCTCAGCGGGCTGCTGTGGGCGACGGTGTCCGACACCTCGACGCTGACATTGACGCTCGCCCGGCTGCCCGCGCAGCACAGCCTGGCGCAACTGCCGCTGCCGTTCTTCGATCGGCACGAGGTCCAGAGCCTGGTGCTGCCCTTCGTGCTGCCGGCCGTGCCGGGGAATGCGACGCTGCGCGCCGCCGCGATCGTCAGTTCCTGGTTCGGGCGCCTGGCGGGTTTCCGCGGCGCCGACTTTCCGGTGCTCGCGGCAGCGCCCGCCCAAGGCAACGCGGTGTTGTTCGCGGCGGGGCAGGACCGGGCGGCCGCGCTCGGCTTGCACCCCTTCGCCGGTCCGACACTGGCGGTGGTCGCCAACGCGACCGATCCCTATTCCCGCATTCTCGTGGTCGGCGGCCGGGATGAGGGCGAAGTGGCGGCGGCGGCGACAATGCTGACCGTCGGTGACCGCTTGCTGGGCGGCGAAGTCGCGACCGTGGAGGCGCCGGACGTGCCGGCGCGGCGGCCGTACGACGCGCCGGCACGGATTTCCACGGACCGTCCGGTGAAGTTCGGCGAATTGGTCGACCCCGCGCAATTGCAGGGCGCGGGCTATGTGCCCGGTACGATGCGCGTGCCGTTCAACACGGCACCCGATCTGTACACCTGGCGGCGGCGTCCGTTCGCGATGGAGGTGCTGTTCCGCGCGCCGCCCGGGCCGGTCGTGGACGTTGCGGCCTCGCATCTGGATGTGGGGATCAACGGCCAGTACCTGCGCAGCTACTCGCTGGCACCGCCGGAGCCGACCTGGTCGTGGCTCGCGCGCGCCGTCGGCATCGACCCGGACATTCAGGACCACGGCGCGGGTATTCCGCCATACGCGGTGTTCGGCAGGAACGAATTGCAGCTTTCGTTCGACGCGCGGGCGATGCGGCGCGGCGACTGCGTGGCGATCCCCGGCGACATCCACATGTCGGTCGATCCCGATTCGACCATCGACCTGTCCCGCGCCTACCGCTTCACCGAGCTGCCGAACCTGGCCTTTCTGGTGAACTCCGGCTTTCCGTTCACCCGCATGGCGGATCTGTCGGAGACGGCCGTCGTCCTGCCGGACCGACCGAGCCCCGTGGAGTTGAGCGCCTTTCTCGGTCTGATGGGGATCATCGGATCGGTGACGAACTACCCGGTGCTGCGGGTCGAGGTTGTGCGGCCCGACGGGCTGGATCAGGTCGCCGACCGCGACCTCATCCAGATCGGCACGCTTTCGCATCTCGGCCGGGGCGCCGACCTGCTGCGGGACGGCCCGGTGCGGCTCGCGGGCGAACGGCTGGAGGTCACATTGACGCCGCCGCTGGCGACCATCCGCCGGTGGTTCGGCGACCGCACCATCGACGAGCGCCAGCGCCTCGCGACAAACCTGATCGCCCACCCGGCCGAGGAAACGGCGATGCTGATCGGCATGGGGTCGCCGCTGCAGTCGCGGCGGTCGCTCGTCTCGTTCCTGGCGGTGACCCCGCAGGGGCTTCTCGGGCTGATCGGCAGCCTGCGCGACACGGCGCTTTCGCCGTCCATCCAGGGCGACTTCGCGTTGCTGGCCGGCGGCCGGATCAGCTCCTACCGGGTCCAGCGGACCTACACGGTCGGCTCGCTGCCGTTCTGGCTGTGGCCGGAATGGCTGTTGCGCGACAGCCCGTTGTCGATGATCGGCATGGTCGTGCTCGCCTGCGCGATGATCAGCGTCGGGCTGTATTGGAGCCTCCGCCGCGCCGCGGCCGCCCGTTTGCAGCGGCGGAGCCGGCGCGCATGAGCCGCCTCCTCCTCGGCGCCGCGCTGGCGTTCGGATCGAGTGCGGCGGCTTTCGCGCAGACGCCGCCGCAAGCGGTTGTCGCGACGGCACAGCCGCCCGCTCAGTCGGCGTCCCGCAATCCGCTGGCCGTCTTGATGGACCAGGCGAATTACTGGCGCCAGCAAGGCCGGAACGACCTCGCTTTGGCGGCCCTGCACCGCACGCTGCTGCTCGATCCGGGCAACGCCGATGCGCTCGCGCTGTCTGCGGAGCTGAACGCGGATCGCGGCGAGCGGGCCGCCGCCGATCAGGATCTCGCGAAGCTGCGCGCGGCGCATCCCGACGATCCCCGTCTGGCCGCCATCGCGCAGACGCTGCGGGTCGGGCCGCTCGATCAGGCGGCGGTGGCGCAGGCGCGCGATCTGGCGCGCCAGGGTCATGCCGCCGAGGCGATCGACCGCTACCGCGCCCTGTTTCACGGCACGGCGCCGCCGGACTCGATGGCGGTGGAATACTACCAGGTGCTGGCTGGCACCGAGAACGGCTGGGACGCGGCCCGCAACGGCTTGGCGCAGGCGGTCGCGCGCAACCCGCAAGACACGCGCGGCCAACTCGCGTACGCGCAGTTGCTGACGTACCGCCCGGCGACCCGCGCAGACGGCATCGGCCGGCTGGCGATCCTGGCGCGCAATCCCGCGACCGCCGACAACGCCTCTGCGACGTGGCGGCAGGCGCTGGACTGGCTGCCGACCGATGCCGCCAGCGTGCCGCTCTACGAGGCCTATCTGGCGGCGCACCCGAACGATCCCGGCATCACCCAGAAACTGGCGGATGCACGCAATCCCCGCCGCACGCCGGCCGATGAAGCGGGGCTCGATCGGCAGCACGGTTTCGCCGCTTTGCAGGCGAACCGCGTCAGCGACGCCGAGGCGGCGTTCGAGGCCGCGCTGAAGATCAACGGGGAGGACGCCGACGCGCTGGGCGGCCTCGGTCTGGTGCGCCAGCGCCAGGGCAAGGACGCCGAGGCCCGCGACCTGCTGGAACGCGCCGTCGCCGCCGCACCGGACAAGGCAACGCAATGGCAAGCGGCGCTGAACGGCGCCACGATCGGCACCGCGTATGCCTCGGCCCGCGCCCTGGCGCGCAGCGGGCAATACGCGCAGGCGGCGGAGCAATTGCGCACGATCATCGCCCATGGCGGCGACGTGACGGGGGCGCAGGCGATGCTGGCCGAGATGCAGGCCAAGGGCGGCGACCTCGCCGGGGCGGAAGCCAGCTACCGCGCCGTGCTCGCGCACCAGCCGGACAATGGCGCGGCGCTGGTCGGCCTCGCCAATGTGCTGACGCGGCGCGGCCGGGACGCCGAGGCGCAGACGCTGCTCGCGCGCGCGGAGGCGACCGGCCATGGCCAGGCTGCGGGGCAGGCACGGGCGCAGCAGCTTCGCGTCCAGGCACAGGGGGCCGCGGATCCGCAGACGGCGATCGCGCTCCTGCGCCGGGCTTCCTCCGAAGTGCCGTCCGACCCTTGGATACGCCTCGATCTCGCGCGATTGCTGGCCCGGCAAGGGCAAGGGGCCGAAGCGCAGCAGGTGATGGCCGCACTGACCGAGCAGCCGCGCCCGGCCCCGGAGGCGCTGCACGCGGCGGCATTGTTTGCGATGGAGACGAACCACCCGAGCGAGGCGGCGGCGCTGGCGGAGCGCGTTCCACCCGGCAGCCGCAGCGCCGACATGACGCGCCTCTTGGCCGACGCCCGCTTCGATGGGGAGGTGCGCCGCATCGTCGCCGATGCAGCGATCAGCGGTGACGCGCGCCCGCGGCTGCTGGCGCTGGCGGCGACGCCGGATCCGACCGGCGCGCGCGGCGCTGCGATCGTGCGCGCCTTCGCAAAACTGAACGATCCGGCCGGCGCGCGGCAGGCAATCGCGGTGGCGCTGGCCAGTAACCGCAATCCGACGCCTTCCGTCCGCATCGCCTATGCAGGCGCGCTGCTGGCCGCGGGACAGGTGGGGGATGCCGGCAAGCTGATCGCGTCCGTCGACCTGCAGGGCAGTCTGACGCCGGAGCAGCGCACCGCCGTCGCCGGCCTGCGCGACGGCATCGCCGTGCAGACCTCCGACCGGCTCAATCAGGATGGACGCACCGCCGACGCCTACGACCAGCTCGCGCCGGCGCTGCGCCAGTCACCCGACGATCCCGACCTCAATCTGGCGCTCGCACGGCTGTATCAGACCGCGCGCGATCCGCGGCAGGCACTGGATATCGCAGAAGCGTTGCTGCGGCGGGATCCCGGCAATCTCGAAGCCCGGCGCGCCGCCGTAAGTGCCAGGATCGAGATGGGCAATCTGGACGAGGCCGCGTTGCTGGTCAGCGATGGGCGGACCGCCAGTCCGGACGACCCGCGCATGTGGCTGATGGCGGCCGATGTGGCGCGCGCGCGGGGTGACAACGGCGAGGTGTTGCGCGACCTGCGCACCGCGCAGACGCTGCGGCGTGAGCAGATCGCCGGCGACACCGCGCCGACTGTCGCGCTGGCCGCGGCGCCGGGGCCGGCGCCGTCCGACAATCCATTCCGGGGCGACAGCACGCCGCCCGCGATGCAGGTCGCGGATGCCGGCGGCATCCTGCCCGGCGCCCCCGCCGGCTCGGCGCTTACGCGCGATCCGATGAGCCGTGACATCGCGCGGGACATCGCCGCCGCCGAGGGCGCGGTCGCGCCGTATCTCAGCCTCGGCGCCGGCTATCGCAACCGCTCGGGTTCGACGGGGCTCGACGCGCTGAACGAGGCGACGGCGCCGCTCGAGGGATCGATGTCGCCGGGCGGCTATGGCCGCCTGACCGTGACCGCGACGCCGACCTCGCTGACCAACGGGCAATTGCAGGACTCAACGGCGGCGCGTCAGCAATTCGGCACGCTGGTGTTCGGCGGTCCGCTGCCCGGCAGCCAGCAGGCGACGGGCGTCGCGCTGTCGGCCGCCTACAAATACCGCTGGATCGCGGCCGATATCGGCACGACGCCGATCGGGTTTCGCGTGCAGAACATTGTCGGCGGCGTGGAGGTCTCGCCCGAACTGGCCGACGGCGTGCGGCTGCGGAGCCGCCTGGAGCGGCGCGCGGTGACCGACAGCCTGCTGTCTTACGCCGGCACCGTCGATCCCGGCACCGGCCAGACCTTCGGCGGCGTGGTGCGCGAGGGCGGCAATTCGCAGCTCGAACTGACGGCCGGGCTGGCGAATTTCTACGCCGGCGGCGGCTACAGTCAGTTCACCGGCCACAGCGTCGAGAACAACAGCGAAGCCTCGTTCGGCGCCGGCGGTTCATACCCGATCTATCGCAACAAGACCGACGAACTGCGCGCCGGGCTCGACCTCGTCTCCTTCACCTACGCCAAAAATCTCGATCATTTCACCCTCGGGCATGGCGGGTATTTCAGTCCGCAAACATATTTCGCGGGACTGATCCCGCTCTCATTCACCCAGACGCGGGACGACCTGACCTGGTCGGTCGGTGGATCACTGGGCGTGCAGAGTTACACCGAGAAGAGTTCGCCGGTGTTTCCGACCAACGGCGCCTTGCAGGCGCGGCTGGACGCGCTCGCCGCGACCAACCCGACGATCGTTACGTCCTATCCGAGCACTTCGCAGACAGGCATGGTCGGCGGCGCGCATGGCAGCATCGAATACCAGGCGACCCCGTCGCTGCGCTTCGGCGGGCTGCTTCGCTACGACCGCGCCGGAAACTGGAGCGAGACCGCGGCAACGGTGTTCGCCCGCTACATCTTCGACCCGCCGGAAGCGCTGGTCCTGAAATGAGTCGCACATGATGCATGATCCGTTCGCCTCCATGACGGCACCGCTTCCCGTTGAAGCGCCCGCCGTCCCGCCGCCGCCGTGGCGGGCCTTCCTGCGTGCCTTGGCCGAGGAGTTGGACGCGCAACGGGACCGGAACGCCAGCGAGGAGATGCTGCGGGCCATCGGGCGGCGCATGGCCCGGCTGAGTCCGTTGCCGATGGTCGCGACGGCGGAGGCGATGGCGGTGGAGATGAACGACGCGCTGGGGGGGCTCGGCTGGGGTGCGGTTACGCTGACCCTCGAGCAGGATCAGGCGCGGCTCGCGATCCTGCACTCCGGATTGCCGCGCGTGGGCGGCGCGGGCAACCCGCCCGGCCAGTGGCTGGCGCCGGTGCTGGAGGGGCTCTACGAGACCTGGATTGCGCAGCAGCCGGACAGCGATCCTCGTTTGATGGCGCGCCGGCACCCATCGCCGGTGCCCGGCACCGTCGCGCTCTATTACGGCAGGACCTGACCGAGGGCAGCCAGGCGCCGGACGAAACAGGCGGCCGCCGACACCTCAGAAGGTCGCGATCAGGACGATGCCCGCCGTCATCAGTGCGCCGCCCAGGATGCGCCAAAGGTTCAGGCTGTGCTGCTCGATGCCGAACAGGCCGAAATGGTCGACGGCGAGCGACATCAGGATGTTGGCCGCGATCGTCAGCCCGGCAAACGGACCTGCCCCGATCTTGTCGACGAACAGCAGGCCCATGATGACCGCGAAGGCGCCGAGCAGGCCGCCCAGCGGCGCCCACCACGGCATGGAGGCGATGCCCCGGGCCGAGGGCAACGGGTTCGGTAGGCAGAAACAAAGCACCAGCAGCAAGGCGACGATCGGCAGGAACGAGATCGTGCTGGCGAGCCAGGGATTGTCCAGCGCCTTGCGGAGCGCGCCGTTCATCGGCGGCCCCCACGCTTGCAGCGCACCTGCAATCAGAATGAGCGGATAAAGCCAGACCGAGCTGACATTCTGCATGTTGGTTTGGTCTCCGGGATGTTCAGCCGAATGCGAAAGCGCCGGCGATCGCAAGGAGCAGCGCCGGCGGCATGACCAGCGCGCCGAGTTTGAGAAAGGCCCAGGCGCTCACGCCGTGCCCCTCGCGACGGAGCGCGGTCAGCCACAGGATCGTCGCCAGCGAGCCGGTGACGGAAAGGTTCGGCCCGAGATCGACGCCGATCAGCACCGCGCTGCGGACGTGATCCGGCACATGGGCCATCTCGACAACGCGCCCGGCGACCAGACCGGCCGGCAAGTTGTTGACCAGGTTGCAGCCGACGGCGAGCACCGAACCCGATACCCACGCCGCCAAAGTCGCGGATTGCTGAACGAGCTGCTGTAGGAGCGCGGAAAGCGCGCGCGTGACACCGGTCGTTTCGAGCGATTCCACGAGCACGAACAGCCCGGCGACCAGCGGCAGCACACCCCAGGATATATTCTTTGCAATGTCCATGACGCCGCATCTGGACCGGGTCAGCACCAGGAGTGCGGTGGCGAGACCGGCGAGGAAGGTCGGCAGGCCAAGCTCGATGTCGAAACCGGAGGAAACCAGCAGCACGATCGCAGTCATCCCGATGCCGAACGCGGCGGCCTTGCCGCCTGCCGGCAGCGTCGGCACGTCGATCTCCGCCGATATGGGTTCGCGAAGATCGGCGCGTTGGCTCCAGCGCAGCACGAAATAGGTCGCGAGGATGGAGAGCGCCGAGGGCAGGGCGTAACGCGGCAGCCACTGAAGCAAAGGCGGCATGTGGCTGCCGTAGATCACGAGGTTCGCCGGGTTCGAGATCGGCAGCACGAAGCTCGCCGCATTGGCGATGATGGCGCAGACGAACAAATAGGGCAGCGGCTTGTCGGCCTTTGCCGCTTTGGCCGCCGCGGCAACGGCCGGCGTCAGGACGACGGCGGTTGCGTCGTTCGAGAGAAACACGGTGACCACCGTTCCGACAACGAAAACAAGCGTGAACAGGCGGGTGGCCGAGCCGCGGGCCATCCGTGTCGCCCGCGCGGCCAGCCAATCGAACAGGCCTTCCTGGCGGGCGAGTTCGGATAACAGCATCATTCCGGTGAGGAACAGATAAACGTCGGTGCCTTTGGTGATCCCCGACAGTGCATGGGCGGGGCTGAGCAGGCCGAGCGCCACCAGCAGAACCGCGCCTGCGGTCGCCCAGATGAATTCAGGCCATGAGAACGGACGAATGATGACCCCGGCGGTCGCGAGGCCCGCGATGCCCCAGGTCGTCCAGGGTGAGGCGAGAAGCGCGCCCATCACCAGCCCCGGCCGTTGCGGTTCGGGCCGAGTTGCGTGCCGAGGAGTCCCCGTTCCGGCCACGCACCGACGCGATCGGCGTCGCTGCCATCCGCCCGGCGTGCTGTCGGCAGCCACGCCGCACCGGCCGGCTCGACGCGATCCTCGTCCGTGCGTCCCGCCGCATCGCGACCGCGCACAGCGACGCGGCGTGCGTCGGGAGAGAATGGCGCCTCCCACAAGGCCGCGCCGCCCGGCGAGCGCTGCATCGGCGTCCACACGCCGTCATCGGCGCGCATCTCGACATCGGTGATCGGCGCGTCGCCCAGCACCTTGGCGCGAAGGACCGAGGCGTTCCCCACCCCTTGACTCGCCTCCGTGGCGAGCCGCCGATCCGCCGGGCAGGTGATGAGGACGAAGGGCCACGCTTGGTCGAGCGGCTTGAAGCGCCAGCTCACCCGGCGCGTGTCGACGGCCGCGATCGAGAAGCCGGGCGGTCCCTCCTCGACTTGCCCGGTCGAGCGCGTCGCCGTGAAGATGGTGGCGCCGTCATTCGCCAATTCGTTGTAATGCGTGTGGCCCATGTCGACGCAGATGACGTGCGGCTCGGCGAGCAATGCGCGGAGACGCGCGGCACCTTCGCGCAAATCCGCCGGATAGCTGTGCATGAAGATGAGCGCGTCCTGTCCTGCCGCATCCGCTTGCTCCACTTCGCGCTCGGCCCATTCGAGCTGGGCGTCGCCGAGACGAAAATCCGGCCCGCCGCTGCCGGCTGAAACGACGTCCAGGAACAGGCAGCGATGCCCACGCACCGTGACAGCTTTGGGCAAGCGTTCGGCGCACAACACGCCGTGGAACGCATCGAGAGCGCCGGGCTTGTAATCGTGGTCGCCCGGCAGGATGTGCAGCGGCATCGGCAACGCGGCGACTGCGTCACGCACCAGGCGGAACTGTTCCGGCGTGCCGTCCTCGGCATTGTCGCCCGGCAGCACGGCGAAATCGACGCTGCCGTCCGGCAGGCTTTTCGCCAGATCGACGATGCGCTTCAGGTCCAGGTAGTTCTGCTCGGTCTCGCGTGTGATGTGCAGGTCGCCGATATGCAGCCAGCTCAGCACGTCATGCCCGTCCGGCATCTGCCGTCTCCATCATGCGCATCCGGGCTCGCGATGAGCGCGCCCGGTTTCTGTTTCGGTCTCGCGGCGAACGGGATGCGTTGGTTGCGCGGCGGCGATGCCGCTCCGACACGTTCCCGGCGCGGCGTCCCGGCAAGCCGCCGCCGCCTCTTCGCCCACCCAACCCCTTCTCCGACTCGCCGGAGGGAGCGCAAGCGCCGTGCCAGCGCTAAGTCATTGCCGTTGCTGATCCGTTGCTTCCCGAAAACTACCCGCAAGTCTGCTTCGGAGACGCTTGCTGTCCCATTAGGGGATTCGTCGCGGCGGGCCCGCCGACCGAAGGAACCCGGCTCTCATTACGGGGACATCCCGAAGCAGCGGGCGCCAGCGCTGGATTCTGCTTGCCACCCCCGGGGTGCTCGTGATGTCCTCACTGTTAGTATGTCTGTCGCCAGTGTTCCCGCCCAGAGCCTGACCGAGCGCTTCGCCTTTGCGGTCGAGCTGGTGCTGCGGGGCCTTTCGTTCAGCTTGCGGACGAGGCGCGAGGCGGCGCCGCTCGCGCTCGACACCTGGAACCGGCTGAGGCGGCTGGTCGCCCGGTTTTCCGCGCTGGTCGCCGCCGTCGAGGCCGGGCGGATTCCTGGGCTGCGACGCACCCCGGTCGCGGATAGGCGGACGCGGGCGCTGTCGCCGGAGAAGCATGTGCCGGCGGTGACCGGGCAGGTGCCGCCGAACGCGCATGGCTGGTTGCTGGCCCTGGCGCCCGAGCTGAACACGCGAATCGGCCGGGCGCAGATCGAGACGCTGCTCGCGGACCCGGCGTTGCTGGCGCTGCTGGCGCAGGCGCCGCAGGCCGGACGCATCCTGCGCCCGCTTTGCCACATGCTGCGGATCGCCCTGCCGGAGTGCTTGCGACTGCCGCCGCGCCCTCGGCGGCCCCGCCATCCCGCCCCGTCCGGTGGGCCGAAGCCGGCGCCGGAAGCACGGCCGAAGCGGTCAAAGCCGTCCTGGCTGCGCTGGCCGAAATCGCCGCCCCTGCCCCGCTCGGAGCCGAGGCCCGGCGCTTGGCCTTCCCACGGCATCTGCACCGGGCCGCCCGAAACCTAGCGGGCCGCCAACGGGCCACCCGCCGCATACCCGGATGAGAGGAGCCGAAGCTGTGGGCAGGAGCCGCCGCATGGAGCGCGGCTGCTATCCGCGTCGGCTACTCCGGATCCAAACCGAAACCGCCGGTTCACCCCGGCCGGACGGCGGCGCTTCGGGGCGGCGACCACCGCCGGAGCAGCAAGGCGTTGCCGAGCACGCTGACGCTGCTGAGGGCCATCGCTCCGCCGGCGATCACCGGATCGAGCCATCCGCAGGCGGCGAGCGGGATTCCGACGAGATTATAGGCAAACGCCCAGAACAACCCCTGCCGGATCTTGGCATGGGTCCGGCGGGCGATGTCGAGCGCGGCCGGGACCAGCAGCGGATCGCCCCGCATCAGGGTGATGGCGGCGGCGCTCATCGCCGCGTCCGTGCCCGACCCCATGGCGATGCCGAGATCGGCGGCGGCGAGCGCCGGCGCGTCGTTGATGCCGTCGCCCACCATCGCGACCACCCCGCCCCCGGCTCGCAGCGTTGCGATCGCACCCGCCTTGTCCTCCGGCAGCAAGCCGGCGAACGCCTGCCCGACGCCGAGCGCCCCGGCGACGGCGCGCGCTGCTTCCGGCCGGTCTCCGGTCAGCATCACAGTCGCCGTGCCCGCATCGCGGAGCGCCTGGATTGCTGCACGGGCCGTCGGCTTGACGGTGTCGGCAAACGCGATGGCGCCGAGCACGCGCCGGTCCGGCGCCAATTGGCCGAGCCAGGAGAGCGTCGCGTCGGCCGGCAACGCGTCGCCGCTTGCGGATGGATCGAGGCCGCTTTCCCGCAGCAGGCGGAGGCTGCCGAGCACCAGTTCCCGTCCATCCGCCTCGCCCGACACGCCGCGCCCGGGCAGCGCCCGGAACGACGTGGCGGCGGCGGGAACGACGCCGTCCGCCGCCGCACGCCGCCGGACGGCGTCGGCGAGCGGGTGTTCGCTTCCGTGCAGGAGGCTCGCCGCCAGACGCAGGACGAGGCCGGCGCTCGCCCCCTCCGCGAGTGGCAGGACGGCCGTGACCTCAGGACGCCCTTCGGTCAGCGTGCCGGTCTTGTCGAACGCGACGGTTCGCACATCTCGCGCGCGCTCCAGCGCTTCGGCGTCCCGGATCAGGATGCCGTGCCGCGCGGCGACGCCGGTTCCGACCATGATCGCGGTCGGGGTCGCGAGCCCGAGCGCGCAGGGGCAGGCGATCACCATCATGGCGACCGCGTTCAGGACCGCAGCCGTTGCATCGCCGGCCAGCGCCCACCAGGCGGCGAAGGTCAGCAAGGCGAGCAGGAGGACCACCGGCACGAACACGGCGCTGACCCGGTCGACCAGGCGCTGCACGGGCGCCTTGGAGGCCTGCGCGCTTTCGACCAGCCGCACGATCTTCGCCAGCGTGGTTTCGGCGCCGATTGCCGCCGTTTCGATCACCAGCCTTCCGTCGGCGTTGACGGAGCCGCCGGTGACGCGCGCGCCCGGCGCCTTTTCCAGGGGCAGGCTTTCCCCGGTCAGCATCGACTCATCGACGTGGCCGTTGCCCTCGAGCACCCGCCCGTCGACCGGAATGCGTTCGCCGGGACGGACCACCACGAGGTCGCCGACGCGCAGGGAGTCAAGCGGCACGGCCAGCTCGGTGCCGTCCCGGAGCAGCCGGGCGGTGTCCGGGCGCAAACGGGCGAGCGCCCGAAGCGCGGACGCGGTCTGCCCCTTGGCGCGGCTTTCCAGCCATTTGCCGAGCAGAACAAAGGTGACGAGCAGCGCCGAGGTTTCGAAATAGAGCGCGGGTTGGTGCCCCGCGGGGGCGGCGAGCAGCGCGTAGACGCTCAAGCCCCAGGCGGCCGAGGTGCCGGTCGCGACCAGCAGGTCCATATTGCCGGACAGCGCCCGCGCCGCACGCCAGCCGGCGCGGTAGAAGCGAAAGCCGAGCCAGAATTGCACGGGCGTCGCCAGCGCGAACTGCACCCAGCCGGGCAGCATGGCGGGACGCCCCAGCAGATGGCCGGCCATGCCGGCGAGCAGCGGCGCCGAGAGCGCGGCGGCAATCAGAACGTCGAGGAGCTGGCGGCGGCTGCCGGGGGCGGGATCGCGGCTCTCGGCGGCGGCGGTCGCGCGCGGTTCGTAGCCGGCGTTCCGGATCGCCTCGGCAAGCTGGCCGGGCGTGACCCGGTCCGCCGCCGCTTCGACCCGCGCCCGCTCCGTCCCCAGGTTGACCGCGACCGCGGACACGCCGGGCACGCGCAGCAGCGCCTTCTCGACCCGTCGCACGCAGGAAGCGCAGGTCATGCCGCCGACCCCGATATCCAGCGTCGTGCCGAGCCGGGGCGGTGCCCCGGGGACCGGAACGGAAATCGTGCTCGTATTCATCCGCATCCTGTGCGCGACGGCCGCGCCCTGCTCGCCCGGAAATGGGGTCGCCGGGGCGGGAAATCAGGGCGGAGATGGCAGGCCTGCCGCCGCACTTGGCGGGGGGCCGCGCGCCGGTCTACCTCTCGGGGCACGGGAAGGCTCGGAGCCGCAACGCGACATGCTGCATTTGCAAGTATCGGGAATGACCTGCGAGCATTGCGTGGCGGCGGTGAGCCGCGCCGTCCGGGCGGTGCCAGGCGCGGGGCAGGTCTCGGTGGATCTGGAACGCGGGGCGGTTGCCGTGTCCGGCAACCCGGATCCCGGGGCGGTGCGGCGCGCGATCGCGGAGGAGGGCTACGAGGTCGCCTCGTAGCGAGCTTCGGGCGGCGCCCTTCGCGGGCGACTCCTACTTCCGGCGATACAGGCCGATCAGTTCCCCCCGGCCGACGATATGCGGTGCGATCGTCTTGAGCATGAACCCGCGCCCCGGCGGCCATTGCCAAGCCGGTTCGGCGTCGAGCGCGAAGAGCTGAAAGCCATAGCGGTGCGGCCCGTGGCCGGGCGGCGGCATGATGGGAAGCCACCCGCATCGGCCCAGGCTGTTGCGGCCGACGAGCCAGCCGCCGGAGGCCGGCCCGCGCTGCACCGGCGGGATTGCCCCCTCGGCCAATCCGGACGACGATGCGGGAATGCCGACCAGAATGGCATGAACGAGCGGGCGCAACGAGGGCGCATCCGCGTCCTCCACCAGCAGCGCGAGGCTGCGCGTCGTTGGCGGCAGATCGCGCCAGGCGAGCGGCGGCGACAGCCCGTCCCCATAGGCGGTATGCCGGTCCGGCATCGGTCCGTTGTTTTCGAAAGCCGCACTTTCCAGGGTGATCGTCTTGGGGCAACCGGCGCGCCATGGCCGCCGGCTCGCGAACGCCCCGGGACCCGGCCGGAATGGCCGCAGCATGCGGCCGAGCGTGTGAGCGAGATCCTTTGCCATGGCTGACCTCACGCGGCTCGCGGCCGTGAGTTCCGAAACCGGCGGCGAGGTGGAGCGCCACCCTGCCGGACCGCCGGGCCCTTCCGCGCTGCCCCGCTTCCTCGTGTTGTACGCGGCTATGTTTGCATCCTGGGGGGTCGCGTCGCCCTTCTTCCCCGGGCTGTTGCAGCAGGACGGGCTGCTGCCCGAAGCGCTGGCGACGGTGCTGGCCGCGGGCACCGCGATCCGGCTGCTGGCCGGCCCGCTGGCCGCGGGCCTTGCGGATCGGTGGCGGCAGGCACCGGCCGTGCTCGCGGCGTTGGCGGGGACCGCGGCGGTCGTCGGCCTGGCCTATCTGCCCGCACGCGGGCTGCCGATCCTGCTGCTGGTCGCCGTCTGCCATTCGGCGTTGCTGGCGCCCCTAACCCCGATCGCCGACGCCTTGGCGCTTGGCTCGGCGCGAGGGCCGGCGGGGTTCGAGTATGGCTGGGTCCGGGGAGCCGGTTCGGCGGCGTTCATCGCCGGCACCCTGGTCTCCGGGCAGTTCGTCGATTGGGACGGCCTCACGACCATTGTCTGGCAAGGCGCGGCCTTGCTCGCGATCACCGCCTCGGTCGCCTGGATGGTGCCGAACCGCGTGACGGGCGTGCGCGACCTGCCGGCATCCGCCACCTCCCGGAACGCCTTCGCGACCTTGCTGCGCATCCCGGTCTTCGTGCGGCTGATGATCGTCGCGGCGCTGATCGGCGGCAGCCACGCCATGCATGACAGCTTCGAAGTGATCCGCTGGCGCAGCGCCGGCATGACAGCGGCCGAGTCGAGCGTGCTGTGGTCGCTGTCGGTCGCGGCCGAAGTCGTGGTGTTCCTGCTGGTGGGGCGGCGGCTGCTGACCCGGCTCGGCCCCGGCCGGGCCATCGCTCTATCGGCGGTGGCCGGCACGGTGCGCTGGTGCGCGGCGGCCCTGACCGCCTCGTTCCCGGTCATGGCGATCGTCGAACCGCTGCACGGCCTGACCTTCGCCCTCCTGCATCTGGCCTGCATGGACACGATCGCCCGCAGCGTGCCGGTGAAGCTGGCGGCCACCGGGCAGGCCTTCTACGCGACGATCGCGCTCGGCGCGACCACCTGCGCGATGACGCTCGCCTCCGGTTCCCTGTACGCGCATTGGGGTGCGGGCGCCTTCTGGCCGATGGCGCTGATGTGCGCGCTGGCGGCGCCGCTCGCCTTCGGCATCCGGCCCGCTACAATCGAAACGACCGAATTGGAGGGCGCGGCCGCCGACACGGCGCACGCCTGACCTCCGGCTCGCTTTACTTTCTGCCCGCCGAGGCCATCTCCGGTCGGACAATCAACGCCATTACTGAGCAGACGTCCGGATCGGGTAAACGATGAGCAGCCTCCTTTCGCGACTGGCGACGGTCGCCGCCTATGGGGCGACGCAAGCGCCGCGCCTCGCCTGGTATGCCGGCCATGGGCTCGCGATGCGGCGGTTGTCGCAAACGGCGCGACAATTGGAGGGCGCGCCGGCCCGGGCGCCCGCCCGCACCAGCAAACCGACGCCGGACCGCAACCGTCACCTCGCCGACATGACGGATTTGCTGAAGCGCGATCTCGCGAATGTCGGGGCCGGGCTTTATCCGCTGCCGATCGATTACGACGGGTCGCTGCCGACATTGCTGAAACGCTCGCGCCTGTTCTTTGAGGATCTGCCGCGCGTTCACCGAAGGCGGCGGGAGAACGGCCATAGCGACGTGCTGGAAGAGACCACGCGCGGCAAGCGGCCCCGCTATTACTTGCAGAACTTCCACTTCCAGTCCGGCGGCTGGATGACGGATGAATCGGCGCAGCGCTACGATACGCAGGTCGAAGTGCTGTTCAGCGGCACCGCCAACGCGATGCGGCGGCAAGCGCTGCCGCCGCTGCACGAGATATTTGCGGGTTGTGATCAGCGCCGGCTCCGCTTGCTCGATGTCGGGTCCGGAACCGGCCGGTTTCTCGCATCCGTAAAGCAGGTCTGGCCGCGGCTGCCGGTGATCGGTCTCGATCTGTCTGAATCTTACACGCGCGAAGCGAGACGGCACCTCGCCCGCTGGTCGGCGGTCGAGCTTGTGGTCGCCAAGGCCGAAGCGATGCCTCTGCCCGATGCGAGCCAGGACGCCGTGACCAGCGTATTCCTGTTCCACGAACTGCCGCCCGCGGTTCGGCGGCTTGTGTTCGGCGAGTTCGCGCGCTTGCTGAAACCGGGCGGCCGTCTGGTTCTCGTCGACTCGCTGCAATACGGGGATAAGCCCGAGTACGACGGATCGCTGGAGCTGTTTCCGCAGAATTTCCACGAGCCCTATTTCGACAGCTACGCACGTGAGGATTTCGGGGCATTGGCGGCGAGCAAGGGGCTACGCCACGTCCGGGACATTCAGGCTTTCGTGTCGAAAGTGATGATCTTCGACAAGGTCGGGTGAAGCGAGGCACGTACCGCGTCGAGTCAGGCGCTGACCAGCGCCCGTACCCGCGCAATGGCGGCCGGGCTCGCCCAGTCCGCCGCGCCTTCCAGTCGCGCGCGCTCCCGGCCGGCGCGATCGATCAGCACCGTGACGGGTATGCCGTCGATGCCCCATGCCTTGAGCACGCCGCCCTTCGGATCGAGCAGCACCGGCAGCCCGGCAATGCCGTGCTGGGCGAAGAAGCCGCGCACGGCGTTGGCGCCGCCGCGGTCGGAGGAGAGCGGCATCACCGCAATGTCATCGGGGGCCAGCGCCTGCGACAGCGCCGCGAGCGCCGGCATCTCGGCGACGCATGGCACGCACCAGGTCGCCCAGAGATTGACGACCATGCCGTGGCCCCGGAACTCGGCGAAGCCGTGGGGCTGGCCCTCGGCGTCGTAGAATGTGACCTCCGGCAGGGACGCCGGGGGATTGGTGAGCGTGAGGGCGGACAGGCTTTGCAACTCCTCCTCGGCCACGGGTTTGCGGACGGGGAACGCGGCGGCTAGGGTCGCGACCGACGCCAGCGCCCCGCGGCGGGTTAGGTGAAGCATCGCGGAACTCCTCACTTTGTCTGATACGCCTGACATCGCCGCACCCGAGGCCAACATGCAGTGGGGAGGACGGTTCGCCTCCGGCCCGTCCGCCGTCATGCGGGCCATCAATGTCTCGATCGGCTTCGACCGCAAGCTGTGGCGCCAGGATATCAGGGGTTCGGAAGCGCATGCCGCGATGCTGGCCCGCATCGGCCTGCTCGATCCCGCGGACGAGCAGGCGATCCGGCAAGGGCTGCGCGCGATTGCCGGCGAGATCGAGGCCGGACGCTTTGCCTTCGAGGATGCGCTGGAAGACGTGCACATGAACATCGAGGCGCGGCTGACCGAACGCATCGGCGAAGCGGGCAAACGCCTGCACACGGCGCGCAGCCGCAACGACCAGGTCGCGACCGATTTCCGGCTCTGGGTGCGCGATGCGATCGACGGGCTGGACGGTCAACTCGCCGAGCTGATGCGCGCTTTTGCCGATCGCGCGGCGGCGTTTGCGGCCGATCCGATGCCGGGATTTACCCACCTGCAAACGGCGCAGCCCGTGACCTTCGGCCACCATCTGCTCGCCTATGTCGAGATGCTGGCGCGCGATCGCGGGCGGCTCGCCGATTGCCGCCGGCGCCTCAACGAATGCCCGCTCGGCGCGGCGGCGCTGGCCGGCACGTCGTTTCCGATCGATCGCGGGATGACGGCAGAGGCACTCGGCTTCGACCGGCCGGCCGCCAATTCGCTGGACGCCGTCTCGGACCGCGATTTCGCGCTCGAATTCCTGAGCGCCGCCGCGATCTCGGCGATGCATCTGTCGCGTTTCGCCGAGGAGGTGATCCTCTGGTGCAGCGCCCCGTTCCGCTTCATCCGGCTGTCCGACGCCTTCACCACCGGCAGCTCCATCATGCCGCAGAAGCGCAATCCGGACGCGGCCGAGTTGGCGCGCGCCAAGACCGGACGCATCACCGGCGGCCTCGTTTCGTTGCTGACGGTCATGAAAGGCCTGCCGCTCGCCTACGCCAAGGACATGCAGGAGGACAAGGAGCCGGTGTTCGAGGCGGCCGAGGCCTGGGCGCTGTCGCTCGCCGCGACGACCGGCATGGTGCGCGACATGGAGCCGGTGCTCGCCCGCATGCGGGCCCTGGCCGGCGCGGGCTTCGCGACCGCGACCGACCTCGCGGACTGGCTGGTGCGGGTGCTGCGCCTCCCGTTCCGCTCGGCGCACCACGTCACCGGGCGCCTGGTCGCCATCGCCGAGGCGCAGGGCGTCGAACTCGCCGAATTGTCGCTCGCCGACATGCAGGAAGTCGAGCCCGGCATCACCGCCGACGTGTTCTCCGTGCTGACCGTCGATGCTTCGATTGGGTCCCGCACCAGTTACGGCGGCACCGCGCCCGCGAACGTCGCGGAACAGGCGGCACGCTGGCAGGCGGCGCTGGCGTGAGAGCGGCGCTGCTCGCGGCCTGCGCCGCCGCGTTGCTGCTCGCCGGATGCGGCAAGAAGGGCGCGCCGTCCGCGCCGGGACCGGCCAACGAGATCACCTATCCCCGCAGCTTCCCGACCCGCTAGCGAGAGCACCGATGCACATATCCAGTCCGCAGTTTCATCAGAATGCGCGCCGTGCGATGGCGGATGCCGGGCTGCAAAAGGCGCTGGCGACCTCGCGCCCGCATTTTCTCGAGCGCCGGGCCAACGCGGTCGCCAACCTGCCCGAATTCGAGATGCTGCGCGACACCGCGCGCGACATCAAGAACCACACGCTCGCGCATCTCGATTTCTATCTCGAAACATTCGAACAGAATGTCGAAAAGGCCGGCGGCAAGGTGCATTGGTGCCCGACCGCCGATGACGCCAGAGACGCCGTTCTGCGCATCTGCCGGGAGGCCGACGCCCGCACCGTCACCAAGGGCAAATCGATGATCTCCGAAGAGATCGAACTGAACGATCACCTGGAGCGGAACGGCATCCAGCCGGTCGAAACGGATCTCGGCGAATACATCATCCAGCTCCGGAAGGAGGCGCCGAGCCACATCATCGCCCCCGCATTTCATCTCAACCGTGACGATTGGGAAACGCAATTCCGCCTGTCGCACACCGACCTGCCGGCCGACCGCGTGTTCGCCGAGCGCCGCGACATCCTGACCGAAGCCCGAGCCAAGCTGCGCGCGCGCTTCCTCGCCGCCGATGTCGGGATCACCGGGGCGAACTTTCTGATCGCCGAAACCGGCAGCAGCGTGATCGTGACCAACGAAGGCAATGGCGATCTGACGCAGACCTTGCCGCGCGTGCATATCGCGCTGGCGACGATCGAAAAAGTCGTGCCGACCTTGGAGGACTGCACCTCGCTTCTGCGCGTGCTGGCACGCTCGGCGACCGGGCAGGATTTTTCCGTCTACACGACCTTCAGCACGGGCGGGCGCCGGCCGCGCGATCTCGACGGGCCGGAGGAATACCACGTAGTGGTGGTCGATAACGGCCGGTCCGGCATGCTCGGCAGCGAGTTCCAGGACATGCTCCGCTGCATCCGCTGTGCCGCCTGCATGAATCATTGCCCGGTCTATGGCGCGATCGGCGGCCATGCCTATGGCTGGGTCTATCCCGGCCCGATGGGCAGCGTGCTGACGCCCAGTCTCGCCGGTCTCGACCGCACCAAGAACCTGCCCAACGCGTCGACCTTCTGCGGCAAATGCGAGAGCGTCTGCCCGGTCAGGATCCCGCTGCCGGGCCTGATGCGGCACTGGCGCGAGCGCGAGTTCGAGCGCCATCTCACACCCGCGACCCAGCGCCGCAATCTCGGCCTGTGGGCGTGGTTCGCCCAGCGTCCCGCGCTCTACCGGACGGCGACCCGCGCCAGCATCGGCGCCCTGAAGCTTCTGTCCGGCAAGCGCGGCCGCTTCAAGTCGCTGCCCATGGCGGGGAACTGGACGCAGGGCCGCGATCTGCCCGCGCCGGAAGGCGGCACGTTCTTCGCCCGTCTCGCGGCGGCCGAGCGGGCGCGCCGCCCATGACGCCGAAGGAGCAGGTGCTCGGTTCCATTCGCCGGGGATTGCGCCGCAGCGCGCTGTCCGACGAGCAGGCGGCGCCCTTGCGACAGCGGGTCGCGGCTCACCCGCGCCACCTCATTCCCGCGCGCAGCCGCATCGATCACGCCGCCCAGATCACGCTGTTCATTGCAAACGTGACCAAGGAATACGGCACGGTCATCCGCGTCGGCGGCGTGGCTGACGTGCCGGGCGCCATTTCGGACTACCTTGCGAGCCAGAATCTTCCCTCCCGCATCGTCGTCGCACCCCATCCCGCCCTGCGCGACGTCCCTTGGCACGACCGGCCATTGCTGGAAATCCGGGAGGGCCGGGCCGGGCCGCTGGACCCGGTCAGCGTCACGCAGGGTTTCGCCGCCATTGCGGAAACCGGCACGCTGATGCTGCCTTCCGCTCCGGAGCGTCCGACGACGCTCAATCTGCTGCCCGATACGGCGATCGTCGTGCTGCAAGCGAGCCGGGTGGTCGGGCCCTATGAGGACGCCTGGGATCTGCTGCGCGCTGAGGGCGGTATGCCGCGCAACGTGATGTTCGTCACCGGCCCGTCCCGCTCCGCCGATATCGAGCAGACCCTCGAACTCGGAGCGCACGGGCCGCGCAATCTCCACGTGGTGCTGATCGAAGATCACGTTTCGTGAGCGCTTCGCCGCATGGCCCGCTGCGGGTCGGCGTCGGCGGCCCGGTCGGCACCGGCAAGACCGCGCTGATGGATGCGCTCTGCAAGAAGCTGCGCGGCCGGTATGAGGTCGCCGCAATCACCAACGACATCTATACCAGGGAGGACCAGGAATTCCTTACGCGGGCCGGTTCCTTGCCGCCCGAGCGTATTCTCGGGATCGAGACCGGCGGCTGCCCGCATACCGCGATCCGGGAGGATGCAAGCATCAATCTCGCCGGAGTGGCCGAACTGCGCCGCCGCTTTCCCGCGCTCGATATCATTCTGATCGAAAGCGGCGGCGACAATCTCGCCGCGACCTTCAGCCCGGAACTGGCCGATCTCACGATCTACGTCATCGACGTCTCGGCCGGCGACAAAATCCCGCGCAAAGGCGGCCCAGGGATCACGCGAAGCGATCTTCTCGTCATCAACAAGACGGACCTCGCACCCCATGTCGGCGCCGATCTGTCCGTCATGGACCGCGACAGCCGCAGGATGCGCGGGGAACGGCCGTTCCTGTTCACCAACATTCGCGCCGGCGAAGGCGTCGCGGCCGTCGCCTCCTTCGTCGAAACGACGGGGGGATTGCGCCCTCCGGGCTGAGACGTCAATGACCTCCCGTGCGGGACGTACGCATACCCCGTCCGTCGCGTGCATCAGTTTAGGCGAGAACAAATGAAAGCAGAGAGAATGCATAGGGAAATCGTCCGCGTCGCGCTGATTGCCGGAGGCCTGCTCGGCATCGCCGGTCCGGTTTCGGCGCAGCACCCGAGCCAGAGCCAGATCGCCGCGATCCGGTCGTCCTGCCGGTCGGACTACCAAAGCTATTGCGCATCGGTGCCGACCGGAGGTCAGCAGGCGCTGTCCTGCTTGCAGGAGCACGCCGCCAACCTGTCGCCGCAATGCGGGCAGGCGGTCGCGGCCGTCGGCGGCGGCTCCGGGGCACAAGAGCAATCGGGACGAACGGCGCCGCAAAGCGGGGGCAATCCGCGCCAAGCGACGTCGGTGCTGCGGGAAGAGTGCGGGATGGATTACCGGACCCATTGCCGAGGCGTGCGGCCCGGCGGCGGCCGGGCGATCGCCTGCCTGAAGGAGCATCAGGATTCGCTCTCCTCCGGATGCCAGAACGCCCTGTCATCGCTGCGCTCGGCTCGATAGCGCGGGATAGTCTCTGGGAGGCGGAGGGTGCGCCGGGTGGAGCATGACGATCCGGCGACCCTGACCGCCGAGGCGCTGCTGGCAAGCTACCGCAGCCACGCTCTCAGCCCGGTCGAGGTGGTGCGTGCGGTGCTGGAGCGCGTCGACCGGCTCAATCCCGCGATCAACGCCTTCGCCCTCATGGTGCCGGGGGCGTTGGAGGCCGCGCGGGAGAGCGAGGGGCGCTGGGCGGCCGGGCGCCCGGCCGGTCTGCTGGACGGCGTACCCTGCACGGTCAAGGACCTCGTCGATCTCGCGGGCTTTCCGACCCGCCGTGGCAGCCATCTGACCAGTGACGAACCGATGGCCGAGGACGCGCCGCTGGCCGCCGCGCTGAAATCGTCCGGCGCCATCATCATCGGCAAGACCACGACCACCGAGTTCGGCTGGAAGAGCCCCGGCGATTGCCCGCTGCACGGCGTCACCCGCAATCCGCACAATCTGGCCTATTCGACGGGCGGCTCGTCCTCCGGCGCGGGTGCGGCGGGGGCCGCCTGCTTCGGCCCCTTGCATGTCGGCACGGATGCGGGCGGCTCCATCCGCATCCCGGCAGCCTGGTGCGGGCTGGTCGGGCTCAAGCCGAGCTTCGGCCGGGTGCCGCAATGGCCGGCGGGCGCCTTCGCCAATGTGTCCTGCGCCGGTCCGATGACCCGCACGGTGCGGGATGCGGCGCTGATGCTCTCGGCGATCGCCCGCCACGATCCGCGCGATCCGCTCTGCCTTCCGGATGATCCGCGCGACTGGCGCAGCGGCATCGAAGACGGCGTGGCTGGGATGCGGGTCGGGATCATCGCCAATCCGGGGTTTGCCGCACCAATCGATGCTGAAGGCGCATTCGCCCTCGACGACGCGGCCACCTTGCTCCGTCGAATGGGGGCGGACGTTCAGTTGGCCGATCCTGGGCTGCCCGACACCAGTCGTGTTTTCGGCCGCGTCTGGGGTGTCGCCCTGGCCCGGCTGGTTGAGACATTCCCCGAGGAGCGGCGCCCTTTGCTCGACCCAGGGCTGCTCCAAGTCGCCGCGGCCGAGAAGGATCTGCCGGCGACCGAGTTTCTCAGCTTCGAAGCGACGCGCATCCTGACGGCGCATTTGATGGCGCGGTTCCACCAGCGTTTCGATCTGGCGCTCTGCCCGACGGTGCCGGCCGGACCGCCGCTGGCCGGCGTGCCCACGGCCGATCCGCTCCGCGCCTTGTGGACCGAATGGGCGCCCTGGACGTTTCTGTTCAATCTGGCGCGGCAGCCGGCGATCACGGTGCCGCTCGGCCCCGGTCGCGACGGGCTGCCGCGCTCGGTTCAGATCGCCGCCGGGCAATACCGCGACGATCTCGTGCTCAGAGCGGCGCGCGCGATCGAGCGAGAGATTTGCGCCCAGGCTGCAGGCACCCGGCGGGGGCAGAACAGCGGCGAAGCAGGGTCCGGGGATCCTTGAGCCCGCGTCGCGGCGTTTCCGCACCTGCCGCGACGCGGGCCACAGATCTCAGCCGCGATTGAGTGCGGCGACGATGATGGCGATCCCCTGTGCGTGCCAGCGCTGGATCGCCTTGTGATCGGCGCCGAGCAGCGTTCCGAGCCGGCGCCACGTAAACAGATAGCGCTCGGTGATCGGGCTGACCAGGCTGCGCGCCCCGACGATCCGCCGCAGCACGTAATTTTCATCCGGAATGAAACGCACCCACGAGAGCGCCTCGTCCATGCGGGTGATCTTGGCGGCGCTCGGCACCGGCGGACGCACGCGCTTCTCGGTCCAGCCATAGCCTTCGGCAACGCTGCGCACCATTTCCAGTGACGACGTGCGCAGCTTCGTGGTGTAGCCGGACGGCGGCAGCGAGAGCAGCGTCGTGCCGGCCTCCTCCAGCCGGTAGCAGACGAGGTTGTTGTCGTAAAAGCCGGGCTCGGTCTCCGTGCGGCGGATCGTGCGTGAAGGCTTGAAGGCCGGGGATGACGATGTTGCAAACACCATGTGCGCTGTCCTTGAAGCCTGGGAAGGAGGGGCCGCTTGTCCTCGAAAGGTCAGCGGGAAAACACCGGCAGCGGGTACGGCGTGCCCGCGAGACAAGTGCCCTGCGTGAGGCAACCCCAGCTCCTCACATGCCCGGCCGGCAGCGGCGCGCGATCCGGATCTTCGGGCGGCGCCACGAATTCCGGCGGTGGCCGGCGCGCGCCGACCCGGCGTCCGCGGTCGATCGCCGTGAATCGCGACACGCACAAAGCCGCGGCGATAACGTCCCAGGTCTCACCCTCGGCGCGCAGGCGACACAGTTGTGCGTCCATCGCCTCGGTCCAGTCGATTTTGGCCGGCATCACCTTCTCCCGTCAGTTCGACTGGCGGGACGTTAGGTATTCTAACCTAACAGGTTATTAAAACTGCCGTGGATCGGTTAGCCTCGCTCACGTATTCTGTTGGTCATGAGCGATCATGGCATCGGCGCCCGCATTCGCAGCGCGCGCAAGGACCTTCAGCTCACGCAGGACGCGCTGGCCACGGCCGTCGGCGTGACGCGCAGCGCGGTTGCGCAATGGGAGACCGACCGGGCGGGTCAGATCACCGGCAATCTGACGCGGATCGCCGCGGTGCTTGGGGTCAATGTTGAATGGCTGGTTCACGGCACCGATCTTCGTGCGCCGTCGAATGCGGCCAGCGGCGACGAATTGGCGATGCTGCGCCTATACCGTGAGTGCGCGCCCGAGGACCGGCAGTTCTTGTTGCGGACCGCACGCAAACTCGCCAAGGCGGGACGGCAACCGGCTTAGGCCCGCAAACAGGTCGCGTGTCGTCAGACCTGGCGCTCGATCATCAACTGCTTGATCTTGCCGATCGCCTTGGCCGGATTGAGGCCCTTCGGACAGGTTTGGGTGCAGTTCATGATGGTGTGGCAGCGATACAGCTTGAACGGATCCTCGAGCGCATCGAGCCGATCGCCCGTGCGCTCGTCGCGGCTGTCCGCGATCCAGCGATAGGCGGCGAGCAGCACCGCCGGGCCGAGGTAACGGTCGCCGTTCCACCAGTAGCTCGGGCAACTGGTCGTGCAACAGAAGCAAAGAATGCACTCCCACATGCCGTCCAGTCGCGCGCGCTCCTCCTTGCTCTGGAGGCGCTCGGCGTCCGGCGGCGGTGGCGTATCGGCCTGTAGCCACGGCTCGATGCTGCGATACTGCGCGTAGGCCTGCGTCAGGTCGGGCACCAGGTCTTTCACCACCGCCATGTGCGGCAGCGGATAGATCTTCACCGCACCTTTCACCTCCTCGATCGGCTTCAGGCAGGCGAGCGTGTTGGTGCCGTCGATGTTCATCGCGCAACTGCCGCAAATGCCTTCCCGGCAGGAGCGGCGGAAGGTCAGCGTCGGATCGACCTCGTTTTTGATCTTGATGAGCGCGTCGAGCACCATCGGCCCGCATTGGTCGAGATCCAGCTCATAGGTGTCGATGCGCGGGTTCTGGCCGTCATCCGGATTCCAACGGTAGACCTTGAAGCCGCGTGTGCGCGCAGCATCGCGCGGCGCCGTCCAGGTCTTGCCGGTGCCCACCTTGCTGTTCGCCGGCAGCGTGAACTCAGCCATGATCGCCGTCCTCTTCGCTCAGTACACGCGCTTCTTCGGCGGAAAGACCGAGACCTCGTTGGTCATCGTCTGCATCCGCACCGGCCGGTAGTCGAGGCGCACGTTGCCGGTCTTGTCGCACCAGGCGAGCGTGTGCTTCATCCAATTGGCGTCGTCGCGCTCCGGGAAATCGTCATGGGCCTGCGCGCCACGGCTTTCATGACGCGCTTCGGCGCCGACCATCGTGACCGTGCCGTTGGCGAGCAGGTTCTGAAACTCCAACGCTTCGACCAGATCGGAATTCCAGATCAGGCTGCGGTCGGTGACCGACATGTCGGTCGTGCCGTCCCACAATTTGCGCATCTTGGAAACGCCTTGCTCCAGGCTGCTGCTGTTGCGGAACACCGCCGCATGGCTCTGCATCGTGCGCTGCAATTCGGCGCGCAGTTCGGCAACCGGCGTGCCGCCGCGCGCGAAGCGGGTTCGGTCGAGCCGGTCGAGCGCTTCCTCACCGGCTTTCGGCGGCAGCGGCGCCTGGCTCGCGTCCGATTTGTATTTTTCGGCCGCGCGATGGGCGGCAGCGCGGCCGAACACGACGAGATCGAGCAGCGAATTGGTGCCGAGCCGGTTTGCACCATGCACCGACACCGACGCCGCTTCGCCCACCGCCATCAGCCCGGGCACCAGCGCGTCGAAATCCTCCGGATCGCCGCGCCGGACTTCGCCGTGATAATTGGTCGGCACGCCACCCATATTGTAGTGCACGGTCGGCAGCACCGGCACCGGCTCCTTGGTGACGTCCACGCCCGCGAACACCTTGGCCGTTTCGGAGATCCCCGGCAGCCGCTCGTGCAGCAACGCCGCGCCGAGATGCTCGAGATGCATCAGGATGTGGTCCTTGTTCGGACCGCAGCCACGCCCTTCGTTGATCTCGATCGTCATGGAACGCGACACGACATCACGCGACGCCAGATCCTTGGCGGTCGGCGCGTAGCGTTCCATGAAGCGCTCGCCTTCCGAGTTCGTGAGATACCCGCCCTCGCCCCGGCAGCCTTCGGTCAGCAGGCAGCCGGCCGGGAAGATACCGGTCGGATGAAACTGCACAAACTCCATGTCCTCGCAGGCGAGCCCCGCCCGCAACGCCATGCCGGTGCCGTCGCCTGTGCAGGTATGGGCGGAGGTGCAGGACTGGTAGGCGCGCCCATAGCCGCCGGTCGCCAGCACGACGCATTGGGCGCGGAAGCGGTGGATCGAGCCGTCCTCCAGGCACCACGCCACGACGCCCCGGCACGCGCCGTCCTCCATGATGAGATCGAGCGCGAAATACTCCACGAAGAACTCGACGTCGTGCTTCAGGCTCTGCTGATAAAGCGTGTGCAGGATGGCGTGGCCGGTACGGTCGGCGGCGGCGCAGGCGCGGTTGGCCGGCGTCTTGCCGTAATCCTGCATGTGGCCGCCAAACGGCCGCTGGTAGATGCGGCCATCCTCCGTGCGGCTGAACGGCACGCCGTAGTGCTCAAGCTCGTACACCGCGGGAATTGCCTGCCGGCACATATATTCGATCGCGTCCTGATCGCCGAGCCAGTCCGATCCCTTGACGGTGTCGTACATGTGCCAGCGCCAATCGTCCGGCCCCATATTGCCGAGCGCGGCGCCGATGCCGCCCTGCGCCGCCACCGTGTGGCTGCGGGTCGGAAACACCTTGGTGATGCAGGCGGTCTTGAGGCCGGCCGCGCCCAAGCCGAACGTCGCGCGCAAGCCGGATCCGCCGGCGCCGACGACGATCACGTCGTAGGTATGATCGACGATCTGATAGGCCCGGGAAGACGGCAGCGTAATCGCGTTCATGCGTCGGACATCCATTCAGTGCCGCAAGCTGCCCGCCGGAACAGAGGCGGGCACCACGCGGCAGAACCAGCTCGATCTACAGCCCGAGGCGAAGAACCGAAACGATGCACAGCAGCGCAAGAATTGCGGTCAGCCCTCTCACCCCGAGCAGCAGCAGAAAACGGGTGCTCTCCACGTGTACATAGTCTTCGATCACCACCTGCAAGCCGAGCTGCATGTGGTGAAAGGTCGCGAGCACCAGGCAGAGCATCAAGACGATCGTGACCGGGCTCGCCATCCAGTTCTGCACCGCCTCGTGCGGCGCTCCGAGGAGGCGGATGGTCGCCCAGATGAACCAGAGCGTCAGAGGCACGAGGGCGAGCGAGGTCACGCGTTCGCCCCACCACTGCCCCACCCCGGATCTCGCGGCGCCGAGGCCCCGCACCCGCCCGAGTTGGCTCCGCATCACGTCGATACGTGCATCACCGGCTGGAGTTCGGTTTCGATTGCGCGCCATGACCTCGCCTACCACACCATCAAGCCGACGATCCACACCAGCACCGTGCAAACGGCGGTCGCGATCAGCACCGCCCGGCCGCTCAGGTGATACTCCGCCTTGTCGTACCCGTAGCCCGCGTCCCAGACCAGATGCCGGAT
>JAFAXA010000074.1 GCA_019241425.1 Acetobacteraceae bacterium | reverse complement strand
CGGTTATGGCCGAAAGCGGCCGGCACCAACGCGCGGCGGTGGGTGACGACGAACATGACGGACGGCATCGCGCGTGATGCGCATGTCGATTTCACGCTGACGTCGCCCGCCGATTTTTCGGACGTGCAACTGACCGGCGCCGCCGGTTCGCTGGAAGGCGACGATCTGACCGTCTATTGGTTGCGGCCCATACCGCCGATCGAGCACGGCGCCGCGCGCTTGCAGATACTCGACCCCGATACGATCGAAATCACCGTCACCAGCGGCCGGCAGCGACCGAGCGCGGCGCGCATCGGCGTGGCGAACGCCGGATTGCAGATCCGCGCCGGCACGGTTCGCATCACCGGCATCGAGCAGCCGCATCAGTTCGGCGCCATCGTCGCCGATATCGGCGGGCCGTTGCCGGATGCGATCGCGCTGCTCAGTGAGAAGCGGCTCAACCTGCTGAAAGAGCCGGCGGGGCCGCTCAAGAACGCGGCCGGCACGGTTGCCGTGAAGCTGACCATCACGGTGCCGCTCGAGGATGCAGTCAAAATCGAGCAGATTCCGATCCGGGCGCTGGCGCGTCTCGATGCCGTCGCCATTCCTGATGTTTTCGCAGGCGAGAGCCTGGAGCGCGGCGTCGCCGATCTCGACGTCACGGTGGATGGCATGTCGGCGCTGGGCTCGGCGACGGTTGCGCAGATGCCGCTCAATTTCGCCGGCGCGATGGATTTCCGGGCCGGGCCGCCAACGCAGATCCTCGAGCACGTCACCGTGACCGGGCGCGGCAGCATCGACCAGCTCGCCAAAGCCGGGATCGACGCCCGCAGCGCCATGTCCGGCATTGTCGCGCTGAAGGCGCAGTTGGTGCAGCGCCGGAACGGCGAGGGCGTGGTCGAGATGGCGGCGGATCTCACCGGCACCGTCCTCACCGCCGCGCCGCTGGACTGGCAGAAATCCGCCGGCAGCCCGGCGGGGGGACAGGCGCGGCTGCGGCTTCTGCACGGCAGGCTCGCGGCTGTGGACGATATCGTTGTCACCGGTCCCGATCTCGACGTGCGCGGCGACGCGGCGTTCGCCGAAGGCAAACCAACGCTGCTGCGTTTTGCCGAAGTGAAGGTCGGCCGCTCCGAAATGACGGGGCAGGTGCAGTTTCCACCGAAACCAGGCGCGGGACCGATCGCGGCGACGCTCGCCGGGCCAACCCTCGACGTGTCCAGCCGGCTCAGCAAGGGACCGGCCCCCTCCGAACCGAAGCCGTCGCAATCGCCCGGCCCGGAGAACACGCCGTGGTCGGTGTCGGCGCGTTTCGACCGTGTGCTGACCGGATCGGCCGAGGGTTTGAGCGCGGTCGCCATGGCGGCCGAAAACGATGGCAGCCGCATCCGGCGCCTGCACGCCGAAGCGCGCGCCGGGGCGGCGGGCCGGGTGCGGGCCGACATCGTGCCGGACGGCGCGAACCGAACGCTCGACGCGGCGGCGGAGGGCGTCGGCACGCTGCTCGGCGCGCTCGGCGTCACCGACGGCATCGAAGGCGGCACGCTGACCGTCGCCGGCCGCTACGACGACACGCGGCCCGGCCGCCCGCTTTCCGCGCAACTTCGCATGGGGCCGTTCCGCATAACGGATGCGCCGTTTTCCGCCAGGCTCCTGAAGGCGATCACGATCTACGGCATTGCAGATTTGCTGCGGGGACCGGGGATCGGGGTTTCGGACGTGGTCGCGCCCTTCACGCTGACCGGCGACCGCCTGGAACTGGGCGACTCCCGGGCGGTGAGCCCGGCGCTCGGCGTCACCGCACGGGGCGCGATCGATCTCGATCGCCGGACCGCCGATATAAGGGGCACGATCGTGCCGGCCTATTTCTTCAATTCGCTGCCCGGCCGGATCCCCGGCATCGGCAGGCTGTTCAGCCCGGAGGCGGGCGGCGGCCTGTTCGCCGCCGATTTCACGTTGCGCGGGCCGCTCGATGATCCGAACCTGTCGGTCAATCCGCTGTCGCTACTGACACCGGGGGCGTTGCGCGACGTGTTCGGTCACTGAGGCAGCGGCGCGGCGCCGTCAGATCTCGACCTCCATGCCGACCTCGACGACGCGGGCGGCGGGCACGCCGTAATAGGCGGCGGGGCGGTTGGCATTGAGGTGCATCGCCGCGAACAGCGATTTCCGCCAGGCGGCCATGCCGCCGTGCTGGAGCGACGGAATGATGGTTTCGCGGCGAAAATAGAATGTCGTCGCCTCCAGGCAACTGTCCCGCAATTCGGGGTG
>JAFAXA010000275.1 GCA_019241425.1 Acetobacteraceae bacterium | reverse complement strand
AACCGGGACTGGCCGGCTGGCGGCAGGCGCGGACGCAGCGGATCGCGACCGGCTTCTACACCTCGCAGGCGCTGGAGCTGCGGCGGGCATGATCGCGGCGCGCGACATCAACGCCAAACTGGCGCGCGGCTGGAGCAAGCTCGGCCCCGGCCTGTTGCCGTTCGCGGACGCGGCCTCGCCGGAACTGCCGATGCGCCGCTTGCTGCGCTTGTCGCTGTTCCAGGTATCGGTCGGCATGGCGGTCGTGCTGCTGATCGGCACGTTGAATCGCGTGATGATCGTGGAGCTTGGCGTGCCGGCGTGGCTGGTCGGGGCGATGGTGTCCTTGCCGCTGGTGTTCGCGCCGTTCCGCGCGCTGGTCGGGTTCCGCTCGGATACGCATAAATCGGTGCTCGGCTGGAAGCGGGTGCCGTATATCTGGATGGGCACGTTGTTGCAGTTCGGCGGCCTCGCCATCATGCCGTTCGCGCTGATCGTGCTGTCGGGCGATACGAATGGCCCGCTGATCATCGGGCAGGTGGCGGCGGCGCTCGCCTTTCTGCTGGTCGGCGCCGGGCTGCACACGACGCAAACGGTCGGGCTCGCGCTCGCGACCGACATCGCGCCGGTCGAGCAGCATCCGCGCGTTGTGGCGCTGCTCTGCGTCATGATGCTGCTCGGCATGGTCGGCAGCGCGCTCGCCTTCGGCATCTTCCTCGCCGATTTCAGCGAATTGCGGCTGATCAAGGTGATCCAGAGCACGGCGCTGCTCACCATGCTGCTGAACATGGCGGCGCTGTGGAAGCAGGAAACGCGCGACCCGTCGCGGACGCGATTCGACCGGCCCGAGGTGAGCTTCCGCGAGTCCTGGCAGAACTTCGCACGCGGCAAGCGGACGCGCCGTTGCCTGCTGGCGCTCGGCCTCGGCACCGTCGCGTTCTCCATGCAGGACATTCTGCTGGAACCGTATGGCGGCCAGGTGCTGCATCTCAGCGTCGGCATGACAACGGCGCTGACGGCCGGGCTCGCGACCGGCGGCCTCGCCGGGTTCATCCTCGCGGCGCGTTTGCTCGGGCGTGGTCAGGATCCGTACCGGCTCGCGGGATTCGGCGTGGTGGCGGGGCTCGGGGCGTTCAGCGCGGTGATCTTTGCAGCGCCCCTGGCCTCGGCGCCGCTGTTCGGCGCCGGTGTGGCGCTGATCGGCTTCGGCGCCGGCCTGTTCGCGCATTGCACGCTGACGGCCGCCATGGGCATGGCCGGGCGCGACCAGGTCGGGCTGGTGCTCGGCGTCTGGGGCGCCGTGCAGGCGACGGCGGCCGGCGGCGCGGTCGCGATCAGCGGCCTCGCGCGCGACGGCATTTCCGCGCTCGCCGTCCAGGGCACGTTCGGCCCCGCGCTGACCAGCCCCGCCACCGGCTACGGCACCGTCTACACGATGGAGATCGTACTGCTGTTCGCGACCCTGGTCGCGCTCGGACCGCTGGTGCGGCCGGCGCGCGACGAACGGGCGCGCACGCCTTCCGTCCCGCTTTCGCTCAAACTCTCGAGGTAATGCCATGAGAGGCGCTCTCACCAGCTACATCGACGTCGCCCAGGTCACGCTCTACGCGTTCTGGTTCTTTTTCGCGGGGCTCGTGTTCTATCTGCGCCGCGAGGACAAGCGGGAAGGCTACCCGCTGAAATCGGATCGCTCGGCGCAGGTCACGGTGCAGGGCTTCCCGCCGCTGCCGCGGCCGAAATTCTTCTACCTGCCGCATGGCGGCGTGGCGCAAGCGCCGCGCGACGAGGGGTTCGAGGAGGTGAAGGCGCGGCGGGCCGAGAACTGGCTCGGCGCGCCGCTGATCCCGACCGGCGATCCGATGGTGGATGGCGTCGGCCCCGCCGCCTGGGCGCGGCGGAAAGACACGCCCGACGTGACCTTCGAGGGCGGCAAGCCGCGCATCGTGCCGCTGCGCGTCGATCCGGAGTTCTTTCTGGCGACCGAAGATCCGGACCCGCTGGGCATGACGGTCTATGGCTGCGACCGCCGGCCCGCCGGCACCGTCGTCGATGCCTGGGTCGACCGCTCAGAGGTGATCCTGCGCTATTTGGAGGTCCGGCTGGAGGGTGCGTCGGCCGCGCGCACGGTGCTGGTGCCGATGAACTTCCTGCGCATCGACCGCCGCCGTCGTCGGGTCAACGTGCGCGCGATCACGTCGGCGCAGTTCGCCCGCGTGCCGGGCTTGCGTAATCCGGACGAAGTGACGCTGCTCGAGGAAGACCGCATCCTCGCCTATTACGGCGGCGGCACGCTGTTCGCGACCGCCAAGCGCTCGGAGCCGCTGCTATGAGCGGGGAACGCTTGCCCGAGCGGCTGCCGGCGGGCGAACGGGTGCTGTGGCGCGGCCGGCCGCGCTGGCAGGTGCTGGCGCGGCGCGCCTTTCACATCCGGGGGCTTGCCGCCTATTTCGGGGTGCTGCTCGGCTGGTACGCGGTGACGGCGTTCACCTCCGGCGCGGACGCCGCCGACGCGGCGCTGGCGACGCTCCGGATGGCGGCGCTGGCGGTCACGCCGCTCGGGCTGATCGCGGTCTATGCGTGGCTGTGCAGCCGAAACGCGAGCTATTGGATCACCAATCGCCGCGTTGTCATCCGGGCCGGGATCGCGGTGCCGGTCACCTACAACCTGCCGTTCAGCCGGCTGGCTTCGGCCGGGCTGAGGACCTGGGCGGATGGCAGCGGCAGCATCGCGCTGACGCTCCTGCCGCCCGACCGGGTGGCGTTTTTCGCCCTCTGGCCGCACACAAAGCCCTGGCGTTTGGCGCGGCCCGAGCCGATGCTTCGCTGCATCGACAACGCCGAACGGGCGGCGCAGATCCTCGCCCGTGCGCTGGCCGCCGAAGCCGCGGTCCCGGTGCCGCCGGCGCCCGAAACGGCGCCGGCGCCCGATGCCGCGCGTCCGCGCGCGCCGGCGCTTGCCTGATTGGAGGGTGTGATGGCTGCGCTTCCCTATCCGTCGCCGCCGGCCTTTCCACGGCCGCCTTTGCTGCTGGCGGGCGGGCTGATCGCATTCGCGCTGCTGGCCGCGACGATCGGCCGACTGTCCGGCATGGGCGCGGACCGGCCGGTATCGACGCCGATTTCCGAACGGACGCTCCGCTTCGAGGACCGGGCCGACGGCGCCGTGCTCGTCTACGACGCCGGCGGCGACCCGGCCCGCCGGGACGCGGAACCGGCGGTCGTGCTGACCGGCCAGAACGGGTTCCTGCGCGGCACGCTGCGCGGCTTCGCGCGCACCCGCCACGCCGACGGCATCGGCGACGCCGCACCATTCGAGCTGACCGCCTGGGCGGACGGGCGGCTGACGCTCGACGATCCGGCGACCGGCCGGCGGGCCGAGTTGGAGGCGTTCGGACCGACCCAGGTTGCCGTGTTCGCGCAGTTCCTGCCGCCGCCGCAGACGCGGAGCGCCGCGCGGTGATCGGCGCGCGCACCGTCGAGGTGCCCTGCACCGTCGAGATCGAGCAGACGCCGGAAAGCTTTCACGCGCACGCCATTCCGCAGGAGATCGAGATCCGGCCGGGCGACAGCGTGCTCGTGCATGGCGCGCCGACCGAAGTGCGGTTCGGGACGCGGGTGAGCGTGCCGTGCCGGGCGACCGTCACCCGCGCCGGATGGTTCGGCCGGCTGCGGGCGCATATCGAGGGGATGCTGGAGCTGACGGAACTCTACGAAGTAGGCTTCGCGCCGAAGGAGACGCCATGAACGCGATCAGCCGTCC
>JAFAXA010000219.1 GCA_019241425.1 Acetobacteraceae bacterium | reverse complement strand
TGATTTCATCTTCGTGCCGCCCTATGTGCCGCACCAGGAAATCAACGCATCCGACAACGAACCGCTGCAATGCGTGCTGGTGCGCAGCGACAACGAAGCGGTGGTGGTCAACCTCGACATCGAGCCGGTCGAAAAGCCTGAATCGGTGCTGTGGATCGACCCGATCCACAAGCACCCGCCCAACGCCTGACGCCGGTTACTCTGGTAACGGCTTGCCCTTGGTTTCCGGCAGGAACCACGGCACGATCAGCCCCAGTATGTAGATCGATCCGAGCGCCATCGCCGTTCTCGGGATGCCGCCGAAGGTCTGGATCATCGCCCCGGCGATGACCGGGAACATCCAGGCGATCAGCCGTGTCGCGTTGAAGATGAAGCTCGCCGCGGTCGAGCGTACGCTGGAGGTGAACAGCTCCACGGGATAAATCGCCATCCAGGTGTACGCGCAGCCGAGCGTGAAAAACCCGTTCACCGCCGAAGAGGCGAGAATCGCTTCCGGCGTGTGCAGCCAGAGATACGTGACAGGCACCATAATCATCGCGCCGAGATAGGTGATGAACAAAAATGGTCGGCGGCCGATCGCATCGATCACGAAGCCGGAAATCAGATAGGCGACGATCGCACCGCTGGTGTAGACGAGTTCCGCCGCATTCTTCCAGCTCTCCGGGTCGGCATAGCCGGCTGCCTTGGCAACGGCCGTGATATACCGGCCGAGCAGGTTGGCGACGGCCCACCAGCCGATGGTGGTTGCGAGTGAGAGCAGAAACGTCAGCAATACCCGGCGGCGGCTTTCCGGCTCGCGGAAGATCTCTGTCAGGGTGAACGGCCGCTTCCCCGCGTGCACCGCCTCGGCTTCCGTTGCGTGCCATCGTTGCTCGCGCATGGCCGTCAGCCACTTCTCGCTCTCGTTCACGTTGCGGCGGATATAGAGCACAAAGAGTGCCGGCAGCGCGCCGACGACGAACATCAGTCGCCAGGTCTCGGCGCCGAGCGGCAGCCACGCGCTGAGAACAAGCCAGACCAGCGCGGCCAGGAACGTACCCCATCCGAAGCCCGATTGCAGGAAGCCGCATCCCTTTGCGCGCGCCCGCTCCGGCCAAGTCTCGGCGAGCAGCGCGACGCCCGTGCTCCACTCGCTGCCCATCGCGACGCCGGTAAGAAAACGCAGCCCGACCATCGTCCAGTAATTCGGGGACAGCGCGGTAAAGCCGGTGAACACCGCGTAGAGGAACACGGACCACAGCATCATCCGCTTGCGGCCGACATAATCGGCGAGAACACCGCCGACCAAGCCGCCGATGCCCCAGCCCAGCAACGTCGTGCCGATGCACAGCCCGGCCCATGACGGCAGGTTGTTGAGCTGGTCGGGCGCCAGCAGCGATTTCAGCATCGGCACGATCACCACGATCAGCGCAAATGACTCGAATCCGTCGAAAATCCAACCCATGAAGCTGGCCGCGAGAATGCGCCAGTGCATGGCGTTGAGCCCGGCGTACCACGGCTGACGCAGCGGGATCGAGCGACCTGATGCTGCACCGCTCATGCTTCCTCCGGCCTGCGTTGCCCGCCCATCACAGAACGCCTTCCTGATGCAGGCCGTCGATCTCGGCTTCGGTCATCCCGAGCCAGCCGCGCAACACCTCGCCGGTATGCTGGCCGATGGTCGGGCCCGGCCAGCGAATGCCGCTGCCGCATTCCGGCATATACGGCACAACGCCGGTGTGCAGCACGCGACCGAACAGCGGGTCTTCCACCTCCTGGATCATGCCGCGCGCACGAAATTGCGGATCGGCGACGATCTCCTTTGCGGTGTAGAGCTGCGTGCAGGGGATGTCGGCCTCGCTCAAGATCCGATCGGCTTCGGCCGCGCTGTGTTGGCGGCTCCAGGCGGCGATTTCGGCATCCAGCGCCTCGACATGCATGCAGCGATTCTGGTTGCCCCGGTAGCGCTCATCCGCCACGAGTTCCGGCTTGCCGATCACGCCCGCGAGCTTTGCGAACAGCGGATCGGAATTGGCGGCGATCAGGATCCAGCCGGCGTCGCTCGTCGGATAGGCGCTGGTCGGGGCCGCCGTCGGGATACGCGATCCCGTCGGCTGCCGTATCGTGCCGAGCACGCTGTATTCGGGGATGAGTCCTTCCATCATGCTGAGCACCGCGTCGGTCAGCGCAACATCCAGACTGCGGCCGCGCCCATCACCCCCGCTTCTGGTGTCGCGCCGCCAACAGGCGGAAACGATACCGAACGCCGCGTACAGCCCGGCAATGGAGTCGCCGATGCTGATGCCGACGCGCACCGGCGGCAGATCGCTGGTACCCGGCGCATGATTGGTGAGATGACGCAGCCCGCCGATCGCCTCACCGATCACGCCGAACGCGGCGCGGTCGCGATACGGGCCGTTCTGGCCGAAGCCCGATATATGTGCGACCACGAGATCCGGCTTCGCTTGGCGGAGCCGGGCATCGCCAAGCCCGAATTTCTCCATTTGGCCCGGACGGAAGTTTTCGACCAAAGCGTCGGCACGGGCACAGAGCCGCAGCACGATCTCGCACGCCGCCTTGTGCTTGAGGTTGAGCGTCACCGACTTCTTGTTGCGCGAATGCTGCGAGAACCAGACGGAATGTCCGTTCGCCTGACCGCCCCATTTCCTGACCGGATCGCCGCCCGGCGGCTCGACTTTAACGACATCGGCCCCGAGATCGGCCAGCAATCGCGTGCAGAATGGCGCCGCGACGAAATGGCCGATCTCGATGACGCGCAACCCGGTGAGCGGTCCGGCCTCGGCTGGCGTCATGCCTCACCCCCAACGAAACTTGCGGCGGGCGCCGCGCAGGAGAGATGTTAATCAGCGCGCCTGCTGAAAGAGGACGATTTCCGCGCCGCGCTCGGAGCTGCCCCGATGCTCGGCGCCGACCGGCACGACGCAGCATTGCCCGGCCGAGAGTCGAAGCGTGTGTTCGCGGAACTCGACGGTGAAATCGCCGCTCCAGACAACGACCGTCTCGGTGCTGGAATCGTGCCGATCCCACTGGCCGCTGCTGCCGGCCGTGACGCGGACCATGCGCACATCGACCCCGCCGATCCGGGTCGACTCTTCTCGCGCTTGCTCCCCCCGAAGCCGCCCGAAGACCGTGTTGAAGTCGACGGATTCACTCACCGTGCATTCTCCCCGGCTGCGACGGTCGGGTTCCGGCGATCGCCGTCCCTTTGCTGCCCGCGATCATTCACCGAGATTCTTGTCGAACCACGCGGCGATTTCGCCGATCGCGAAGCGGTCTTCGGGGATGCGGTCGTCGCGATAGAATTGCGCATGGGATTGGCCCTCGAACACCTGCAACCGGGTTTCGACCCCGGCCTCCCGGAGTTTCTGGTTGGTGCGTACCGTGTTGCTGAGCAGGAGGTCGCGCGTGCCACTGGTCAGGATCGTCGGCGGAAAGCCGTGGAAATCGCCGTAGATCGGCGACAGCATCGGGTCGGCGAGGTCATGGCCCTGCGCATAGAACCGGGTCGCGGCGTCGCAGAAGCCGGATGGTGAAACCAGGACGTTGTCGACGAGCGCGTTGGTTTGAAACGTGTCACCGGCATTCGTCGCGTCCGCCATCGGCGTTCCTGGCGCGATGGCGCCCGGCATGGGCAGGCCGGACGCTTTCGCCCGCAACATCATCTCGAGCGTCAGCGCGCCGCCCGCCGAGCTGCCGAACACGCCGATATTGCGCGGCGGCACGGACGACGTTGCCGCTTTGTAGACCGTCACCGCGTCGTCCAGCGCCGCGGGAAAATAAGCGTCCGGCGGCATGCGGTAGTCGACGGCGATCGTCTTGATGTGGCTGAGAGCCGCGACTTGCAGCGCCTCGGGCAGTGCCGCCATGTGCGGATTGAGCACGTAACAGCCGCCATGCACGTGCACGAGCAGGCGGTTTCGATTGCGTGGCGGGATGTCTGCGGGCGTCAGCACGTAGACCTTGACCCCCTCGATCGTCGAGTCCTCGATCTTGACGTGCAGCCGGTCGGCCATCGGCTGCGCTGTGGCGCCCACCGTGGCCTCCAACTGGCCAACGAGTTGCGTCCAGCCTTCGGGCGTCGTCGGCGGTGTGTTCCACCCGGCACGCAGCGGCTGGGCGATGACGGCCTGTAGTTCGGGGCTGACGGTGCCCGGCACCGGAACGGATTTGGCGGGAACGTCGCGGGGCGTGAGCGCGCCTTCGGGCGGCTGCGCTTGCGCGACGGCGGAGACCGGCAGGAGGAGAAGTGCCGCGGCCAAGCCACGGGCGATTGGCGGGTGCTTCATGGACCTCCCCGATGCAGCCGTTTCAGCGACGCTCCCACGACGCATTCCTTCCGGCAAGCGGGCGGATCCACCCTGCCGAATGGGGAGGCTCGCTTCCCGTTCCGATAACTTTCACATTGTCCTGCCTTGCCATCCAAGCCCTGTTCCCCATGGTGTTCCCGATGCCGCCGCTCGCTCATCTCGCTGCGATCAATTTCTTCGCGGGTGACTTGCAGGGCGGCCTCGGGCCGTTCCTGACCACGTGGCTCGCGCAAACGGGGTATTGGACCCCCGGCGGCATCGGCGCGCTCAGCACCGGTGTCGGCCTCGCAACTTTGTTCCTCAACACGCCGGCCGGCGCCCTCGTCGATCACCTGCACCGGCCCCGGCTCTGCATCGCAATCGGCTGCGCCGCGATCATCGCCGGCACGACGCTGATCCTGGCGAAAGCGGGCGTTTGGGCGATCGTGGTTGCGGACTTTCTGGCAGCCGCCGGAGGCGTGTTGATCTTGCCCTCGCTGACCGCCCTCACCCTCGGCATCGTTGGAAAGGACGCCTTCCCCCGCCAGCAAGGGCGCAACCAGTCGTTCAATCACGCCGGCGTCTTGGCGGCCGCGCTCGCGATCACGGTGGGAACGCCCTGGTTCGGGCCATCGACGTCGTTCTGGGTGCTCGGCGGCATGGCGGCACTGGCCCTACTGGCCGGCATGACGACGCCGGGAGGGACCTGGGATCACCGCCGGGCGCATGGCTGGGAAGACAAACCCGTCCACGAGCACAGGCGAGAAAAGCTGCTCCTCCTGCTCGGCAAGCAGCATCTGCTTTCGCTGGCGCTGGTGCTCGCGCTGTTCAATGTCGCCAACGGCTCGATTTTCGGCCTGCTCGGTCAGCGCCTGGCGGCCAACGGCTACAACTCGATCGTCTGGACTGCGGTCTACCTCATCGTTGCGGAAGCCATCATGATTCCAGTCTCGCTCTGGGCGGGATCGGGCTGCCAAAGGCAAGGCCGCCGACACTTGCTCCTGATTGCGACGGCAACCCTGCCGGTGCGCGCTGTCATGGCGGCGTTCGTCACCGACCCGGTTTGGCTATTGCCGACCGAAGTGCTGGACGGGATCGGCGCCGGGCTGATCGGCGTCGCCGTGCCGGTGGTGGTCGCCGACGTCACCTGGGGCAGCGGCCGCACGCAAACGGCGCTCGGGGCCGTCAACACGCTGCAGGGCATCGGCGGCGTGTCTTCCGGCATCATCGGCGGCGGATTGGTGCAGTGGCTCGGTTGGACGGGCGGTTTTCTGGCGCTCGCGGTCCCAGCATCGGTCGCCTTCGCGATCGCGCTATGGATCGAGGAAACACGGCCGGAACGGGAACGCAGACGGGAAGCGGGTTCCGAGCCCGGTCGAGCAACCGCATAGACGCTTCTATGCCGGTCGAATCCGATCCGAACCTCGGGAATGAACTGGCGTTGGCGCTTCCCCTACCCGCACGGCGCACGCGACCGACAAAGGACCGTAAGGGCAACCGGGGATGCCGCCATCGGCGACATCCCCTTTTCTGCAATCAGCTTCCGGTGCCGCCGACGCACGTCGCGACATTTTTCGG
>JAFAXA010000106.1 GCA_019241425.1 Acetobacteraceae bacterium | reverse complement strand
GGCCATGTCGCGTCGAACTGGCCCGTTTCCGTCAGCAGCGCCAAGGGGGCGAGCAGCATCGACGCGCCGAGAAACTGCACCGCCGCATTGGTGCGCAGATCGACGGTTGCGGCGGTGCGCTTCTGCCAAATGGTGCCAAAGGTAATACCGGCCGTGCCCGCGAACGCCGCCAGAACCGCGATCCCGGGCACATCGCTCGCTCCGAGTTTCGGCAGCAACACGAGAAACGTGCCGATGCTGCCAAGCACGATACCCGCCCATCTTCGCGTCGAAACCCGCTCGCCGAGCAGAAGCGGCGCGAGTGCCGCCGTGAGCAATGGCTGCAGCCCGCCGATCAGGGCGGCGAGTGCGGCAGGCAGTCCGTGCCGCGTCGACCAGAACACGCCGCCGAGATAGACGCCTTGCAGCAGCATTCCGGCGAGCAGCGCGTTCGCCCATCCGCGCGCGCCATCCGGCCAACGCGCGCCCGTGACCGCCGAAACGGCGGCGAACACGACCGAAGTCAGCGTGACTCGGACAGCGAGAAAGGTGAACGGCTCGGCGTGCGACGCGACCAGCCGCGCCACGATGAAACCGGTCGCCCAAAGCAGAACGAAGAAGGCAGGCATCGCCGCGCCAGCGCTCGGCGCCGCCGCCGTGTTTCCGGTGCCGCTACGCCCGTTTCTGCCGGTAGACAACCCGAACGCCGGACCCGTCGATTTCACCCGATCTCGCCGACGTTGACGACCCGTCCCTCTGCCGCCGATTTGATTGCCGCCTCGGCCAAAACCAGCGCCTTCCGTCCGTCCTCGAAACCGACCTCCGGCGGCGTGCTCCTCTCGACGCAATCGACGAAGGCGCTGATCTCCGCTTCGTAGGATTCCCGATAGCGCTCGATGAAGAAGTTGAGAAACGGCGCGGCGGCCCCGGTCGCGGCGGCGGAAAAGCGCGCCAACTCGTGTGGCTTGCGGTTGCCGCTGATCACCATGCCTGCGTCGCCGAACAACTCCACGCGCTGGTCGTAGCCGTACACCGCCTTGCGGGAGTTGTTGATGTGGCACTGCTTGCCACTGGCGGTTCTCAAAACGATCATCGCCGTGTCGTAATCCCCGATCTCCTGCATCATCGCCGGTTCGATCAATCGGCTGCCGCTCGCGAACACCTCCTCCGGTTCTTCGCCAAGCAGAAAGCGGGCGAGATCGAAATCGTGGATCGCCATGTCGCGGAAGATACCGCCCGAGACTTCCAAATAGGCCCGCGGCGCGGGCGCGGGATCACGCGAGGTGATGATCACCTGATGCAACGTGCCGATCTCTCCGGCTCGCACCGCCTCACGCGCCGCAAGATGCCCCGGATCGAAGCGGCGATTGAAGCCAAGTTGAATGGCAACCCGAGCGCCCTTGATCCGCTCGGCGCACGCATTGACGCGGGCGAGACTGAGATCGATCGGCTTTTCGCACAGCATCGGCTTCCCCGCCGCGACGGCGCGCTCTATATAATCCGCGTGGGTGTCGGTCGTCGTGGCAATCAGAACCGCATCCACATCCGCGGACGCGAAGATTGCATCGACGGAAACGGCTGCGTCGACCCGGTGCCGCGCGGCAACCTCGTCGGCGGACGGTTGGTGCGTATCGAACACCGTCGCCAGTTTGGCACGCGGGTGCGCCGCGATATTGGCGGCGTGCATACGGCCGATGCGCCCGCAGCCGAGCACAGCAATTCGCAACATCGAAGGTTCCCTACCCCGCTGTGGCGCAACTTTGTTGCGCATCTCTTGATCGCTCAACGTAGCTTCCGCTATGTGAGCGCCATCAATCAAGCGGGGAGGGGCGAATGACCCGGTCCACGGTTCGTGTGACCATGGCGCAGGCGCTGGTGCGCTACCTGTGCAACCAGTTCACCGAAATCGGGGGCGAGCGCGTGCCGCTCTTTGCCGGCGTGTTCGCGATTTTCGGGCACGGCAACGTGACCTGCCTCAGCGAAGCGCTTGAAGCGGTTCAGGACACGCTGCCGACATGGCGCGGCCAGAACGAGCAATCGATGGCGCTGGCCGCCATCGCCTTCGCCAAGGCAAAGCGGCGACGGCAGTTGATGGTCGCCACCTCCTCGATCGGCCCCGGCGCCACCAACATGATCACCGCCGCCGCGCTCGCCCATTCCAATCGGCTGCCGGTGCTGCTTCTGTCCGGCGACACCTTCGCCAATCGTCGCCCCGATCCGGTGATGCAGCAGGTGGAGCACTACGGAAACCCGACCATCACGGTCAACGACGCGTTCAGGCCGGTCTGCCGCTACTGGGACCGGATTGCACTGCCCGAGCAGATCATCGGCTCGCTGCCACAGGCGGTTGCTGCGATGCTCGATCCGGCGGATTGCGGCCCGGCCTTCCTGGCACTCTGCCAAGACACGCAAGAACTCGCCTACGACTACCCCGAGGCTTTCTTTGCGCCGACCACATGGTCGGTGCCGCGTCCGCGCCCGGATCGTCATCGCGTCGCCGAAGCCGTGGAACTCCTGAAATCCGCCCAGAAGCCGCTGATCATCTCCGGCGGCGGCGTGCGCTACGCGCTCGCCGAGGCGGAGGTTGCCAAATTCGCCGCGGATCGTGGCATTCCGATTGCCGAAACCATCGCCGGCAAGGGCGCCCTGACCGACAACCATCCGGCGCATGCCGGCCCAATCGGCATTATCGGCTCGACCTCCGCCAACGCGCTCGCGGCCGAGGCCGATGTCGTGCTGGCGATCGGCACGCGGCTGATGGATTTCACCACCGGCTCCTGGACCGTGTTCAGCCGCGAGGCGCGGATCATCGCGATCAATACCGCGCGTTGGGACGCGACCAAGCATCGCTCGCTCCCGGTCATCGGCGACGCACGCGAAACCTTGGCCGAACTCGATGCCGGTCTCGGCGCCTGGAAGGCGCCCGCCGAGTGGCATTCGACCGCTCGCCGATTGAAGGGTGCGTGGGACAAGCTGGTCGATGACCACCAGCGTCCGACCAACGCGCCGGTTCCGACCTATGCGCAAGTCATCGCGACGGTGCAGGCCGGCACGAAGCCGACGGACCCGATCATCACCGCCGCCGGCGGGCTGCCGGGAGAGTTGGTCAAGGGCTGGCGAGTGAAGGCGCCGAACACGTTCGACTGCGAGTTCGGCTATTCCTGCATGGGCTACGAGATCGCCGCCGGCTGGGGCTATGCCATGGCCCGCCCTGGAACGACCCCGATCGTCATGGTCGGCGACGGGACCTACCTGATGATGAACTCCGACATCTATTCGTCGGTCCTCTCCGGCCATAAATTCATTGTCGTTCTCTGCGACAATGGCGGTTTCGGCGTCATCAACCGCCTGCAGAATGCCAAGGGAACGCCGGGCTTCAACAACCTGATCCGTGACTGCAAGGTGGTCGAGCCGTTCCCCGTCGACTTCGTCAAGCACGCCGAGTCGATGGGCGCGTTGGCGCGTCGCTGCAAGAGCCTCGCCGACCTCGAAGAAGCGATGAGATGGGCACGGGAAAACGATCGCACCACGCTGATTTCGATTGAAACGGACGCCTTCGCCTGGGTGCCGGGCGATGCGGACTGGGATGTCGGGGTTCCCGAAGTCTCGGCGCGGGAGAGCGTGCGGGAGGCGCACCAGAAGCAGGTCGAGATCCGCGGCAAGCAGCGCGTCGGAGTGTAGGCCGTGAAAGCAAAGCTCGGCATCGCGCCGATCGCGTGGTGGAACGACGATCTGCCCGAGCTGAGCGACGATGTCAGCCTCGAGGAGTGCCTTCGCCAGGCGCGCGAAGCCGGGTTCACCGGAATGGAGACCGGCCGCCGGTTTCCGATGGACCCGACGGTGCTCCGCCCTACCCTCGCCCGCTACGGCATCGGCGTTTGCGGCGGCTGGTTCTCCGGTCTGCTGCTTGATGGCGAGATCGCCGCCGAGAAGGACCGGATCGCCGCGCAGATGGCGCTCTTCAAGGCGGTTGGCGCGCCATGCATCGTCTATGGCGAGACCGCGCGCTCCATCCAGGGCGTGCGCACGGCGCCGCTTGCGACGAAGCCGAAGCTTTCCGAAGAGGAGATCAAAGCCTACGCCCGCAAGATGACGGCGTTCGGCGAATGGTGCGCCGCCGAGGGAATGCCACTCGCCTATCACCATCACATGGCGGCGGCGATCGAAACGGAACTCGAACTCGATCTCTTCATGCGGCATTCGGGCGAGGGTATCCCCCTGCTCTACGACGCGGGTCACATGGCTTTCGCCGGCGGCGACGTGCTGCGGGTAATCGACAAGCACCACGCCCGGATCTCGCATGTTCACACGAAGGACGTGCGTTCGGCGGTGATCGATGGGCTTGACCGAACGCAGGAAAGCTTCCTCGACGCGGTGGTGAAGGGAGCGTTCACCGTTCCCGGCGACGGCAGCCTCGATTTTGCGGCGATCGTGCAGAGGCTCGCCGGCTACGGCTACCAGGGCTGGTTCGTCGTCGAAGCGGAACAGGATCCGCGGATCGCGCCGCCTTTCGAAATGGCGAAGATCGGTCATCGGGAGCTGCTGCGGGTGATGGCTCTCGCGGGATACGAAGTGGAGGCGTAGAGAATGAATCGTATCGACGGAAAGATCTGCGTCGTCACCGGCTCGACCCAGGGGCTCGGTGCTGCGATCGCGCGTGAGTTGGCCGACTCTGGCGCGGCGGGGCTGGTGACGCTCGGCCGCGACGCCGCGAAGGGTAAGGCGGTCGCCGACGCGATCACCGCGGGGACCCGCGTGAAGACGCAATTCGTCGGCGCGGATCTCGGATCCGTGGACGATTGCCGGAATGTGGTGGCCGAGGCGGATCGCGTGTTCGGCAAGATCGACGTGCTCGTGAACGCGGGCGCGATCACCGATCGCGGCACCATTCTCGACACCTCGCCGGAACTGTTCGACCGCATGTTCGCGGTCAATGTGCGGGGGCCGTTTTTCCTCATCCAGGAAGCGCTCAAGCTGATGATCCGCGACGGCGTGCAAGGTGCGATCGTCAATATCGGCTCGATCTCCGCCCATGCCGGCCAGCCCTTCATCAGCGCCTATTGCGCCTCCAAAGGCGCGCTCGAAACGCTCACCCGCAACGTCGCCTTTGCCGTTCTGGCAAACCGCATCCGCGTCATCCAGCTCAACATCGGCTGGATGTCCTCCGAAAACGAGCGCGCGCTGCAATTGCGGGAGTCGGGCGACCGAGAGTGGGAGGCGAAGGCATCGGCCAAGCTGCCGTTCGGCCGGCTGATCGAGCCGGCGGAGGTCGCGCGCACCGTTGCCTTCCTGGTGTCCGAGGATGCCGGCCTGATGACGGGCACCGTGATCAACTACGACCAGTCGATCTGGGGCGCCTGGGCAACGCAGGCGCCGGTCCCGGTCGGGCCGATGACGCTCTGATCCGCGGGCGACTTCGGCGCCTCAGCGCGGTCCGCTCGGCAAGGCTTGCGCCCTGCCGAGGGCCGGGTGTGCCGCGCTCCAGGCGTTCCGCCGAAGTATCCGAACCCGTCTTGGCACTCGCCCCGCGAGAGTGCTAAAGAGCGCGCCGGCCGGAACAGGCGAACCCCGGCCATGAGCATTATAGTGCATTCGGGAGGTCTCATGAACTTTCGTCCCCTACACGACCGGGTCGTGGTCCGCCGGTTGGATGCCGAGGAGAAAACCCGGGGCGGCATCATCATTCCGGATACCGCCAAGGAAAAGCCGATGGAAGGCGAAGTGGTCGCCGTGGGTCCCGGCGCTCGGGACGAGCGGGGCCAGATCGTCGCCCTGGATGTCCGGGCGGGCGACCGCATCCTGTTCGGCAAATGGTCGGGCACCGAAGTCAAGATCGACGGCGAGGAGCTGCTGATCATGAAGGAGTCCGACATCATGGGCATCGTCGAGGGCGGTGTCGCTCAGAAGCAGGCCGCCTGATCGCGTCTGCCCCAAGCTCTCCAAAATACACGGTAGGACAATACCATGGCTGCTAAGGACGTACGATTCGGCGGCGACGCCCGCCAGCGGATGCTGCGCGGCGTCGACATTCTCGCCGACGCGGTGAAGGTCACACTCGGCCCCAAGGGCCGCAACGTCGTGCTCGACAAGAGCTTCGGCGCGCCGCGCATCACCAAGGACGGCGTGACCGTTGCGAAGGAAATCGAACTCGGCGACAAGTTCGAGAACATGGGCGC
>JAFAXA010000054.1 GCA_019241425.1 Acetobacteraceae bacterium | reverse complement strand
TGGCCGGGCGGTTCTCGCCGGAACGCTACAAGCCCGCGATCGAAGCGGCGGTGAAGCACGCAACCGGCCGCGACCTCGTGGTGCGCGGCCCCGCGACGCTCAGCTTCGGCTGGTCGCCGGTGCTCGTGCTCCAGGACCTCACGCTCGCCAACGCCGAGGGGGGTTCGCGGCCGGAAATGGCGACCGTCGGCCGGGCCGACGCGGAGCTGTCGTTGCTGTCGCTGATGTTCGGCCGGCTGGTCGTGAACCGGTTGACCCTGGTCCACCCCGACATCCTGCTTGAACGAAGCGCCCACGGCGAGCCGAACTGGCATCTCAGCCCGTTCGTTCCGGGCCAGGCACTGCCGGACGCGGCGGAGCTTCCCGAGTCCGGACCGAGGCCGGATATCGGCATCGCCGCGCTCCGGATCACGGATGGGCGCGTCGTCTGGCACGGAGCGGGCGGCGACGTCGCGGCGACGCTGCCGCTGCTCGAGGCGCGAAGCCCGTCGGCAGACGATCCGATCCGCGTCGCGGGGCAGGTCGGGTTCGGCCCGCTTCCGGTGACGGTGGAGGGCGAGGTCGGCTCGTGGTCGGGCGCCCAGGATCTCGACCGCCGAACGCCATGGCCCGTCCGCCTCGCCGTCACCATCGCCGACGCCCATGGCACCCTTGCGGGCGGCGTCACCAAGCCGCTGCAACTGCGCGGCTACGCCTTCAAGCTCGACGGCACGGCCCAGAATCTGCAAACGCTGCAACCGTTTTTCCCGGCAACGCGCCTGCCCGCCTTGCGCGACGTGTCGGTTGCGGCGCAGCTCGCCGAAAGCGGAACCGGCGGTTTGGAGGTCGCGGCGCTCACCGTGCGCGCTGGCGCCTCCGATCTGTCCGGCTACGCGGACGGCCTGTCCGTCTCCAAGCTCGAGTTTGCGATGCCGCGGGTGGACCGGCCGGTGCGCGGCTCGCTGGAAGGCGATTTCGCCGGAACGCCGCTCCGGATCGCCGCCAGCTTCGGCGCGCCGGGCGCGCTGTTCGGCGGCCATCAGATCGCCGGGTCGATGCCGGTCGATGTGTCGGCCGTGATCGGCGGCGTCACCGTCATCGGGCGCGGCACGATTGCTGACCCCGGCCGGCTGACCGGCGCCGACATTGCGGTGTCCGCCCGCATCCCGGATCTCGACGCGCTGTCGCCCCTCGCCGGGCGGGCCCTGCCGCCGCTGAAATCCGTCGTGTTGATGGCGCGGCTGCGCGACCGCGACGGCGGCCTTCCCAGAGGCGTCGCGGTACGCGACTTGAAGCTGACCTCCGCCGAAGGCGATCTGGCCGGGGAGGTTGCGTTCGGCTTCGCCGGCACCCCCTCGATCGCCGGCACGCTCACCTCCGGGCGGCTCGATTTGGACGCGCTGCTCGCCGCCGTCGCGCCCACCGCCGGAGCGCCCCAAGAGGAGACCGCCAGCGCCGCGTCCCGCCCGGCGCCGATCCTTCCGGACACCCCGCTGCCGTTCGATCGCATCCGCGCGGCCGAGGCCGACCTCCGCTTCAAGGTCACGTCCCTGCTCGCGGGCGGAACGACGTACCGGGATGCGGCGGGCCGGCTGGTGATCGGCGGCGGCAAGCTCCGGCTCGATCCGATGACGGCGCAGGCGCAGGGCGGAGCGCTGAACGTGCGGCTGCTGGTCGACACGACGCAGCCCGAACCGGCGACGGCGCTGATGCTGCGCGCCGCCAACGTTCCCCTGAAAGCCATGCTCGGCGCGGCCGGGCTGCCGGAAGACGCATCCGGAACGGCCGAACTCGATCTGGACATCAGGGGCGCCGGCAGCAGCCCCCACGCGATCGCGGCGGGCGGCTCGGGTCATCTCGGCGTGGCGGCGATCAACGGGCGGGTCGGCGGCCGGGTGCTCGCGCTTCTGATCGCCGATCCGCTGCGGCGGGCCGGCCTGCCCGCGCCGAGGCTGGCCGGCCAGAACGATCTCATCTGCGCGGCCGGGCGGATGGACCTGGCACGTGGAGCCGCGACCATCCGCAGCTTCTACCTCGACACCGGAGACACCCAGCTCGAAGCCACCGGCACGATCGCGCTGGGCGATGAGACCGCCGCGCTGCTGCTGACGCCCACGGTGCGCGGCGGCGATCCCGTGCCGATCCGGCTCACCGGTCCCCTTCGCGACCCGAAAGCGTCCGTCGTGGGTGCGTCGGACCCGGGCGCGGACCGCCGGGCGGCCCTTCTGCCGCGACGGCTGATCGATCCGGGCGCGGAATCCTGCACCCGCCCGTTGACGATCGCCCGCGATGGCCGCCCGGGGCCGATGCCGGTTTCGCTGGCAACGCTCGCGCCGCTGCCGTTCCAGCCGGCACCGGCGCCGCTCGCCCCGTTCGCCGGTACCGCGACGCCGATCCCGCTCACCCCGCCCACCCCGGTTCCGGCGCCCGCGCAAGCGGCCCCGAGTGACGGGCGCAAGCCGGTCGACTTGTTTCAGTTCATGCGCTGAACGGCCGGCCGGTCGCGTTTCCGCAGCGCGCCCACGCAAAGCAGCGCGGCGCCGCCGAACCCCAGCACCAGCGCGAGCAGGGAAAGGTCGCCGCCGGGCCACCCCAGCCCGGCCCCTTCGCCGACCCAAAACGTGCCGAACCCGCATAACAGCACGCCGACGCCGAATTTCAGCGCGTTCTCCGGTATGCGTGACACCGGCCTGCGCAGGGCAAAGCCGAGCGCGACCACGGCGAGCAGCGCGATCACGGCACCGGCGATCGCGGCCCGGAGGAGGGCGGATCCGCCGGCGCCCATGGCGATCACGATGAACACCACCTCGATCCCCTCGACCATCGTGATCTTGAACGCCGTGGCGACCGCGACGCGATCCATACCGCCGGTCCCCGGTCGCATTCCGGCGAGCGCCGCCGTTTCGCGCGCGTAGGTCGCCGTTTCGTCGTGCAGCGGGATGCGCCCCGCCGCTCGTCCCACCGCCTTGCGCAGCCAGCGCAGCCCGAACAGCAGCAATGCCGCGCCGACCACGAGCTGCACCGCCCGCAGCGGGATCAGCGTCAGCGCGGGACCGAGCGCCGCGACGAGCAGCAGCAGCAAAGCGAGCGCCATTCCCGCCCCGCCGAGCGCCGGGCGCCAGCCGCGCGTCGCACCGACGGCGAGCACCACGGTCAGCGCCTCGACACATTCGACCAGCGACGCCGCGAACGCCGCCAACACGGTCGGGCCAAGTTCCGTCCACGACAACGCCAATGCGCGCCCTCCACTTCTCGCCGCGACGTTGTAGCCGCCCCGTGTTCTTCCCGCCTCCAATAGCCTTGCGCCGCAGCGCGGCAAAGACCATGTTCCGGTTTCCGCAACACAACTGAAAGGAGGTGATCCAGTGTCTCATTGTCTGGTGCCCGAGGGCGTAATGACCTGGATGACCGCCGCCGGAGCGACTCTGGCAGGCTAGACGGTCGTTCCGTCTTCTAGGCTCACACAATGCGAGGGCTCCGGCGTAGGCCGGGGCCCTCTTTGTTTGGCTGGCCCGCAATGGCCGGATTGATGCGGCAAGCCGTTTCGCCGTTGCGGCGCGTCTATCTGTTCGGCTTTTGCTGGATGGGCGTGCTGCTTATGCCGGTGATCGTGCCGTTCCTCATCGATCGCGGCGTCACGGCGGGCGACGTGCTGACGCTGCAGGCGGTTCTCAGCGCCGTCATCATCATTCTCGAATTGCCCACCGGCTATTTGTGCGACCGGTTCGGACGGGTGCCGGTGCTGCGACTCGGTGCGGCGTGCAACCTCGCTGGGTATGTCGCGCTGATGGCGGCGCACGGATTCGCCGTCCTGGTTTGCGTGCACATTGTGCTCGGCGTCGGAATAAGTCTCGTCTCGGGCGCGGATGTCGCGCTGCTTTACGACCTGCTCGACGAAACGGAAGCGGACCGGCCGACTCGCCGTCGCGCGCTCGCCGACTACCAGTTCGCGCAAGTGACAGGCGAAGCATCGGCCGCGCTGCTCGGCGGCGCGTTGGCCGCCTTGTCGCTCGCGGCGGTCGGCTGGGCCAACGCGGCCGTCACGCTGGTGCCGTTGCTGGTCGCGCTCACCTTGCGTCCACCGCCACGCGCAGCCCAGCAATCGGCGCCCCCCCTGGCCGGCATGGCGGAAGCGATCGGCTACATTCTGCGCGCGCGCTCCCGGCTGCTCGTGTTCGGAAACCTGGTGATCTGGAGCTTGTCGACCTTCACGGCCGTTTGGCTGCTGCAACCCTATTGGCGCGTGCAAAGCGTGCCGTTGTCCTGGTTCGGCGTGCTGTGGGCCGGAACGCTGCTGACCGTAGGCATCGCCGCCCGCTTTGCGCATCGCGCGGAACGCGTGCTTGGTGCGCGGGGTGTGCTGCTCGTGATCGCGCTCACGCCCGTCGCGGGCTACGCGGGCATGGCGGCGGGCGGCGGCATCGTGGGGGTCGCGTGCGGCTTTCTGTTCTATGTCAGCCGGGGCTTCAACGCCGTGCATCTGCGCGAGGCGTTCAATCACGGCTTGCCGCCGCATCTGCGCGGCACGGCGAATTCCGCCGCCAGCGGGACGGTTCGCCTCAGCTTCGCCCTGCTCGGCCCGGCGGTCGGCGCCCTGCTCGACGCACGCGGCATCGAGGCCGTGCTTTGGAGCCTGGCCGCGTTGTTCTCGCTCGCCGTCGCCGGGGTGGCCGTGCCGCTGCTGCGCGCCGGCGCGGGCCGCTGATCTCACGCCGCTGCGGCGCTGTTCGCGGCGATCTGCAACGCTACCGCCTCGGCGACCCGGATGCCATCCACGCCCGCCGAGAGAATGCCGCCCGCATAGCCCGCGCCCTCGCCGGCCGGATACAGGCCGCGCGTGTTCCGGCTCGCGTAATCCTCGCTGCGCGGAATGCGGACCGGCGAGGATGTGCGCGTTTCCACAGCCGTGAGCACCGCATCGGCGCTTGCAAACCCGGCGATCTGACGGTCGAACGCGGGCAGGGCGTCCCGGATCGCCGCGGCGGCGAAGGCGGGCAGGCACGTCGCCAGATCCGCCGGATGCACGCCGGGCCGGTACGAGGGCTGCACCGAGCCGAGGGCCGTCGAGGGACGCCCGGCCAGGAAATCGGCGACGCGCTGCACCGGCGCCGCGTACCTGCCGCCGCCGGCCGCGAAGGCCCGCTCCTCCCAATGGCGCTGGAACGCGATGCCCGCGAGCGGGCCGCCCGGGTAGTCGGCGGGCGTGATGCCGACCACGATCCCGGCATTGGCGTTGCGTTCGGCGCGCGAATACTGGCTCATGCCGTTGGTAACGACACGGCCCGGTTCGGACGCGGCGGCGACCACGGTGCCGCCCGGGCACATGCAGAAGCTGTACACGGAGCGCCCGTTCGCGCCGTGATGCACGAGCTTGTAGTCGGCGGCGCCGAGCAGCTTGTTGCCGGCGTGCTCGCCGAACCGCGCCCGGTCGATCAACGATTGCGGATGCTCGATCCGCACGCCGATCGAGAACGGCTTCGCTTCCATCAGCACGCCGCGTTCGTGCAACGCCGCGAACGTATCGCGGGCGCTGTGCCCGACGGCCAGCACCACATGATCGGCGGCGATGCGCTCGCCCCCTTCGAGGAACACCCCCCGGATGCGCTGGCCGGAAACGCCGTCGGGCACGAGATGGAAATCCGTGACCCGGCAGCCGAAGCGATATTCGCCGCCGAGCGCCTCGATCGTCGCGCGGAGGCTCTCGACGACCGTGACCAGCCGGAAGGTGCCGATATGCGGCTTGCTCACGTAGAGAATTTCGGACGGCGCGCCGGCGCGCACGAACTCCTCCAGCACCTTGCGGCCGTGATGCGCCCGGTCCTTGATGCCGCTCCACAGCTTGCCGTCGGAAAACGTGCCGGCGCCGCCCTCGCCGAACTGCACGTTCGACTCCGGCATCAGCACGCCTCGGCGCCAGAAACCCCAGGTGTCCCGCGTCCGCTCCCGCACCGCGCGGCCCCGCTCAAGAATGATGGGCCGGAAGCCCCCTTGGGCGAGGATCAGCGCCGCGAGCAGGCCGCACGGCCCGGCGCCGATGACCACGGGGCGTGACGCCAGGCGGGCCGGCGCCCGCGCGACGGGTCGGTAGCGCGTGTCCGGCGCGAGGCCGATCCGGCGATCACCCGCGAGCCGGCGGAGCAAGGCGGCTTCCTCCCGCACGGCGGCATCGAGCGTGTAGATCAGTTGGATCGCAGATTTCCGGCGCGCGTCGTAGCCGCGCCGCGCGACCGCGAAGGACAGCAGCGCCGCCTCGTCGATGCGCAAGCGCTCCAGCAGCGCGGTCCGCAGATCGTCTTCACCGTGGTTGAGGGGAAGCTTCAGGTCGGTGACGCGGATCATCGGGGCGCGGGAGATTGCGTGAACAGGTTCAAGCCTCAGGTGTCGGTTTGGGTTGACGAACCGGAGCCGGATGCGACAGGGATTGCCGGCATATGAGATCGTTTGCAGCCATCGCTTTGTTCGTTTTGCTTTCCTCCGTCCCCGGCCGGGCCGCCGTTGTCGACGGCGTGGCCCTGCCGGACCAGGTGAAGGTGGGCGATACGCCGCTCCGTCTCAACGGCGCCGGCCTGCGGACCTACTCGATGCTGCGCCTCCATATCTACGTGGCGGGTCTCTATCTCGAACATCCGAGCGACGATCCCGACGAGGTTATGCGCTCGCCCGGCAAGAAGCGGCTCGATTTCCGGTTCCTGCGGGACGTCGACGCCGAAAAGGGCAGGGACGCCTGGCGCGAGGGCTTCGCCGCCAATTGCAAGCCGCCCTGCCATCTCAAGCCGGAGGACGTCGAGCGCTTCCTCGCAGAAGTCAAGCCGGTGCAGCGCGGCGAGTCGGCCAGCCTCACCTTCGACGGTGGCCGGGTTTCGATCGACCTCAACGGCAAACCGCTCGGAACCGTCACGGATCCGCAATTCGCCTCGGTGATCCTCGCCACCTTCATCGGCGACGCCCCGGTGACGGAGCAGCTCAAGCAGCAATTGCTGGGCAAAGCATCGCCCTGACCGGCCGGGCCACGCGCCCGAGGCAAGCGTCGATCCGTCGCACCCCTTGCCTTCGCTCCACGGATCGCGTCCGCTTTCCTTGTAACAAGCGGGGGGGGGAAACGGCATGGATCAGGACACTCTGCCGAAACGGCCGGCCAACTACGTCCCGCTGACGCCGGTTTCGTTTCTGGAGCGGAGCGCGCGGATCTACCCCACGCGGATCGCCGTGGTGCACGGTGACCGGCAGTATTCCTACGCCGTGTTCAGGGAACGTTGCCGGCGGCTCGCCGCCGCGCTCTCGCGCCTGGGTGTCGGGTCCGGAGACACGGTTGCGATCATCGCCCCGAACATCCCCGAAATGCTGGAAGCCCACTACGCGGTGCCGATGCTCGGGGCCGTGCTGTGCACCATCAACACGCGGCTCGATGGCAAGGGCGTCGGCTTCATCCTCGGCCATTCGGGCGCGCGCGTGCTGCTCGCCGACAGCGAATGGGCGGGGGTGGTCGGCGACGCGCTGGCCGGGTTGATCGTGCCGCCGCGTGTGATCCGCATTGCCGACAGCGAGGCGAAGGAGGGCGCACTGTTCGGAGAGGCCGAGTACGAGACACTCGTTGGGAACGCCGATCCGGACTTCGTGCCGCCCGGCATCACCGACGAATGGCAGGCGATCGGGGTCAGCTACACCTCGGGCACGACGGGCGATCCGAAAGGCGTCGTGATCCATCATCGTGGCGCCTATCTCAATGCCTGCGCCAATGCGCTGCTTGTGGGCCTGTCGCCGCGCAGCGTGTATCTCTGGACGCTGCCGATGTTTCACTGCAACGGCTGGACTTACACTTGGGCGGTGACGCTCGCGGGCGGCACCCATGTCTGCCTGCGCCGGGTCGAGGCGGGCGCGATCTTCGAGGCCATCGCGGCCCGCGGCGTCACGCATCTGTGCGGGGCGCCGATCGTGCTCAACATGCTGGTCCACGCGGGGCGGGGCGCGCACAAGACGCCGGAACACCCCGTCAAGGTGGTCACGGGCGGCGCCGCGCCGCCTTCCTCCGTCATCGCCGGCATGGAAGCGCTCGGCTTCGAGGTCTCGCATCTCTACGGCCTCACCGAAAGCTACGGCCCGGCCACCGTCTGCGTCTGGCAGCCGGAACTCGACCGCATGACGCTTGACGAGAAAGCCGCGTTCATGTCGCGGCAGGGCGTGCCGCATCCGATGCTGGAGGACGCGATCATCCTCGACCGCGAATCCGGCGCGCCTGTGCCGGCCGACGGGCGCACGCTCGGCGAGCTGGCGCTTCGCGGCAACACCATCATGAAAGGCTATCTGAACAACGAGCGCGCCAACGAGGCCGCCTTCGCCGGCGGCTGGTTCCACACCGGCGATCTCGGCGTGATGCACCCCGACGGCTATGTCGAAATCAAGGACCGCTCCAAGGACATCGTGATCTCGGGCGGCGAGAACATTTCGACGCTGGAGGTGGAGGAGGTGCTGTATCGCCACCCCGCCGTGCTCGAGGCGGCCGTGGTCGCCCGGCCCGATGAAAAATGGGGCGAGGTGCCCCATGCCTTCGTAACCCCGGTCGAGGGCGAGGCGGGCCGTGTCACGGACGCCGCGTTGATCGCCTGGTGCCGCGAACGGCTCGCCCATTTCAAATGCCCGCGCTACGTCACCTTCGGACCGCTGCCGAAAACCGCGACCGGCAAGGTGCAGAAGCACGAATTGCGCCGGAGCCTGACCGGCGGGTAACGGAGGAACCGCATGGTTTTCGCGCCGGCGCCGCCGGACCCCGCCTTGCCGCCCGTGCGCATCAACCTGTTCTCCGACACGCAAACCCGGCCGACCGCCGCCATGCGGGAGGCGATGGCGCGTGCGCCGGTCGGCGACGAACAGCTCGGCGATGACCCGACGGTGAACGCGCTGTGCGAACGCATGGCGCGGCTGCTCGGCAACGAAGCCGCGATGTTCCTGCCGACCGGCACGATGTGCAATCAGATCGCGATCCTGACGCATTGCCGTCCGGGCGACGAGGTGCTGACCCACGAGGATGCGCACGTCATCAACAGCGAGGGCGGCGGCGCGGCGGCGCTGGCGGGCGTCACGCTGACCGGCCTGCGCGGCGCGCGCGGTCAGTTCGACGCCGAAACTCTGCGCGCCGCGATCCGTCCCAGGCGCCGCTACGCCCCGGACCAGACGCTGCTGATCGTGGAGCAAACCGCCAATCACGGCGGCGGCGCGGTCTGGCCGCTGGCGGCGCTCGACGCCGTCGCCGAAACGGCGGGCGCGCACGGCCTCGCAACCCACATGGATGGCGCGCGCCTGCTGAACGCGACGGTTGCCGCCGGGATTGCACCCGATCGCATGGCGCGGGCGATGGACAGCGTGTGGCTGGACTTCACCAAAGGTCTGGGCGCACCGCTCGGCGCCGTTCTGTGCGGCTCCGCCCCGTTCATCGACGCGGCCTGGCGCTGGAAGCAGCGGATCGGCGGGGCGATGCGCCAGGCCGGCATGTGCGCCGCCGCCTGCCTCCATGCGCTCGACCACCACGTGGAACGGCTCGCCGAAGATCACGCGAACGCCCGGCATCTCGCGGCCGGGCTGGCGGCGATCGAAGGCTTCCGCGTTCAGATTCCGGAAACCAATCTGGTGTTTGTGGAGCCGGGCGGCAGCCTCCCAACCGCCGACACGATCGCCTCCCGCTTGCGGCAGCGGGGCATCCTCGTTTCCGTCTTCGGCAACCGGCTGCGTTTCTGCACGCATCTCGATGTCGACCGGGCGGCAGTGGACGAGGCTCTCGACGCCGTGCGGCGGGACGTGAGCGCCGCATAGTTTGGTTACAAGTCGCAACCTCCGCAAACCGACGCGGAACCTATCTCTCGCGTGCTGAAGAACAGGATGAACCGAAACCCATGCGTATCTTTGTTCCCCTTCTCGCTTTCCCGCTGCTCGCCTTCGCCGTTCCGGTGCAAGCGCAGACCGCGGCGCCCTCTCCCGACATGACAACGCCCGCCGCGCCGTCCGGCGAAAGCCCGGCATGGTCCGGCAACGCGCATCACGGGCCGCGTATGAGCATGCAGCAACGCTTCGATGCCGCGAACACGACCCATGACGGCAAGCTGACGTTGGAGCAGGCGAATAACGGCATGCGGCGCGTCGCCCGCCACTTCAAGGACATCGACAAGGACGGCAAAGGCTACGTGACGCTGGACGACATCCACGCCTACAACGCCGCCCAGCACAAGGCGCATCAGCACCGCGCCGGCTAGTCCAGGCTACCGAACGGGCCGGCTCTCTTCCGCGAGAAGGGGGAGGGCCGCCCGGCTTTCGGCCAAACCCCAGCCGAGCAGCAGGAAGAACCAGCCGCCCATCGGCATGCCGAAGAAGCTGCTGGTCGATTGCACCGGCCAGAGCTGCACCAAGGTCGATGCGAACAACCCGGCACGCACCGGCGCCGGGTCGCGCCACAAGCCGCGCCCGAGCGCGACCAGCCACGCGACCGCGACGCCGCAGAACAGCATCAGCCCCGGAAATCCGCCATCCGTCAGCGCCTGCATGTAGAAATTATGCGGATGGGGCGTGCATACCTCCGCGCCGTTGAATCGGGCGCGGGTTTCCTCCAGCGCCCGCTCGCCGTAGCGGGGAAGCGGGCAGCCGGTCCGGAAACCGTCATAGCCGCGCCCCGTCACCGGGTCCTGTTCGGCCATCGTGATCGAGCGGCCGTACAGGAAGCCGTAATGGCTTTGCCCGAAATGTTCGAGCTGGCTCGAGAACTGCACGACCAGCCGCTTCCAGGTCGGCGGCGAGACGATGGCCGATGTGCCGACCAGCACGCCGCCCGCGACCAGTGCGATCACGACCACCGGCCGCAAGCGGGGCAGCAGCACCGCCGCGACCAGCAGGCCGGTTGCGGTCAGAATGGTGGGCATTCGCTGGCTGACCACGACGACGAGGCAGGCGGACACCAGAATGAGGGCACCCGCCCCGATCGTCGCCGGCCAGCGGCGGCGCGCCAGCAGCAGCGCCGCGATCGGCACGACCACCGGCGGCACGAGGCGCGACAAGGGTGGCCCGACGCGCGGCTTGTCGAAGGGGCCGGTCAGCTCGCCGGCCCGGCTGTGCCCCTCGCCGTAGATGTTGTAGCCCGTCAGGAATTGCAGGGCGACGTTGACGAGCATGTAGGCGGCGCACGACGCGAGCACCCAATACATCCAGCGCCGTGCCGGTGGCTCTTGAAGAATGCTCACCTGCATGGCGGCCGCGAACAGCAGAAAGCGCAAGGTGGCCGCCGCCTGGAGCGCGGAGCCGATGCCGCCTTCGCCGACGCCGAGCCCCGGCAGCGGCAGCGAGCAGACGCCGAGCCATCCCCACCAGGCCAGGCCGAGCGGTATCCAACCGCCGCGCAACCATGCCCAGTCCCGCGTCAGCAGGCATCGGGCGAGGAAGCAGAGATTGGCGACCCCGATCGTTGCCTCGGCGATTGCGTGTCCGTGCATGAGGAACACGGGGGTCAGCAGCGTCGCGACGAGGGCGGTTCGGTCGGCAACCGCCATCCCGGCGCCGCGCCGCCGGTTCTCGGGCAGCGCGGCGCTTGGAGTGGCGAACGGGGAGTGCGCGGTCATGCGCGGCGTTCCTGCCAGCCGCCTGCGCGCCGGACAACCCCGGCGCTGCTCCCGGTGCCGCAGCACTGGGCAGACATGCCGCAGTGTTCCGGCAAATCGCGGTGCGCCGCGGCAATTTACTGCCTGTGGCAAGCTCAGCGGTTATGGTCGGCGGCTTGCGCTGCCGAAGAATGCGCCTGCACCCCGAGGACCGTCAGCCGAATGCCGTCCAATTCCAAGCCGAATGTCTGGTCTCGACTGGAAATCGGCCTCACGCTGCGCTGCCTGCTTCAGCCCGGCGATTGTTTCGCATCCAAGCTGTTCTTCCTCGCCGGTTGTTCTTACCTTTTTCAACCGATCGATCTCATCAAGCGCGGCGGCCCGCTGATCGGCCATCTCGACGAAGTGGGTTTCGTTCTGGCCGGTTTGTGCGCGGCGCGCCTGGCGGCGAGACCGGCGCTGGCACGCGGCGACATCGGCAAACGGCGGGTGCTCTCGATGCGCGGGCGCAATCGGGCGCCCGGTCTCGCCGCCGGCTTCTGGTTTCGCCTCCGGGTGCTGCGCGCCGATCTCAGCAACTTCTTCCTACTTCAATATCGGGGAGTGGATGGGTTCCTGATCACCGGCAAGAACTCGGGCACGCATTGGCTGAAGTTCATGTTGAGCTGTGCAATCGCGGAGGAGTTCGGCGTGGCGGCGCCCCGCCGTTCGAGCGGGCGCGAGGCGGATGCCATCATCGGCCATCCGCGCTGGCCCGCCATTCACGCCCATCTTCCCCGCATCGCGAGTTCTCACACCATTCCCTCACGCGCTTTCGCCTGGCGGTGGCTGGCGCCGCTGCTGGTCCGGCAGCCGGTGGTGATCCTCGTCCGCGATATCCGCTCGGCCTTGACGTCCAACTACGTCAAATGGGCCGATCGCTATGCCAAGCCGTTTTCCGCGTACCTGATCGGCGATCCGCGCGGCCGCCAGCACGTGGCCGACATCTGGTGGTATATCCATTTCATGAACCGATGGGGCGACGTCGCGGCGGCGCGTCCCGGCCAGGTTATGATCCTTCGCTACGAAGACGTGATCGCGGCACCCGACCTATGGGTGAGAAAGGTGGCCGCGCATTGGCGCATCGCTCTGTCCGACCGCGCTTTGGAGGCCGCCGCCGCCTTCATCAGCCGTGACGCGGTGCAAGCGCGGCTCGACCCGACGCACGCGGAGAGGATCATTCCGCAGGATACCGCAGCACCGCTCCGCGCCTGGAGCGCCAAGGATCACCGGACCGCGGACGCGATCATCGGGCGCTATCTCCGCCACGATCATGGCTACGGTTCCCCGCCATCGATCTACGCGGGCGCCAGGAGCCGGATCGGCTGATCGGACACGGCGGCGAGCAAGTCCGCCGCTCTTTGCCCCAAAATCGGATGCCGCCAATGCGGCGCGACATCCGCTAATGGCCGCAGCACGAAGGCACGCAGGTGCGCGCGCGGATGCGGCAGCACCGGAGCGGGATTCGTGCGGATGAGATCGCCGATCGCGATGATGTCGAGATCGAG
>JAFAXA010000297.1 GCA_019241425.1 Acetobacteraceae bacterium | reverse complement strand
GCGATCCTGTCAACAATATAGGTCGCGCGGTTCGTCCTTCACCCCCGTTTGATCGGCAGCTTGGCCGCGACCGTCGCATTGCAGCCACTTGCTGAACGGCGTTCACGCCGGATGCCAGTCCGCGCACGCAGCGGGGTCCGGTGGTGCGAATCCGATCACGGGTCTGGCGCGCAGTCCCGCATCGAAATACCCGAGATGCGGCACCGCCAGAAGCGTATCGTCCGACCGCAGCGCCGGCAGAGTTTGCAGAACAGAGGCGGGTAGATGCGTAGGCTCGCGAAAGCGCCGGGCCGCTTGGCCGAGCGCGCCAAGCGTCGCATGCGGCGGCAGGCCTTCGCCCTGGTGGAGCCGGAACCGGCCATCCCAAACCGCGCCGGAAACAGCATCGACGGGCGGCTGCACCGCGCGGACCTCCCTGACCAGGAGCAGCCCCGGCCCGAGCCGGCCGGCCGGAAGCAGGCGCGTTCCGGCGAGGGTCGCCGGGCGGAGGTCGGCGGCCAGCGACCCGACCGGACGCAAGCCGGGGCCGAAGGCCCGGCCGCCGACCGTGCGGATCAGGGCGGCGAGCGCATCCGCCGGCATCGTCCGGTGCGGCAGGAGAGCGAAGCCCTCCGGCCGCAGTGACGCGCCTTCCGCCAAGGCCCGCGCCAGCGCCTGCCCCCGCGCCACTCGCGCTTCCCCATCCGCCCTTGCGGCGGCGCAGAGCGCGCGGGTCGCCGGTCCCCAGCCGCCGGGATCGCGCCGCTCCGCCCGCAGCCGCGACCGGAGTGCGCGCCGGTCCGCGTTGGACGGGTCCTCCGCCCAGGGCAGTCCGGCCGCGCTCAATGTCGCCCGCAGGCGGGCCGGTGCGACCGTCAGCAATGGCCGCAGCAGGCGGACGGCGTCGGTCTCGGTCACGGCGGGCATGGCGGCCAGCCCCGTTTGCCCGCTCCGCCCGAGGCTCCGGATCAGGACCGTCTCGGCCTGGTCGGCCGCGTGGTGGCCGGTCAGCAGATGAAGGATGCCCGCCTCGGCACAGGCGACGCTGAGCGCGCGGTAGCGCGCCGCGCGCGCCCGCGCCGCCAATGCCGGACCCGGCGGCAGGCTGCCGACGCTCAGGACGCGCGTCGGAAAGCTTTGATTTTGCAGCAAGTGTGCGGTCCAGGTCGCCTCGTAGGCCGACTGCGGACGGAGCTGATGATCGACAATCAAGGCAGTGATCGCGCCGCCGCGTGCCGCCGACCACTTGCGGGCCAGTAGCGCGAGGGCGAGGCTGTCCGCTCCTCCCGAAACGGCGACGGCGAGATGCGGCTCGGTCTCGAACGGGCCGAGCCCCGCCATCAGCCCCGCGAATTCCGCGTCGCCGACCGGCTGCAAGCCCGTCCGCCGTCAGCAGCCGCCACGCTGGCGGGTCGCCGTCATCTGGTCCCGCAACTCCGGCTTCGGATTGGCGAACTCGGTTTGCAGCTTGGCGAGCGCCGCGCAGCCGGCCCGCTTGTCACCCAAGCCGATCAGCGAGTTGGAAAGGCCAAGCAGGGCTTCCTGGGCGTGCGATCCGGTACGGGCGCGGCTGTATGTGTCGTCATAGGCGATCGCAGCCTGCGACCAGTTCTGGCGTCCCGCCAGCGCTTCGGCGAGCAGGTATTGGGCGTCGTAGGCACGGGGCGAGGTGCGGTTATTGGCCAGCACGTCCCGCGCCGCGGCCTCCGCGCCGGCATAGTCGTGGCGGGCCAGCGAGGCCCGGCCTTCCTGCAACGCCGTCTCGGGGCGGCGGGGCGGCGGCGGACCGGGCGGCGGCACTGCCGGCGGCGGGCTCGCTTGCGGGCTGGCGGCGACCGGCGGCGGCGCTGCCGCGATGCCGCCGCGCCCCCCTTCCGAACTGCGCATCCGGAAGTTCAGGTCGCCGACCTGCTTCGACAGGTCCTGACCTTGGTTTTGCACCTGGTTGCTGAGTTCATCGACGCGCCCCCTCAGCGTCCGCACCTGTTCTTCGAGCGCACTGACCCGATCGAGCAGTTGCGCGGTGAGGTCAGCGCCGCCGCCGAACCCGGCGCCCGGCGTGAGCGGCACCGGCCGGCCCGGGGCCCCGAGGAACGAACCTCCGGGCGGGACGGCAGGCGCCCCGCGCCCCGGCTGGTTTTGCAGGTTCTGGAGGTCGCGCCGGAGTTCCAGGATCTGATTTTGCAGCGCGATGCCCTCGCGGGTGTCCATCTGCGCGCGGGCCGGCGAACCGGTCGCCGCCGCCAGCATGACCGCAGCCGCCAGCCCGAGCCCGGCACCCCGTATCGCCATTCCACCCATCCGTCCGTTGCGCCGGGTCGCAATACACCGGGGCGGCGGAGGGCGCGACCCTCGCTTCAGCGGACGGAGGTGATGGCGTTGCGGTTCTGCGCCCAGGCTTCCTCGTTGTCGCCGAGCGCGGTTGGCCGGTCCTTGCCGTAGCTGATGGTGCTGAGGCGGGACGAGTTGACGCCCTGCGCCACCAGGTAGTCGCGCGCCGCATTGGCGCGGCGCTGGCCGAGCGCCAGATTGTATTCCTCGGTGCCGCGATCGTCCGTATTGCCGGCGACCTGCACCCTCACCTGCGGGTAGCGCCCGAGCCAGCCCGCCTGCCGATCCAGCGTGCTGCGGGCGTCGCTGCTGATTTGGGACGAATCGAACGCGAAGAACACGCGGTCGCCGACATTGGCAACCAGATCCTCTTGGCTGCCCGGCAGGGGACCCCGCGAACCGAACGCGCCCGCGCCGGACCCGGTCGCGGCGCCGGTGTCCGAATTATGGGAGGAGCAGGCGGCCAGCAGCGCCAGCCCTGTCATGGCGCCGACGAGTTTCATGTTCATCATCTGTGTCCCTGCAAGAGGAAAGCGCCGGAGCGGAAAACGTTCCGGCACCCAATCCGACTAAGAGCGGGACCGTTGGCGGGTCAAGCGCAGAAGGCGGCGGTTTTCTGTTCGGGGTCGTGAGCGTGGCGCCGCTGCAAGTGTCCCGGCATGCAGCCGTTCCCGGATCAAGCGCCGCCCCAGTTCATCGTCAGCCCGCCATCAACCGGCCGGGTCGCGTCCTCCATATTCGCGACCGGCATCCCCGACAGGCCGACCCCGGCATTGGCGATCAAGAGGTCCGGCACGCCAAGCGCCGCGATCGCGGCGTCGAACAGGGCCTGGACGGAGCCGGGATCAGCGATGTCGGCGGGCGCGACAAAGGTTTTCCGGCCCTCGCCCTCCACCCGGCGGCGCGTCTCCTCGGCGCCATCCCGGTCGGCGTGGTAGCTGACGGGGATGTCGGCGCCTTCGCGCGCGATGGCCTCGTCCGTCGCTTGGCCGATGCCCTAATCCGCGCCCGTGACCAGGGCCACCTTGCCTGCCAGTTTCATCGCCCGCTTCCATCGCCGACCCGCCGCCGAACGAGGGCGGGGCGGCGCGGTTGCGCGCGCCGCCCGAGGGCGAAGGCGGCGGACGATCACGATCCGGCGCGGACGGAATGCCCGCCCGCGCTCTGGTCAGGCGGCGAGCGGCGACCAGGCGGGATCGGAGGCGTCGGTCGGGGTGGTCAGCACCCGCTCATTGAAGCCGGTGATGTCGATCGAAACCAGCCGCGACGAGAAGCCGTTGCCGCGTGAATCACGCGCCTGCGTTTCGCGCCAGAAGGCGATGACGCGGCCGTTCGGCGCGAAGGTCGGGCCTTCGACGGCGTAGCTTTCCGACAGAATCCGCTCGCCGGTGCCGTCCGGATGCATGGTGCCGATGGCGAATGTGCCGCCGTTCAGCCGGGTGAAGGCGATCTGGTCGCCGCGCGGCGACCACACGGGCGTCGCATAGCGGCCCTGGCCGAAACTAATGCGCCGGACGCCGCCGCCGCCCGCGTCCATCATGTAAAGCTGTTGGTCGCCGCCGCGATCGGAATTGAACACGATCTGCGCGCCGTCCGGGCTGTAGCAGGGGCTGGTGTCGATGGAGCCGGAATCGGTGAGCCGCCGCTCCCGCTGGCTGCCGAGATCGACCGTCACGATGTCGGACCCGCCGCCGCGCGCGACCGACATGATGGCGCTGCTACCGTCCGGGTTGAAGCGCGGCGCGAAGGTCATGCCGTCGAAATCGCCGAGCACCTGCTGGCGCCCGGATTGCAGGTCGAACAAATAGACGCGCGGACGGTTCTGGGCGTAGCTCATGAAGGCGATCTGGTCCCGCGTCGGATGGAAGCGCGGCGTCAGCACCATCCACGAGCCGTCGGTCAGGAAGCGGTTGTTCTCGCTGTCCTGGTCCATGATCGCGAGCCGCTTGGTGCGCCGGTCGCGCGGCCCCGTGCCCGAGATGTAGACGATCCGGGTATCGAAATAGCCCTTCTCGCCGAGCAGCCGCTCGTAGATCACGTCGCTGATGATGTGCGCGATGCGCCGCCAGTTCGCCTGCGACGTGGTGTAGGCCGTGCCCTGGATCTGCTGCTGCGGCAGCACGTCCCAGAGCCGGAACTCGACCCGGACGGCGCTGCCGCTACCGGCGACGCTCCCGGTCACCAGCGCCTGGGCGCCGAGCGTGCGCCAGTTCGCGAAATTCGGCACCTCGCCTGCCCCGGGGCCCGCCCCCGGACCGGCGCCGATGAATGCCGCCGAGTCGATCGGCCGAAACAGGCCGCAACGGGCGAGATCAGCGGTGACGACCCCGGCGATCTGCCGCCCCATCGCCTCGCCGCCGAAATCCGGGATCGCGATCGGGATCGGATCGGTGCGCGCCCGGTTGACGTCGATCACCGCGCTCTGCCCGCTCGCCGGGGCCGCTTGGGCGCGTAGCGAGGGC
>JAFAXA010000245.1 GCA_019241425.1 Acetobacteraceae bacterium | reverse complement strand
GCTCGCCGCATTCAGTCCTTCCACCGCCCCCTGCTCGAACGCGAGATCGATGAAGGCGTCCTCATGATCGACGATGGTGGCACAGATCGACTCGATCTCGCCGCGCAGCGTGTCGGTCCAGATTTCCGGGTTTTCGCCAATGAAGGTACGGAACAGCCGGATCACGGACAGGCAATGCAGCGTTTCGTCCCGCACCGACCACGTCACGATCTGTCCCATGCCCTTCATCTTGCCGAAGCGCGGGAAGTTCAGAAGGATTGCGAAGGACGCGAATAGCTGCAAGCCCTCCGTGAACGCGCCGAATGCCGCCAGCGTCTTCGCGATCTCGTGCTTGCTGTCGACGCGGAACGTCTGCATGTAGTCGAACTTGTCCTTCATCTCTTTATATTTCAGAAACGCCTGGTACTCGAGTTCCGGCATGCCGATCGTGTCCAGCAGATGGCTGTATGCAGCGACATGCACCGTCTCGATGTTGGAGAAGGCGGACAGCATCATCAGCACTTCGGTCGGCTTGAACACCTGGCTGTAGTGCTTCATGTAGCAATTGTTCACCTCGACATCCGCTTGCGTGAAGAAGCGGAAAATCTGCGTCAGCAGATTGCGCTCCCCATTCGTCAGGTTGCGGTGCCAGTCCTTCACGTCATCGGCGAGCGGAACCTCCTCCGGCAGCCAGTGCACGCGCTGCTGCGTCAGCCACGCCTCGTACGCCCATGGATAGCGGAATGGCTTGTAGACGGGGTTCTCCGTCAGCAGGTCGAATTTCGCGGGCTGTCCGTCGGTGTCCGCCATGCGGCCGTCTCCTCGCCTCGACCGGCGAGCCATACCGGCAGCGGCCGATTCTGGGAACGGCCGCCGGTCGGCCTATGTTGGCGGGGAGACAACCGGAGCAGACCATGGAGCATCGCACCCTCGGCCATAGCGGCATCGCCATCCCGCCTCTGATGTTCGGCGGCAACGTGTTCGGCTGGACCGCCGATGAGGCGACCTCCTTCCGCCTGCTGGATCGCTTGCGGGAAGCGGGCCTCACGGCGATCGACACCGCCGACGTGTATTCGGCCTGGGCGCCCGGCCACCAGGGCGGCGAGTCGGAAACGGTGATCGGCAAGTGGCTGGCCATGCGGGGCGGCCGCGAGAAAATCGTGCTCGCGACCAAGGTCGGCAAGCCGATAGGCGGCCGCCAGGGCTTGTCGCGCACCTGGATCACGCAGGCGATCGACGATTCCTTGCGCCGGCTGCAAACGGACTACGTGGACATCTACTTCGCCCACGACGACGACCAAACCGTGCCGCTGGAGGAGAGCCTGGGCGCTTTTGCCTCCCTCATCGAGGCGGGCAAGGTGCGCGCCATCGGTGCCTCCAACTACACCGCCGCCCGGCTGCGGCAGGCGCTGCAAACGAGCGCGACGGCGGGCCTGCCGCGCTACGAGATGGTGCAACCGCTGTACAACCTCGTGGAGCGCCCCGCTTTCGAGGCCGAGCTGGAGCCGCTCTGCGCGGCGGAGGAACTCGGCGTCGTCACCTATTTCGCGCTTGCCGCCGGCTTTCTCACCGGGAAATACCGCTCGGAGGCGGATCTCGGCAAAAGCCCGCGCGGCCAACGGATGGTCGGAAAATACATCAATCCGAGGGGCTTGAAGATCATAGCGGCGCTTGAGGAAACCGCATCCAGGTTGTCCGCGACCCCTGCGCAGGTGGCGCTCGCCTGGGTAATGGCCCGGCCGACCGTCACCGCCGCGATCGCCAGTGCGAGCAAGCTCGATCAGTTGGTGGAGATCGCCGCCGCGACCGAGCTGAGGCTCGACCCGGACGCAATGGAAACACTTGACCGGGCCAGCGCCTGAGCCGGCGCCCGCGTGCCACCACCGCCCCTGCTCACCCTCCAGGACGTCGTTCTGGGGTTCGGCGGCTTGCCGTTGCTGGACGGCGCCGGCCTCGCGGTCGGCGCCGGCGACCGCATCTGCCTCGTCGGCCGCAACGGTTCGGGCAAATCGACGCTGCTCCGGGTCGCCGCCGGCCTCCTGCCTCCGGATCACGGGCGCCGCTTCGCGCAGCCGGGCGCGACGATTCGCTATCTGCCGCAGGAGCCGGATCTGTCCGCCTACCCGACCACGCTCGCCTATGTCGAAGCGGGGCTCGGCAGCGACGCCGACGCCGACCGCCACCGCGCCGCCTCCTTGCTCGGGCAGCTCGGTCTCGCGGGGGACGAAGCGCCGGCGCGCTTGTCGGGCGGCGAAGCCCGGCGCGCGGCGCTGGCGCGGGTTCTCGCCCCTTCGCCCGACATCCTGTTGCTCGACGAGCCGACGAACCATCTCGACCTCCCCGGCATCGAGTGGCTGGAAGCGGAGCTTGCCGCGCTGCGCTCCGGTCTCGTCCTCATCAGCCACGACCGCCGCTTCCTCGAACGGCTATCCCGTCGC
>JAFAXA010000179.1 GCA_019241425.1 Acetobacteraceae bacterium | reverse complement strand
ATCGGCATCGGCGGGCAGGAATTCGCGGAGTTGACGGTGCCGCAATCGCTCGGCGCCGGCATCGCCTTCGTGCATCAGGAGCTGAACCTTTTCGAAAATCTCGACGTCGCGGCCAATGTTTTCATCGGCCGCGAGCCGCGTGGCTACGGTCCGCTGCAACTGATCGACCGCAAGGCGCTGCGGGCGCGGGTGGCGCCGCTGCTCGCGCGGCTCGGCTGCGACTTCGCGGCCGATACGCCGGTCGCGGATCTGTCGATCGCGCAGTGCCAGATGCTGGAGATCGTGAAAGCGCTGTCGCTCGACGCCCGCGTGATCATCATGGACGAGCCGACGTCGTCGCTGACGCTCGCGGAAACCGGCCGCCTGCTGCAAGTGATCGCCGATCTGAAGGCGAGCGGCGTCGCGGTTATTTTCATCTCGCACCGCTTGAACGAGGTCGAGACCTGCGCGGATCGGGTGGTCGTGCTGCGCGACGGCGAGCTGGTCGGCGCGCTCGACCGCGCGGAGATTTCGCACGACACGATGATCCGCCTGATGATTGGGCGCGACCTCAACACCGTCTACAACCCGCCCGCCCGGCCGCCCGGGGAGCCGGTACTCGCGCTGGACGGCGTCGAAACATCCGCCTATCCGGGCCATCCCGTCATGCTGGAATTGCGGGGCGGCGAGATCATGGGCCTGGGCGGCCTGGTCGGCGCCGGCCGCACCGAACTCGCGCGCGTGATCTTCGGCATCGACCCACCCGTGCGCGGCACCATCCGCATGAACGGAACGCCGCTCCGCCTCGCCTCGCCGCGCGATGCGATCGGGCGCGGCATCTACCTCGTTCCGGAGGACCGCAAGAAGTCGGGCCTGATCCTCGAGGAATCCGTCGCCGAAAACATTTCGCTCCCCAATCTGCGGGCCTACGCGCGGGCGACGCTGGTCAACCGCGCCGCCGAGCACCGCGCCGCCGAGGAGCAAAGGCGCGCCTTGCGCATCAAGACGCCGGATGTGGACGCGCCTGCCGGCTCGATGTCCGGCGGCAATCAGCAGAAAGTGGTGCTCGGCAAATGGCTGAGCATGGAGCCGCGGGTCATCATCTTCGACGAGCCGACCCGCGGCATCGATGTCGGCTCCAAGGCCGAGATCTACACATTGATGCGAGCGCTTGCCGACCGGGGCGTCGCCATCCTGATGATCTCCTCCGATATGGAAGAAGTGATTGGCGTCAGCGACCGGGTTGCGGTGATGCACGAAGGCTCCATCACCGGCATCCTCGGCCGGGACCGCCTGACGGAGGGGAACATCATGCGTTTGGCCGTCGGCAGCCGCGATCAATGAGGTCCGCATGCTGAAAAAGGACCTCGGGCTGTTTCTGCTCATCCTGCTGGTCGGGGCCACCGTCGCGGTCATCAATCCGCGCTTCGTCTCGCCATTGAACCTCGCCAACACGGCCAACCTGATCGGGCTCTACGGCCTGTTCTCGATCGGCGAGGGGTTCGTCATCATCACCGGCGGCATCGACCTCTCGATCGGCTCGGTGCTCGCGCTGCTCGGCGTGTTGTTCATCCAGCTCCTGAACGGCTACGGCCTGAACTGGGTGGCGGCGAGCGCGATCATCGTCGCCTGCGGTATCGGGCTCGGGCTCGTGCACGGCTTCCTGATCACGCGGGTGCGGCTGCAACCCTTCGTGGTCACGCTCTGCGGTCTGCTAATCTATCGCGGCGTCGCGCGCTACTACACGGATGACGGCACCGCCGGTTTCGATTTCGGCACCAGCTTTCCGACCTTGGAATGGATCACCAGCGGCCGCGTCTTCGGCCTGCCCAACAGTTTCGTCGCGTTTGTCATCCTGGCGGTGATCATGGCGGTGGTGCTGCACCGCTCCGTGTTCGGCCGCTATCTGTTCGCGGTCGGCAAGAACGAGGAAGCGGCGCGCTATTCGGGCGTCAATACCAGAAGCGTGACCGTCGCCGCCTACGTCATCTGCTCGGGCCTGGCGGGGCTGTCTTCCATCTATTTCGCGATGTATACGCGCTCGATTTCGCCTGCCTCGCACGGCACGTTCTATGAACTGTACGGCATCGCCGCGGCGGTGCTCGGCGGTTGCTCCCTGCGCGGCGGCGAGGGCTCGATCCTCGGCATCGCGCTCGGCGCCGTGCTGCTGCAAGTGCTGCAAAACCTCGTCAACCTGCTCGGCATTCCGTCGTCGCTCAATTTCGCGGTAATGGGCACGGTCATTCTGCTCGGTGTCATCGCCGACGGCGAATTGCAGCGTCTGCGGCGGACGCGGCTTGCCAAGCGCGGCGGCCCGGCCGCCGCCGCGGTCGCGACGCCGGAACCGCAACTCGGGCACGAGGGCTAACGGCCGGCCTTGCTGCCCCGCGTGGCGCGTGAAAAGCTACCGCTGGCGGGGACATGACCGGGTCAGCCGGACCAGCGCTCGCCGGGAAAGCACGATGGCCCTCATCCAGACGGACACTGCCGATCGGGTCGCGACGATCGCCTTCGACAATTACCGCAAGCGGAATGCCCTCAGCACGGCGCTGATCGGCGAATTTCTCACCTCCCTCCAGCGTGTTCAGGCGGAGGGCGCGCGCGCCCTGGTCATCCGCGCCGTCGGCGACGGCACGGTCTGGTCGGCGGGACACGACGTTGACGAGCTGCCGAACGCGGGCGTCGATCCGTTGCCGTATACCGGTTCGCTCGAACAATTGCTCCGGGCCGTGAAGTCGTTTCCGGCGCCGGTGATCGCGATGGTGCGCGGCTCGGTTTGGGGCGGCGCGTGCGAACTGGTGATGGCCTGCGACCTGGTGATCGGGGACGAGACCTGCGCGTTCGCGATCACGCCCGCAAAGCTCGGCCTGCCCTACAACACGGCGGGCATTCTGAACTTCATGTGCCGCCTGCCGCTTAACGTTACCAAGGAGATGTTCTTCACCGCCGAGCCGATCGCGGCGGAACGCGCGGAGCGCGTCGGCATCGTCAACGCCGTCGTGCCCGCGTCCGAGCTTGAGGCGCGCACCTACGCGATGGCCCGGACCATCGCTTCGCGGTCTCCGCAGGCGATCGCCGCGTTCAAGGAATCGGTTCGGGTGCTGAGCGAGGCCGCCGCGGTCAGTCCCTCGACCTACGAATACCTTCAGGGATTGCGCCGTGACGTCTATTTCGGCCCCGACTATCGCGAGGGGATCAGCGCGTTCCGGGAAAGACGGCCGCCGCGGTTCTGAGCGCGGTCGGATCGGCTCTGCCTAAACCGTAAGCGAGGCTTCCCCGCGCGGAACCATGCCCTTGATGGTCCACAGCAGGCTGTACGAGCAGGTATCCGGTCTGTCGTAATATGCGAGCAGGTCCGACAGGAACCGGTCAGCCTCTGCGGGACCGCCCAACAGCGTGGCGATGCGCGGCATGATCGGCCGAAAAAGCTCCTCCATATTGCGGCGCTGGTCGGGCGCGATGGCGCCGATCGCGGTATAGATCGGATCCGCTTCGATCGCGACCGTAATGCCCTCGAACCCGGCCGCGTGCAGCATCGGCGCTGTCCGCCGGGCAAGCTGGGCGTTCACAAGACCAAAGATGACGCTCTCAATGCGGCCCTGCAGGTCCGCATCGACGGGGTTGTTCGTGGTGAAGGTGCCCTCGTGCAAGCTCACCGCGACGGCGCCTTCCGGACGAAGCACACGGCGGAACTCACGGATCGCCAAGTCTGGGCTCGGCACAAAATAAAGAACAAACTGCGACCAGATGAAATCAAAGCTTGTATCCGGGAAAGGCAGACTTTGCAGGTCGCCGACTTCGAAGGACAGGTTGGCGAGAGTGTCCGCGGCGGCCCGCTCGCGGGCAAAGGCAACGTAGCTTGGGTTGAGGTCGATGCCGACGACCTCGACGGCCGGATTGTGGGAAGCGAGCAGCCGGGCCATCGCGCCGGACCCACACCCTGCATCAAGGATGCGCCCGCCGTCCGGCACTGCCGGAACGTGTTGTAGCAGGTGCGGAAGGTTGATGATCGCGGCTTGGCGTTCAAGCCGGTGGCACTCGTTCGTGCTGTCAAAGATATAGTCAATGGCTACGGCTGACATTCTGGCACGCTCCTGCCGAACCCTCGTCGCGAGCCTAGGCCGGAACTGCCAAACGAATCATTACAAATGATAGGGAAGGCCGGACCCGAAGGCGTGCATGTCTTCGCCCAGGACTGGAACTACCGCTGCGTCGACTCACCCGGTGATTGCCCGGCAAGCCAGCCGAGCAACGCTGCGTGAAACCGCTCCGGTGCCTGGATCTGCGGCGCGTGGCCGAGATCCGGGAATTCGACCAGCGTCGCACGCGGGATGCGCGCTGCGGCGGCTTTGCCGAGCGCCGGATAGTTGCCGAGCGTGTCACGGATAGGAGGCGGGGCCAACTCCTTGCCGATCGCCGTCGTGTCCTTGTCGCCGATCACGAGCAGCACCGGCATCGCGAGTCGGTCCAGCTCGTAGATCACCGGCTGCGTGCTGATCATGTCGTACAGCAGGGCGGAGTCCCAGGCGACCTGCTCGCGCCCGGGCCCGCGAAACAGGCCGGCCAGCATCTGCACCCAACGTTCGTATTCCGGCCGCCACTGCCCCGCGTAATAGGTCGTCTGCTCATAGTTGCGAATGCGAACGGCGGTGGTGCCCAACTCGCGCGCATACCACTGATCGGCGCTCTGCCACGGCACCCCCTTGGCGAGCCAATCCTCGAGCCCGATCGGGTCGGCGAGCACCAGATCCTCGACCGCCTCCGGATACATCAGCGCGTAGCGGATGCCCAACATGCCGCCGGTCGAGTGCCCGACCACCACGGCGCGTGCGATGCCGAGCGAAAGCAGCAGGGCATGCGTGTTGGCGGCAAGCTGCTCGAAGCTGAACTGGTAGCGCTCGGGTTTCCGGGATTTGCAGAAGCCGATCTGATCAATCGCAACGACGCGATAACCGGCGCCCGTCAGCGCGGCGATCGTCGTCTCCCAGGTGGCGGCACAGAAATTCTTGCCGTGCAGCAGCACCACGACACGCCCGTTGGCCGCCGACGTGGGCGCGACGTCCATATAGGCCATCTCCAGCGCGGCGTGCTGCGAAACGAACGCAAAACGGCTGACCGGATATGGGTAGTCGAAGCCCTGCAACTCCGGGCCGTAGGCCGGGCCGTCGTCATCCGGTGCCGCGCGCGCAGGCGTCGCGAACCACACGAAACTGCCCAGTATCAGGGCCGCGGAAGCTGCGGCGATCCCCGGCCGCGCGCCGCCCGAACGCGTCCGCACCGGGAGCGCTATCCGCCGTTCACTGCGTAATACGTGCGGATCACCTGGCTGTCGTCCGCGCTCCCCTCGCCACGGCCGGCCATTGCCAGAAAGAGCTGATGCGCAACGGCCGCGAGCGGCAGCGCGACTTTCGCCTCGCGTCCGGCATCGAGCACGATCCCGAGATCCTTCACAAAGATGTCGCCCGCGCTCGAAACCTCCGGATCGGCCTGCAGCATGCGTGGTCCGCGATCGCGCAGCATCCAGCTCGATGCGGCGGAATTGCTCATGATGCGCAGGATGATGTCGAGATCGACGCCGACCTTGGCCGCCAGCGAGAACGCCTCGGCGACAACGGCGATGTGCACGCCGCAGAGCAGTTGGTTTACCGTCTTCACCACCGCCCCCTGGCCCGGGCGCTCGCCCACATGGAACACCTTGTCGCCGAACGCATCGAGCACCGGCTTGGCCGCGTCGAACGTGGCGGCGGGGCCGGACGCCATCACCGTCAGCGTGCCGCCCGACGCGCCCGCGACGCCCCCCGATACCGGCGCGTCGAGCAAGCCCCGCCCCGTCGCGACCACGCGCGCCGCCAACCTTTCCACCGCACCGGGCGGGCAGGTCGCCATCAGTACGACGACACCCCCCGGCGCGAGCGCTTCCAGCGCGCCGTTGGCGAACAGCACCTCCTCGGCCTGCGCGGCGTTGACCACCATCAGCACCAGCACCTCGGCACCCGCCGCCGCCTCGGCGGCCGAGCCCGCAGCCGTGCCCCCGCACCCCGCCAGCGCATCGACCGCGGCGCGCCGCACGTCGAAGCCGCGCACGTCGAAGCCGCGCTTGACCAGATTGGCCGCCATGGCCGATCCCATGGCGCCGAGACCGACAAAGCCGACCGTCATCGACATGCTCAACTCCTCCCCCAACCGCGAGTGCATTCGCCGGCCCGCTCTCAGCCGGGCGGCAGGCACCTAGCATGATCGCACGAAGCCTGGACGTCGATGGCGACCGGCGCCGCCTGGCACGGGCCGGCGTCAACGCAATCCGCGCTGCTCGGCCGCCGGCTTTGCTCTCAGCATTGCTGATTGCGCTCGGACCGGCGGCGCACGCCGCCTGCGTCATCGAGCGGCGAGGGGAGGTGGTGCCCGATCTGTCGCGCGGTGTCCCGGTCGTCGCGGCGGCAGCGGACGGCGTGGAAGCGCCGTTCATTCTCGACACCGGCGCGGCAAGGAGCGTTCTCACGGAAACGGCGGTGCGGCAGGTCGGCGCCGCGCTCGACGAATGGGCCGCGATGACGATGCGCGGTGTCGGCGGTCTGGTGCGGCATCGAGTCGCCCGCCTGCGGACGCTGACCTTGGGCGGTGCCCCGCTGCACCGGCGCAGCGCCGCCAACGACATGAGCATGGCCGTGGTGCCCGAGCTTCCCTCCGGCGGCGGGCCGCCCGTGTCGGGCCTGCTCGGTGCCGACTATCTGGAAAGCTACGATCTGGCGTGGGAGTCGGGCGGCGGCCGGCTTGGCCTCTACCGGGTCGGCGGCTGCTCGGGCCGCTTTCTGCCCTGGACGGAGCCGTACGATGTGCTCGCGGCCGAGCCGGCGCCGGCCGGATGGCTGATCGTTCCCGCGAGCGTGGGAGGGCGCCCGCTCCGCGCCTTGATCGACACCGGCGCCGCGCAATCGGTCCTCACGCGAAGCGGGGCGGTGCGCCTGCACGTGCCCTCGGGCGCGGCGGGGCCGCCACTCGACGGCATCGGCCCCCATCCGGTCGGGGCGGAGCCGCGTCCGTTCGCCGCCCTGCGCATCGGGACGGAGACGATCGCGTCCGCGCGGTTGCTGGTCGCGGCCGATCTGGTGATAACCGGCGTCGATCTGGTGCTCGGCGCCGATCTGCTGTTCGGCCGCCGCGTTTGGCTCTCTTATGCGACGGCGCAGGTGTTCCTGGGGCGGCCCTGAGTGACAAGCTTCGCAACAATTCGGCACCGGGCCGCCGCGCTTTCGCCACCGCTTTCCGGATAGAGTGCATCCCATGCGAAACCGATTGGCCCTGCTCACCAGCGTGCTGCTGCTTTCCGCCGTCCCGGCCCTGGCGCAGCCTTACGCGTACTACCCGCCCGTGCCGCCGCCGCGCTACGAGGTGGTCCCCGTTGCGCCGCCCGGCCGCTATATCTGGCAGCCCGGCCACTGGCAGTGGAGTGGCCGCGGCTATGTCTGGGTCGGCGGCCGCTACGTGCCCCGCTACCCGCACTACGCGCAGTATGCGCCGGGCGGATGGGTGCGGCGCGGCGGCACCTGGGTCTGGGTTCCGGCGCACTGGCGCTGAGCGGCGCCGTCGCTGCGGCGTCAGCGCGACCGCCCGCCTCAATCCGCCGGAGCGGTTGCGGAAACCAGCCAGACCGCCGCCGCCAGCGGGACCGTGTCGCCGCGCAGATAGGGACGCAACTTGTCCTGCAACGTCGCGACGACGGCGGGCTTGGCCTCCGGATAGTCCCGCAAGGCGCGGCTCGCCGGCCCGATTTCGACGGCCAGCCTGCAAGCGCGGTCGAGGCCGCCGCCATCCGCGATGTCGAGTTGCAGGTCGAACGGCACGATGCGGGCTGTCGCGAACCCGGACCCGTCGAGAATAGCGGCAATCCGGGCGGCGTCCGCGAAGGCGAAGGGTCCGGGCTCCTCGGGTGCCAGCTTCGGCATTTTCGGCACGTGCTGATAGGCGGCGGTGAGCGGCACCTTCATCCACTTGTTTTCGTCGAAATCGCGCCAGCAGACGAAGGCGAGCCGGCCGCCCGGCCGCAAGCTGCGACGGAGATGCGCGAAGGCGCGGACGGGATCGCCGAAGAACATGACCCCGAAGCGCGAGAACAAGAGGTCGGCCGCCGCTTCCGGCAACGGAACGGCGGCTGCGTCGCCTTCCAGCCAGGTGATGTTGCTCCGGCCGGAGCCGCGCCGCCGCGCCGCCGCGAGCATCGGCGCCGACACGTCGAGGCCGGTGACGTGTCCTTCGCGGCCGACGCGGTCGGCGAGCGCCATCGTCGTCGCGCCGCAGCCGCAACCGATGTCGATCACCCGTTCGCCCTTGGCGACGCCGGCATGGGCGATCGCGCGTTCGGTGATCGGCACCAGCATGGCGTCGGTATGCGCCTGCTGCGTGACCCAGCGCTCGCCGCCGGCGCTGTTCCAGTACTCGATCTGCTCCCGGTGAAATCTCTCGGCGTCGCTCATGGCAAGCTCAACTCCACCATCACCGGCACGTGGTCGGAGGCGCGTTCGGCGCCCCGCTCCCGCCGAAACGGGTCGGCCGCCACCAGCCGTTCGGCAACGGTGGGCGAAAGCAGCAAATGGTCGATGCGCAGCCCCTTGTTCCGCTGCCAGGCGCCGGCTTGGTAGTCCCAAAAGGTCCAGACCGGGCCGGAAGGGTGGATCGCCCGAACCGCATCGGTCAGGCCCAGCCAGAGCAGGCGGCGGAACCGGGCGCGGCTTTCCGGCCGGATCAGCGCATCGCCAGGCGCGAGCGTGCCCGGGGCGAAATCCTGCGTTTCCGGGCAGATGTTGAAATCGCCGGCGATCACCAGCGGCGTATCGGCCGCGAGCAGGGCTTCGGCCCGGTCGGCCAGCCGGTCCATCCATTCGAGCTTGTAGGCGAAGCCGGCCTCGCCGCCGGAATTGCCGTTCGGCAAATAGATGCAGGCGATGGTGATCCCGTCCGCCTCGCATTCGAGATAGCGGGCCTGGGTGTCCGATTCCGGCATCCCCGGCAGGCAGCGATGGGTGACGGTAAGTGGCTGGCGAACCCGCGACAGCGCCGCGACGCCGTTATAGGATTTCTGGCCGACCGCGCAGGAACTGTAGCCGGCCGCCGCGAAGGACTGCTCCGGGAAGGCGTGGGTTTCGCACTTGATCTCCTGCAACAGCAGGATGTCGGGCGCCGCGTCCTCGAGCCAGCGCAAGACGTGCTGCTCGCGCTGACGGATGGAATTGACGTTCCACGTCGCGATCTTCACGGCAGGGGAGCGGGTCGGAGGGTTAGTCGATCGAGAAGCTGGTGCCGCAGCCGCAGCCCGAGGTCGCCTGTGGATTACGCACGGCGAAATAGCTGCCCATCAGCTCGTCCACGTAGTCCAGTTCGGCGCCCGCGAGCAGGTCGAGGCTGGCCGAGTCCACGAGCACGGTCGCGCCGTCGCGGCGCACCACCAGATCATCCGGCTGCCGCGAGCGGTCGAGTTCGAATTTGTACTGGAACCCGCTGCACCCGCCGGCCAGCACCGCGACGCGCAGCGCCGGGTCGCCGCCCTCGGCGGCGGCGATCGCCGCAATGCGCATGGCGGCGCGGGCGGAAAGGGCGAACGGGGGCGCCGCGACATTCGTGTCCATGCGCGCAAGATGGAGGATGGAACGCCAAATTTGAAGGTCAGCCTCTCCAATCGGCGAGGGAGGGCGCTTCTTTGCGGCCCAGGCGGCACGTAGGTTTTGTGACGGAAGGGATGGCCGCGGCGCATTGCTGGAGTGTCAAGCCGGGTGTAAGCCGCCGCCATGTCGCTCGCCGCCTATGCCGTAACCGCCGAGACCGCGCGCGGGCGGCTGCATCACGAGCCGGAAGCCCCGCCGCGCTCGCCCTGGCAGCGCGACCGGGACCGCATCATCCACAGCTCCGCCTTCCGCAAGCTGCAATACAAGACGCAGGTTTTCGTCAACCACGAGGGCGACTTCTTCCGCACCCGGCTGACGCACAGCATCGAAGTCGCGCAGATCGCGCGCTCGATCGCCCGCGCCCTGCATCTCAACGAGGATCTCGCCGAAGCCTTGTCGCTCGCCCACGATCTCGGCCATCCGCCATTTGGCCATGCCGGCGAGGAGGCGCTCGACGCCGCCTCCCGTCAGTTCGGCGGCTTCGACCATAACGGCCAGTCGCTGCGCGTCGTCACCTTGCTGGAAAGCCGGTATGCGTCCTTCGACGGGTTGAACCTTACTTGGGAAACGCTGGAAGGCCTCGCCAAGCACAACGGCCCGGTGGCCCGGCCGCGCGGCTACATCGCCGAATATGACGGCCGCCATAGGCTTGACCTCGGCTCCTACCCGTCGGCGGAGGCGCAAGTGGCCGCGCTTGCGGACGACATCGCCTATCACGGCCACGACCTCGATGACGGGATGCGCGCGCGGCTGTTCACGCCGGACGACCTCGCGCATCTGCCCGTGGTCGGCCCGGCGCTGGCGGCGGCCAGGCGCGCCAGCCTCGACGTGCCGCCGCCGCGGCTCCGCCACGAGACGATCCGGCGGGTGATCGACGCCATGGTGACCGATCTGCTGACCGAGACCGGGCGGCGTCTGGCGGCGCTCGGCCCGGCCTCCTCCGACGCGATCCGCCACGCCAAGAAGCCGGTGGTCGCGTTCGGCGCGGCGATGGCGGACGCCAATCTCGTCATCAAGGATTTTCTGCGGACCCGCATGTACCGGCACTGGCGCGTCAACCGCATGACCCTGAAGGCACGCCGGCTCACCGAGGAGTTGTGGACGCTGCTATGCGCGCACCCGAGCCTGCTGCCGGATGACTGGCGGGCGCGGGCCGGGGAAGGCAACACGCATCGCGCCGCCAGTATCGTCAGCGACTACATCGCGGGCATGACAGACCGCTTCGCAATGGACGAGCATCGCCGCCTCACGGACCTTTCCATTCCCGGCTGAAAGCCTCGCCATGACCGAAACGCCGTCCGATCTTTTCGCCGCCATGCGCGGCCACGTTCTCGCGCGGCTCCGGGAATCCATTCCGGATCTCCCGGACGCGATCGCCGACAAGATCGAGGTGACGCCGGCGCGCGATCCCGCGCATGGCGACATGACAACCAATGCGGCGCTGGTCGCGGCCAAGCCCGCCCGGATGCCGCCCGCGAAGATCGCGGCGGCGCTGGCGGCAAAGCTCGAAACGGTTCCGGGCGTCGTGGAAGCGAGCGCGGCCGGTCCGGGCTTCGTCAATCTTCGCCTGACGCCGGACGCGCTGCGGGCGGTGCTGCCCGCCGTGCTCCGCGCCGGCGAGCGGTTCGGCGACAGCCCGCTCGGCGCCGGCACCCGCGTCAATGTGGAATACGTGTCGGCCAACCCGACCGGCCCGATCACCGTCGGTCATTGCCGGGGCGCGGTGGTCGGCGACGCGCTCGCCAACCTGCTGCGCAAGACCGGGTTCGCGGTGACCAAAGAGTATTACGTCAACGACGCTGGCGCGCAGGTGACGGCGCTCGCCTGGGCCACGTATTGGCGCTACCTGCAAGCGATCGGCACGACGATGACCGCCGAGCAATTCGCCGCCGAAGTCCCGGGCGGCCTGCAATATCCGGGCGATTACCTCGTCCCGATCGGCCTCAAGCTCGCCGCCGATCACGGCACGGCGCTCGCGGGCGACGATGGCGGCATCGCCGCGCCCCATGTCTGGCTCGATACCGTGCGCGATTTCGCGGTTGCCGAAATGATGGCGTCCATCCGCGAGGACATGGCGCTGCTAGGCGTGCAGCCGGACGTTTTCACCTCCGAGCGCGCGCTCGTGGAGGCGGGCGCTGTCGCCCGCGCCATCGAACAGTTGCGGGGGGACGGGCTGGT
>JAFAXA010000126.1 GCA_019241425.1 Acetobacteraceae bacterium | reverse complement strand
CCCGATCTCGGCCATCTCGCTCGGCATGGCCCTGATGTTCGGAACGGCCGGCCTGCCCCACATCCTGATGCGGTTCTTCACGGTCAAGGACGCCAAGGAGGCGCGCAAGTCGGTATTCTGGGCCACCACGTTCATCGGCTACTTCTACATCCTGACCTTCATCATCGGCTTCGGCGCGATCGTGCTGGTCGGCACCAACACCCTCTATTCGGACGGTCACGGCGGCCTGCTGGGCGGCAGCAACATGGCGGCCGTCCATCTCGCGCACGCGGTCGGCGGCGACATCATGAAGGGCTTCATCAGCGCCGTTGCATTCGCAACCATTCTCGCCGTGGTGTCCGGCCTCACTTTGGCCGGCGCGAGCGCGGTCAGTCACGACCTTTACGCGAGCGTGTTCCGGCGCGGGCGCGTCGACCAGCGGCAGGAATTGCGGGTGTCGAAGATCACGACGGTGGTGCTCGGCATTCTGGCGATCGTGCTCGGCATCGTGTTCGAAAAGATCAACGTCGCCTTCATGGTGGGCTTGGCGTTCGCCATCGCCGCCAGCGCCAATTTCCCGGTGCTGCTGCTGTCCATGTATTGGCGCCGTTTGTCGACCCGTGGCGCCGCGATCGGCGGCTGGATCGGGCTGATCTCGGCGGTGGTCATGACCGTGCTCAGCCCGTCGATCTGGGAACTCGTGCTGCTGCACCCGAAAGGCTCGGCGCCGTTCCCCTATAACGCGCCGGCGATCTTCTCGATGCCGCTCGGCTTCCTCGGCTGCTGGCTATTCTCCGTGCTCGACCGCAGCCGCACGGCGAAACTCGAAGAAGCGGCGTTCGAACCGCAATATGTCCGCTCGCAGACCGGCATCGGCGCGGAGGGTGCCGCCCGCCACTGATGCGGCTCACTCGGTCTTCCACCCGGAGAGGCCGGTGAGGAACGCGGCCATCGCGCCGGCCCAAGCGTCCGCGTGATAGATGGAGGCATGTCCAAAGCCACCTTGCAGCACTTGAAACCGCGCCGAGGGCACCGGCGCGATGGCCTGCCGCACCAACGGCGCCAACTCGATCGGGTTCACGACATCGTCCTCGAAATTGACCGCGAGAAGCGGCGCCTCGATGTGTCCAAGCATCGGGCCTGGGTCGTAATCGGACGAGCTGCGCACGGAGAACAGCGCGTTCGCGGCATCCAGCCCTCGCCACTTGGCCGCCATCGCGTCGTACCAGGCGAGTGTTCGCGCACGATCCGGTGCCGCCTCCTGCAGCTTCTCGGGCGTGCTGAGCATATAGAAGAACAAGGGCGCGGCGATCTGCGACCACGCGGTCGGCGGCGTCTCGTAGGCGCCGCCATTCCAGCCCGGATCGTTCTCGATCGCGCGGACGATGATCTGGCGCCAGATCAGATTGCGGCCGCTGACCGGCATCGGCATCGACGCGATCGGCACCGCCGCATCCATCGCCTTCGGGTAGAGTTCAGCCCAAAGCCAGGTCTGCATGCCGCCCATGGAGATGCCCGACACGAGCTTCAGGTGATCGACCCCGAGATGGGCCAATGTGATCTGCTGCGTGCGGACTTGATCGGTGTAGCCGTAGCCCGGAAACTTGCCGCGGAGACCGTCCGACGGTTTGCTCGACCCGCCCGCGCCGATGCCGTCGGGCAGCACGATGTAGTAGCGCGACGCGTCCAGAATCGCTCCGGGCTTGAAGAGGTGGTCGGCGATTTCGGGCTGCAGGTATTCCTTGCCGGTGCCGCCGGTGCCGTGCAGCAGCAGAATTGCATTGGTGATGTGACCCTGCCCGTCCCGGCGCGGCGTGCCGATCGTCGTATAGTGCAGCTTCAGCGAGACGAACCTGTCGCCGTTGGCGCAGACATAGCTGTCGAGGATCAGATCACCGTCGGTTTGGTTCGGCCAGTCGGCCGCGTAGGCGACCTGTATGGCGGACAGGGAGAGCATGGCCAGGAACGCAAGGCGAGGCGATAGCCTCATTGCGGCCTCCTTGGATGTTCGATAGCTTCGGCCAAGGCTTCGCGGCCCTGTCGGGGCAGTCTATCCCAACCTTTGTTTGCGTGAACTCATTGCCGCTGTCCCGGCGCGATCGGGCCGGATGAGCCTGTCCCGTTCTGGCGCTCGGCACTCTTGCCGGAGTGGCTCGCACCGGGCGCGACAAAAAGGACGCACCAAGCCGCGAGTTCGTCCCACCTGTCCAAAAACTCATATCCGGGACACTTTTTGGTCACCCCCCTCTGCTTCACTGGCCGCCGCTTGCAGAGGGTGCGTGACGATTATGAGCGCTATCGAATTTCGCAGAATCGCACTGGCGCGGGGCTTTCTCCCCGCGGCGACGGGCGAGGAGGCCAACACCCCCTCCGCGACGGAACCGGACGATACCGCCGGCGACACCGATGTTGCGGGCGCGCCGGATGAGCCACCGCAGCGGCCACGGCCGGGGCGCGCAGCGTACTAAAATCCAGGATGGCCCCGGGCAGTATCGACGTTGGAGCAGCACGCACCCTGTGGCTCGCCTACCCTGGCGTAATTCGCGCCCGGGAGGGCGCGCCCTCGCCGTGCCAGTCTTTCCGCAAGACCGAGGTGAGAAGGTGATCCTCCCAACGCCCGGCGATGCAGAGATAGTCTTTGGCGAAGCCTTCGATGGTGAATCCCAATCCGCTCAGCAGCAGGGCGGACCGGACGTTGCGCGGGACAAAATTCGCCATAACGCGGTTGAGGCCGAGGGTCTGGAACACATGAGTGATGGTGCATAGAAGCGCCTCCCGCATGAGGCCCTTGCCCTCGTGTTTTGCCGCGATCGAGAAGCCGAGGTGGCACGCCTCGAACGGGTATCCGGCAATGTTCGTGAAGTTGACGACGCCGGCCAGATCGGATCCGCCCTGCAACAGCAAAGCGAAACGGCGTTCGTCCGGCGTCTCGAACTCGCCGGAAACGAAGCGCGCCTTCACGCTTTCAAGCGCGAAATAGTCGTCGCTCCGCGCCGGTTCCCATTGGCCGTGGGAATGCCGGTTTTGGATCAGATAGCCGTGTAGCAGCGTCGGCGCGATCTGCCCGAGGGGGCGGACGAGCAGATTCCGCGTTCGAAGTTCAACCACGGACTCGCCTCGAGCGAAGCCTCGCAATTGTTCCGGGCAAACGCCGCCAGCCACCAAAGGCAACCAAGAGCTTCGGACGAAGCGCGGTCACCCCGGAGTCACCCGCCCGTGCGGCCGGAACCCCGCGGCACCGCCTGGGCGCCGCGCCCCGATTTCAGCTCTTCATCATCTGGCAGCGAAGCTCGCCGGCCGGGTTGGCGGCCGTGTGCACGTTGGCGTACCACTTGCCGCCCATCAGGTCGGCTTGCTGCGCTTCGGTCAGCGTGGCCGTGCCCTTGATCGGGCTGGTCGGCGGATCGAGCGGGATCACCACCCCGGCATTCTTGCCCGGCTCGGCCGGACCGTGGAAATGCGCCATCGTGGGCGGCCCGCTCAGACCCGAATAGGTGATGTCGTAGGTGAGCTTGTGGCTCGAGGTGTCGAGCGTCGCGCTACAGGCGCCCTTGCCGTCCGTCTGCTTCGGCGGCACCTCCGCGCCCGGGCTGAGCGTGCCCTGAAAATGCACCGTATCCGCAAGGGCGGGGCTGGCGAGCAATCCCGCGGTGGCGATGGCGACGGCAAGCGCTTTCGGCGTCATAGGCATCCTCCTGGCACTCTTATTGCGTGTTCAAAGCGGCGTCTCGGCTTCCGGCCGGGCGGCCGAGACTAGCCGCCGGCGTCAACCCTGTCATGGTGGGCAACATGGCCTCATCCTCCTTCCGCGCAATCAGGCGCGCATGAACCCTCCTCCGGCAGCCCGGTCGCGCCCGTGCATCGTCTGATCGACGGTTATAAGCGCTTCCGCGACGGCAACTGGCCGGAGCGGCGCCAACTCATGCAGACGCTGGCGGTGGAAGGTCAGTCGCCAACCGCCCTGGTGGTCGCCTGCGCCGATAGCCGGGTCGACCCGACGATGATCTTCGACGCGGCGCCGGGCGAACTGTTCGTCGTGCGCAACGTCGCCAATCTGGTGCCCCCCTTCGCGCCCGATGCCGCCTATCACGGCACCAGCGCCGCGCTCGAGTTCGGCATCCGGGTGCTGCAAATCCCCGAACTGGTCGTGCTCGGCCACGCCAATTGCGGGGGCATCAAGGCGCTGATGCACGGCGCGCCGGACGCCGCCTCCGATTTCGTCGGCCCCTGGATCTCGATCGCCGCACCGGTGCGCAAGGCGGTGCTGGAGTGCTACGAGCCGCAGGATTGGCAAACGCGCGCCGAGCAGGAAACGGTGCGGTTGTCCGTTCGCAACCTCATGACCTTTCCCTGGATCGCCGAGCGGGTCGAGAACCGCTCCTTGCACATCCGCGGCGCCCATTTCGGCATCTACACGGGCGTGCTCACTTTGCTCGGCGAGGACGGCAGCTTCGCGCCGGCCTAAGCGAAGCGGGCCCAACCCACGGGCGATCGCGCCGTCCGCCGCCCTAACCTGACGCGGTCACCCCGTCGCCGGCCTGTATTGACGGCGTCGGCCGCATTCTGCGCAGAGTGGCGGGGCTGCAAGTTCGCCGCCATTGCCACGAGGGAACCGCGCCGGTGAAGGTCACGATCGAAATCGACTGCACGCCGGAAGAAGCGCGCACCTTTTTCGGCCAGCCCGACTTGAAGCCGATGCAGGACAAGGTGATGGCGCGGTTCGAGAAGCAGATGCTCGACTCGGTCGCCGCCATGTCGCCGGAAGCGATCCTGAAGATGTGGTCGGCCTTCCTGCCGCAGAACGCGGACCAGTTCCGGGAAGCGTTCGGGCGGTTCTTCGGCCGTCCCTTCGCCGCCTCCAAGCCCGACGACCGCAAATAGAAGCGCGCTCGGCGCTGCCTCGCCCACATGATTGTTCTCGGGCGGAACGCGGAATGTCATAGTCGCGGGCGATCACTGCGAACAGCGAGTCGGGGCCCTCAAATGGCTGTACGAGCAAAGAAATCCACCGCCAGCGCCGCCAAGGCCAAGGCCCCCAAAGCCGCGGCCAAATCCGCGCCCAAGACCGCCGCGAAAACAGCGGCGAAATCCACGGCCGCCGGGAAGGCGGGTGCGACCGTCACGCTGCGTCAGATCGCGGCGCATATCGCCGAAGAGCATGAGATGCCGAAGCGGCAGGCCGACCTCGTGCTCAACAACGTCGTTGACGTGGTGGTGAAGCATTTGCGGAAAGGCGACCGGGTCCGCATCGGCGGCCTCGGCATCCTGCAGGTCAAGAAGCGGGCCGCCCGCATGGGCCGCAACCCGGCGACCGGGGAAGCGATCAAGATCAAGGCCAGCAAGAAGGTCGCGTTCCGGGCGGCGAAGGAACTCAAGGAATCGATCTGACCCGCGCCGCCGGCCCCGAACGCATCAGGGTCCGGCCGCGCCCGGACCCCTTCAGCGAACCGCCGCCCCAGAGGGGATCGGATGCACGGTTTTTTCTTGGTCGCCGAGCCGGTCGATCATCGGCTGGGTGATCAGGCACACGCCCTTATCCGTGCGCCGGAACCGCTTGGCGTCCAGTTCCGGGTCATCGCCGACGACGAGACCGGTCGGAATGCGGACACCGCGGTCGATCACCACGTTGGACAGGCGCACGTGTTCGCCGATCATCGCTTCCGGCAGGATCACTGCCTTGTCGATCTTGCCGTAGGAGCGGACCCGGACCGATGTGAACAGCATCGACCGCCGCAAGGTCGAGCCGGACACGATGCAACCGCCTGAAATCATCGAATCGACGGCAGAGCCCCGCCTTTCGTCCCGGTCATGCACGAATTTGGCGGGCGGCGTGATGCTGGCGTCGGTCCAGATCGGCCAGTCATGGTCGTAGAGGTCGAGCGCCGGAAGCGGCGCCGTGAGATCGATATTCGCCTGCCAGTAGGCATCGACCGTGCCGACGTCCCGCCAATACGCTTCCGCGTCGGGGCTGGTGCGGATGCATGAGCGCGAGAACGGGTGCGCGACGGCAAGCCCATTCTTCACGATGTCCGGAATGATGTCTTTCCCGAAATCATGGCTCGAATTGGCGTTGGCCGCGTCCTCGCGGAGCCGCTCGAACAGGAACTTGGTCGCGAACACGTAGATGCCCATGCTGGCGAGGGCGACGTCAGGCCGGCCCGGCATCGAGGGCGGGTCCTTCGGTTTCTCAAGGAACGACAACACCTTGTCGTGCTCGTCGACATGCATGACGCCGAACGCGACCGCCTCCATACGCGGCACCTCGATGCAGCCGACCGTGACATCGGCCCCGGTATCGACATGCTGCTGGAGCATCGCTTCGTAGTCTTGCTTGTAGACGTGATCGCCGGCCAGCACCACGATGTGCTCGGGGCGATGGCTCTGGATGATGTCGATGTTCTGATACACGGCGTCTGCCGTGCCCTCGTACCAGGCTTCCTCCGAGACGCGCTGGCTCGCCGGCAG
>JAFAXA010000046.1 GCA_019241425.1 Acetobacteraceae bacterium | reverse complement strand
CCCCCGCCCAGAGCCTGACCGAGCGCTTCGCCTATGCGATCGAGCTGGTGCTTCGCGGCTTCTCTCTCAGCCTGCCGAGGAACCGCGAGCTGGCGCCGCTCGCGCTCGGCACGTGGAACCGGCTCAAGCGGCTGGTTGCGCGCTTTTCCGCACTCGTCGTCGCTTTCGAGGCCGGGCGGTTGTCTACGGCGCGCCGCGGCCCGGCCGCGAAGCGCAAGCCGCGCCAGCTTGCGCCGGAGAGCCGGAACCAAGCGCAGGCGCAGGACGTGAACGTCCCGGCGCCGACGGCGTATGGCTGGCTGCTGTCCCTGGCGCCGGAATTGAACACGCGCATCGGCCGGGCGCAGATCGAGACTCTGCTTGCCGATCCGGCGTTGCTGACGCTGCTGGCGCAGGCGCCGCAGGCAGGCCGTATCCTGCGCCCGCTTTGCCACATGCTGCGGATTTCTCTGCCGGACAGCTTGCGTCTGCCGCCACGCCCCCGGCGGCCCCGTCGCCGGGCGGCGGAGGCTGAGCCGAGACCGGCGCCGCCGGAAGCGCGTCCACCCCTGCCGGCGAAGCCCGACTGGCTGCGCTGGCCGAAATCGCCGCCCTTGCCGCGGATGGCGCCGAGGCCCGGCTCCCGGCCGCCAGGGCGCACCGGGACCGGACCGCCGGACTATTGAGATCCACGCACCCATTCGGGCGGGCGATCACCTGCGATGCGGCGGCCAATCCCGCGTCGGGGTCTGCTCGCCGCCCCGCGCGTGGGCTCCGTCAGGGCGCGACGGCGTCAGCCCAGCGGGACGCCGCGGCTTCGTCCGCGTCGCGCGCATCCACCCAGCGCTCGCGGCCGTCGGCGAGGCACTCCTTTTTCCAGAACGGCGCCCGGGTTTTCAGCCAATCGATGAGAAACGAAGTCGCCTCCAGCGCCGCCTGGCGGTGCGCCGCCGCCGCGAGCACCAGCACGATCGGATCGCCCGGCGCGAGCGGGCCGACGCGATGGAGGACCGTGCAGCCGAGCAGGGACCAGCGCCGTTCCGCCTCCGCCGCGATATCCGCCATCGCCCGCTGCGTCATCGCCGGGTAGTGCTCGAGGACCAGGCGTGTGATCGCCGGTTCGCCGGGGGCTGCGTCGGCGCGCACGCATCCGAGGAAGCTGCCTATGCCGCCGATGTCGGTGCGGCCGGCGGTGAGCGCCGCGATTTCCGCGCCGATGTCGAACGGCTCCCGTTGCACGCGCACGGTTGCCATCGTCAGCCGCCGGTCACGGGCGGAAAGAACGCAATCTCGTCACCGTCGCCCAATGCCGCGGCGGCATCCGCGAATTCGCCGTTCACCGCGCAGCGGATGACGCGCGCGTTTTCGAACGCCGCGTCGTGCCCGGGCGACCGTTGCCGGAGCCAGCCGATCAGGCCGGCGACGGTGCGGATATCGGCGGGGCGCTGCACGGTCTCCTCCGCCGTGCCGACCCGCTCGCGCAGCCACGCGAAGTAGAGAATGGTGAGGGGGCGGGCGGCATCCATCGGATCAGCGGGGCGAGGGGATGGTCTCGACCGTTCCGTCCGGGCGGATGACCGTGCTCGTCCCGTTGCCGTTCGGCACCACGATCGCCGTTCCGCCTGGCGTTGTCAGCGTTTGATAGGCGCTGGTGCCGCCGGTGGTCACGCCGGTACCGGATGGCGTCTGCACCGTTTGTCCGGCGCGCGGCGAAGCCGGCACGGACGAAACGGGCGGTGCCGGCTGCGGCGGAAGCTGCAAGGGGGGAGCGAGCCCGGGCTGGTTCGATCCGGGCGGCGTCGAGCTGCCCGGACGCGGCTGGCGATGATCCGGCTGATACGGCGTCATGTCCGGGGAGGGCGCGGGCGTCGTTTCGTTTCCGCTCTTTTCCAGATCCTGCAGCGTCGGCGTGGGCGATACCACGTCGGGCCAGATGTTTCCGGGTTCCGGCATCAACGGTTCGGTTGTCGTCTCGACGCCGCTCACCCGCCGCAGGGTTTCGCTGTTGCCGAACGGCGCATTCGGATTGGTCTCGTAGGTGTGCGTATCACCGATGAATTCGCCGAAACCAGAGCAATCACACAACACGAGGAGAAGTCCGAACAGGGCGAAACGCCGCATCAAGAAAGCTCCGATTCGACGGAAAGCTCCGTCCGGCGGCGCAATGTGCCGGTTCGGGAGGGAAGGCTCAAGAGACCTCGCCACCTATGCGTGCGGCGGGACCGCATCCCGGGAAGCCCGTTGCATACCGGATGCATGCCGGACGCCCGCCATCAGATAATCCCATCCCGTCATCAGCGTCAGTCCGGCGGCGACCCATAGCATGGCCTCGCCGATCGCCGAGACCGGCAGCAACGACAGATGCAGGAATGCGGCCGAGCTGTCCCCCGCCAGCAACGTACCGAGTGCGCCCATCTGAAACCCGGTCTTCCATTTCGCGAGCGGTGTCACCGGCAGCCCGACGCGAATCCCGGCGAGGTATTCGCGCAAGCCGCTGACCAGGATTTCGCGCAGCAGGATGACGATCGCCGGAAACAGTCCCCAGAACGAGAGCCGCTGCTCGCCGGCGAGCATCATCAGGGCCGCGCCGACCAGCAGCTTGTCCGCGATCGGGTCGAGCATGCGGCCGAAATCCGACATCTGCCGGCGGGTGCGCGCGAGCTTGCCGTCGTAATAGTCGGTGATGGCGGCGGCGCTGAACACGACACAGGCCGCAAGATCGGCCGGCGCGGCCCGCAGCGCCGCCAGCGCGACCACGACCGGGATCGCGGCGATCCGCGACAGCGTCAAGAGGTTGGGCAGATCGGTGAGCATCGGACCCGGACCCTAGTGCGGCCGGACCGAAACGGCCAGCGAAGCTGTCATGAACCGCCTTCCAATCGGACGCCCGGATGGAAATGCGCGTAAACGCGCCGGGCGGTGCCGCGGCTGATGCCGGGTGCCGCTTCGAGATCGGCAAGCCCCGCCTGGCGGACGCCGCGCGCGGAGCCGAAATGGTTGAGCAGCGCCCGTTTGCGCGCCGCGCCGATGCCCGGCACCTCGTCCAGTTCGCTGCGCACCAGCGCCTTGGAGCGGCCGGTCCGGTGCGCGGAGATCGCGAACCGATGCGCCTCGTCCCTGAGCCGCTGCAAAAAATAGAGCACCGGATCGCGGGGCGGGAGCTGAAACGGCGGCCGTCCGTCGGTGTGGAACCATTCCCGCCCGGCGTCGCGGTCCGGACCCTTGGCGATCGCGACCACCGGCACGTCGGTGACGCCGAGATCCTGCAACACGGTGCGCGCCGCCGAGAGCTGCCCGGCGCCGCCATCGATCAGCACGAGATCCGGCCAGGCGACGCTCGCCGATGCGGCGGCGCTCGCCGCCTGCTCCTTCAGCGCCCGGGCGAAACGGCGCTCCAGCACCTCGCGCATCATGCCGAAATCATCGCCGGGGGCGATCGTGCCGCGGATGCCGAATTTGCGGTAGCCGTCCTTCATAAAACCCTGCGCCCCGGACACGATCATCACGCCGTACGGGTTGGTGCCCATGATGTGGCTGTTGTCGTAGACCTCGATCCGCTCCGGGCGCGCCGGCAATCCGAACAGCTCGCCGGTTGCCTCCAGCAGCTTGGCCTGGCCGGCCGTTTCGGCGAGGCGCCGTTCCAGCGCCTCCCGCGCATTGGTTTCCGCATGCAGGACGACGGCGCGTTTCTCGCCCCGTTGCGGCACCGCGATCTCGACCTTCCGCCCCGCTTTCAGGGACAGGGCCTCCGCGATCAGGGCCTGTTCCGGCAGCGCTTCGTTGACCGCGATAAGCGGCGGCGGCGGCTTGTCGTCGTAGAACTGCGCGAGGAAGGCCGCGAGCACTTCCGCCCGCTCCTCAGCCTTTGCGTGCGCCGGGAAGAAGGCGCGGTTGCCGTTATTGTTGCCGCCGCGCACGAAGAACACCTGCACGCAGGTCTGTCCTGCGATCTGCCAGGCGGCGATCACGTCCGCGTCCCTGAGGCTTGCCGGGTTGGTGACGCCACTTCCCTGCACGAAGGTGAGCGCCCGGATACGATCGCGCACGGAAGCGGCGGTCTCGAAAGCAAGCGCATCGGCGGCCGCTTCCATCTCGGCCGCCAGTTCGGCCTGGATGGTCGCCGCCCGGCCTTCCAGGAACGCCTTCGCCTGCCCGACCAGGCGCGCGTAGTCCCCTTCCGAGATGCGACCGACGCAGGGCGCCGAGCAGCGCCGGATCTGGTGGAGCAGACAGGGGCGGGTGCGGTTAGCGAACACCGTGTCGGCGCAGGACCGCAGCAGGAACACCCGCTGCATGGCCGTTACCGTTTGATTGACGGCCCAAGCCGAGGCGAACGGCCCCCAGTAGCTGCCCCGGCGAAGATGAGCGCCGCGATGTTTGACGATCTGCGGGAACGGATGGTCCTCCGTCAGCATCAGCCAGGGATAGGATTTGTCGTCGCGGAGGACGATGTTGAAGCGCGGCTTGAGGCGCTTGATGAGGTTCGCCTCGAGCAGCAGCGCTTCCGCCTCGGTATGGGTGGTGACCACCTCCACCGACGCGGTTTCGTTGACCATTCGGCGCAGCCGCTCGCTGAGCCGGCCGAACTGGGTATAGGACGTCACCCGCTTGCGGAGGCTGCGCGCCTTGCCGACGTAGAGCGCGTCCCCGCCGGCATCCAGCATCCGGTAGACGCCCGGCCCGAGCGGCATCGTCTCCAGCGCGCGCTCTATCGACCCAACCCCGGTCGGGGCGGTTGGGCCGACCGCGGCTTGTTCGGGACCGTCGGACATCGGCAATCTTATGCCACGGCCGCGTTGCTGCGGGCGCGTGAATAGCGAGTTAACGGTTGATTTAGAAATCCACCGATCCTGTGGACAAGTCTGTGGGCAGGGACGTTCACAGAATCGTCAAGACGGCGGTTTTCCTCGGTTTTTTAGGTTTGCCCAAAACGCGAGCAGTTACGTAAGCAGTTGAAATCATTCATTTTACACGCTGTGTTTGATTCGAAGCCAGGGCGATGCCACTGAACCGGGAAGCACAGCCGGCGGGCGTGGACAAATTCGCTGCTCGCGCCAAGTGCTTACCCTGTCGACAATGTTGCGGCGCAGTATCGCCGGCTCGCGGCTCCCCTTGCCGGAGGAGCTTGGCTCGCTGCGAGAGGCGTTTGCGGGGATGGGCGGCCGTCGCGAGCGAACGTCAAAAGTTGCCCGTGCACGGTAGTGCAAGCGTCGCCGGCACGGTAGCCCAATCTCGTTCCCGGCGATGCCGATTCCGCACGGCACGCGAGGTCGCCGGGGTTGCGCTTGCGCCGGTCCTCCGGGGTGCTAGATCCCCGACATGACAACGGGCGGTGGCGGGATGTCCACGATGTTTGCGGCCTCGCCGCCGGCCGAGCCCTATCTCTGCTCGATGCTGCGGAACGTGCGAGTCGAAGCGAATGTCGGCATGCATCCTTGGGAACGTTCTGCCGAACGAACGACCAAGCTTCTGGTCACCATCGAGATGTTCAGCCGGATGCAAAATCCCGCGACTCCCGCGGAAAACTTCATCGACTACGATCCGATCATCCACGTGCTGCGCGGCTGGAAGCATCGGCCGCATGTCGCGCTTCTGGAAACGCTGGCGGAGGAACTGATCGCCCGCTGTTTCGACAATCCGAGGGTGGACGCCTGCCGAGTCAGGCTGCTGAAGCCCGACATCTTCCATGACGCGGAGGGAGCCGGGATCGAGCTGTTTTGTCCGCGGCGCAACCCGGCATGAGCGGCACGCCGGGGGCAGCGCGGCGCGTTGCATTGGTGACGGGCGGAGCCAAGCGGATCGGCGCCGCGATCTGCGAGGCGCTCGCCGCCGATGGCTGGCGGGTGGCGATCCACAGCTTCCATTCGCGTCCGGACGCCGACGCGCTCGCGCATCGGATCGGGTGCGATGGCGGCGCCGCCTTCGTGGTGCAGGCCAACCTCATGGAACGCGCCGACGTCGCCGGCCTGATCGAAGCGGTGACACGCGAAACGGGCGGCATCGATCTGCTGGTCAACAACGCCGCCGCCTTTACCTACGATTCGGTCCGAAACGTAACCTGGGAGAGCTTCGACACGCATTGGCGGCTGAACGTCGCGGTGCCGCTCTTCCTGTCGCAGGCCTTTGCAAGCGCGCCGGGTACGGCGCCGGATGCCGACCGGCTGATCGTCAATCTGCTCGACCAGAAACTCGCCAACCTCAATCCGGATTTTCTGTCCTACACCGCGAGCAAGGCGGCGCTGGCCTCTCTCAATCACATGCTCGCCATGGCGCTCGCCCCTGCCATCCGGGTCAACGGCATCGCGCCCGGCTTGGTGCTGCGGAGCGGCAAGCAGTCGGTGGCGAATTTCGAGCGGGCTTGGCGCGCGTCGCCGCTCGGCCGCAACGCCGTGCCGCAGGATATTGCGGGCGCGGTGCGGTTTCTGATTGCCACCACGTCGATGACGGGCAGCGTGATCACCATCGACGGCGGCGAAAGCCTGGGTCGCCGCGGTCGCGACGTCGCCCTCGATCCGGCCGTATCGAACGAAAGCTAAGCGCGGCGGCGACGTGGCCGGTTGCGGAGCTTCGCCGGATCGTAGCCACCGCCGCCCGGCCCGAGCGGCTCGGGCGTTCGATCCTTTTTGCCGCCGGCCGACCACCCCATGCGCACCGAGGAACTGGCCAGCGGCGGCGGTTCCAATCCGAGGTCGAGCGCTTCCAGCCGCTTGATCTCGTCCCGCAACCGCGCCGCTTCCTCGAACTCGAGATTGGCGGCCGCCGAGCGCATCCGCTTTTCCAGATCGGCGATCGAGGCTTTCAGATCCTTGCCGACGAATTCCGTCAAACCCGCGTCGCGCACGGGCGCGACGGTTACGTAGTCCTGCTCGAACACGGAGGTCAAAACCTCGCCGATGTGCTTTCGCACCGAAATCGGGGTGATGCCGTTGGCTTCGTTCCAGGCCTGCTGTTTGGCGCGGCGGCGCTCCGTTTCACCGATCGCGCGCTTGAGACTTTCGGTCATCGTGTCGGCGTAGAGGATGACCCGGCCGTCGATGTTGCGGGCCGCGCGGCCGATCGTCTGGATCAGGCTGGTGCCGGAGCGGAGAAAACCCTCCTTGTCGGCATCGAGGATCGCGACCAGCGCGCATTCCGGAATGTCGAGTCCTTCGCGCAACAGATTGATCCCGACCAACACGTCGATGACGCCGAGCCGCAGGTCGCGGATGATGTCGATACGCTCCAGCGTGTCGATATCGGAATGCAGGTAGCGTACCTTTACCCCGTGCTCGGCCAGATATTCGGTCAGATCCTCGGCCATGCGCTTGGTGAGCGTGGTCACCAGCACGCGCGCCCCGTTCGCGATCGTTGCGCGGCATTCCGCGAGCAGGTCGTCCACCTGCCGATCCACGGGGCGCACATCCGTCACCGGGTCGATCAGGCCGGTCGGCCGGATCACCTGCTCGGCGAAAACGCCGGCGGTGCGCTCCATTTCCCACGGTCCCGGGGTCGCGCTGACGAATAGCGTTGGGGGCCGGAAGCGCTCCCATTCCTCGAACTTGAGCGGACGGTTATCGATGCAGGACGGCAGCCGGAATCCGAACTCCGACAGGATCGACTTCCGCGCATAGTCGCCGCGCTGCATGCCGCCGATCTGCGGCACGGTGACGTGGCTTTCGTCGACGATCAGCAGCGCGTTCTCCGGCAAATACTCGAACAGAGTGGGGGGCGGATCGCCGGGACGGCGGCCGGACAGATAACGCGAGTAGTTTTCGATGCCTTTGCAGGAACCCGTCGTTTCCATCATCTCGATATCGAATGTGGTCCGCTGTTGCAGGCGTTCCGCTTCAAGCAGTTTCCCCTGCGCGGTCAGCTCGGCCAAGCGCTCGCGCAACTCGATCTTGATGTCGTGGATGGCCTGCCCGAGCGTCGGGCGTGGCGTCACGTAGTGGCTGTTGGCGTAGATGGTGATCCGGTCGAGATCCGCGGTCCGTTCGCCGGTGAGCGGATCGAATTCCTGGATGGTCTCGATTTCGTCCCCGAACAGCACCACCCGCCAGGCGCGATCCTCGTAATGGCTCGGGTAGATGTCGACCGTCTCGCCTCGCATCCGAAACATGCCGCGCGCGAACCCGGCGTCATTGCGGCGGTACTGCAATTCCACCAGCGCTTTGGCGAGCCGGTCGCGCTCGATCCGGCCGCCGGTTTGCAGCTTCACGACCATTTTGGCGTAGGTCTCGACCGAGCCGATACCGTAGATGCAGGACACGGAAGCGACGAGCACAACGTCGTTGCGTTCGAGCAGGGATTGTGTCGCCGCGTGGCGCATGCGGTCGATCTGCTCGTTGATCTGCGCGTCCTTCTCGATATAGGTGTCGGTGCGCGGAACATAGGCTTCCGGCTGATAATAGTCGTAGTAGCTGACGAAATACTCGACCGCGTTGTTCGGGAAAAAGCTCTTCATCTCGCCGTAGAGCTGGGCGGCTAGCGTCTTGTTGGGCGCGAGGATCAGGGTCGGCTTCTGCACCGCCTCGATAACCTTGGCCATTGTGAACGTTTTGCCGGAACCCGTGACGCCGAGCAGAACTTGGTCGCGCTCGCCGCCTTGGATGCCCGCCGTCAACTCGCGGATCGCGGTTGGTTGATCGCCGTTCGGCTCGTATTCGGAAACAACGGTCAGACGCGCGCCGCCGGTACGCGCCGTCTGCTTTTGCGGCAGGAACGGCACTGGCGGCGTGCGGAGCAGCGTCTGGGACATGGGCGTGAGATGGACGTTCGCCGGAGCGGTGTCGAGGGGCACGCGACGATCCGGCCCGCTGGACAGCCCGGCCAGGCACGCCCATCCTTGACGGATAAGAAGGCTCGGGCCGGGAGAGAGGGCGATGATCCAAGCGACGCCGCGCATCAAAACCATTCAGCGCACCGTCCTGACGCTGCTCGTGCTGGGCGGGATCATCAACTACGTCGACCGGGCGACGCTTGCGATCGCCAATCCGCTTATTCGCCAGGATCTGGGCTTGTCGCTCGCCGACATGGGCTTGCTGCTGTCGGCTTTTCTCTGGGCCTATGCGTTCTTTCAACTCCCGGCCGGCGCCCTGATCGACCGGTTCGGGCCGCGCCTGATGCTGACGATCAGCCTGACGCTTTGGTCGCTGGCGCAGGTGCTTGGCGGCTTCGTGACCAGCTTCGGCACGTTCTTCGGCGCGCGCGTGCTGCTGGGCGTCGGCGAGTCGCCTATGTATCCGACCTGCGCGCGCATCACCCGCGACTGGTTCAACGTGCACAGCCGGGGCAGCGCAACGGGCATCTGGAACTGCTCGTCCACGCTCGGAACCGCGATCTCCGCGCCCCTGCTCACCTTTCTGATGCTGAGCCTGAGCTGGCGCTGGATGTTCATCATCATGGGCCTGGTCGGGATCGCCTTGGCCGTGGCGTTCTACGTGCTGCATCGCGACCCGGGCCAGGTCGGCCTCGGGGCGGAGGAGCAGGCCTATCTCGGCGAGGGCGACGCCGGGGAGCGTGCCCGGCCGGTGACTTGGGCGGACTGGCGGCGGCTGCTCGAATATCGCACCACCTGGGGAATGATCGCCGGCTATTTCGGCACGATCTATATCACTTGGATCTACACCGCCTGGCTGCCCGGGTATCTGGAGATCGAGCGCCACATCGACATCAAGAGCACGGGCTGGATTGCGGCGGTGCCGTTCCTGTTCGGCGTGCTCGGCAGCGTGCTCGGCGGCCGTTTCGCGGATTTCCTGGTCCGGCGCGGCGTTTCGCCGATGAACAGCCGCAAGCTGCCGATGGCGGGTTCTCTCGTGCTCACGGCTCTATTCACGGTGCTGGCGGCGGAGACGGCCAGCAACGTCGTTTCGGTGGCGTGTATCTCGGCGTCGCTGTTTCTTGTTTATTCCTCGAGCACGACGGCCTGGGCGATGGCGCCCATCGCCGCACCCGCGAACGCGACCGCTTCGCTCGGTGCAATGCAGAATTTCGGCGGCTATCTCGGCGGCGCGCTCGCCCCGATGGTGACCGGCTTCATCGTCCAGCGATCGGGCTCGTTCGAACCGGCCTTCCTGGTCGCGGCCGCGGTCGCGGTCGCGGCGGCCACGATCTACTTCCTGCTGGTCAATGCGGCGATCCCGCCGGTTGAAGCATCTCCGACGCGCGAGGCCGCCGGACTGCGGCCGGCCTGACAGGAGGGCCGAGGTTTTGGGAGTGCGGTTGTCCTGGTGCCGGGTGAGGGGATCGAACCCCCGACCTTCGGTTTACAAAACCGCTGCACTACCGCTGTGCTAACCCGGCGCCGGCGAGCGGTGCAGTAGCCCGGAACGGGGCACGCCGTCGAGCGGTCACAAAACCTCAAGGTGACGGGGGTTTAACCGCGGCGCGAGAGGAACGGTCATCACTCCCTCCTCATCTTGACGCGAGCGACGGCGCCAGCGCGCGCCGTCCGTATCAGGAACGCCGAGGAGCAATCATGGCTAATCCGACTTCCCCCGCCGCCCTTCGCCGCCTGCGCCGGTCGGCGCTCGCGGCCGTTCTGCTTGCCGGCACGGCACTGGGCGGCTTTGCGGTCGCCCATGTCGACGCGGCCGAAACCACCACCGCGGCACCCGTCAACCCGACGACGACGTCGACCGCGCACCTGCCGGATTTCGCGGACCTGGTCGCCCAGGCCAAGCCCGCCGTCGTATCCATCACCTCGAAGCTCGCGGCCGAGCCGGATGAGGACGGAACGCCGATGCCGATGCCCTTCGCAGGCCCCGGCCATAAGCCGCACGGGCACGCCGTTGAGGCACGCGGCTCCGGCTTCATCGTCGACCCGAACGGCACGGTGGTCACGAACAACCACGTCGTGAAGGGCGCGAAAACCGTGTCCGTGCAATTGGACGACGGCACCGAACTGCCGGCAAAGGTGATCGGGCGCGATGCGCGGACCGACCTCGCGGTGGTCAAGATCGAGGCCGGCAAGCCGCTGCCCTACATCCAGCTCGGCGACAGCAAAGCGGTCCGTCCCGGCGAGTGGGTGGTCGCGATGGGCAATCCGTTCGGTCTCGGCGGCTCGGTGACCGCCGGCATCATCTCGGCCGAGGGCCGCGACATCGGTGCAGGGCCGTACGACCAGTTCCTGCAGATCGACGCGCCGATCAACCAAGGCAACTCGGGCGGGCCGCTGTTCACCCAGGACGGCAAGGTGATCGGTGTCAACACGGCGATCCTGTCACCCTCCGGCGGCAGCATCGGCATCGGCTTCGCGATCCCTTCCAACACGGTCAAGAACGTCGTCGCCGAACTGGAGAAATCCGGTCATGTGACGCGTGGCTACCTGGGCGTCGAGGCGCAGCCGGTCGCGGAGTCGCTGTCGAAGGCGCTGCGGCTGAAGGGGCATAATGGGGCGCTGATCGCGGGCGTGCAGCCGGACAGCCCGGCGGCGAAGGCCGGGCTCGAGCCGGGCGACGTGATCTCCGCCGTCAACGGCGAGACGGTGAAGGATCCGCGCGATCTCGCGGTCGATGTCGCCAACCTCAAACCCGGCACCGAAGCGAAGATCGACTTCCTTCGCGACGGCGAGGCGCAGGCCGCGCAGGCGACCGTGACGCAGCTTCCGGCCGAAAACCAGACCGCGAATGCGGGCGGCACCGGGGGCGAAGGCGAGCACGGTGGCCAGCCCAAGCTCGGACTGGCGCTGGCGCCGATCTCGCCGGACATGCGCGGCGAGCTTGATCTGCCGGACGGCACCAAAGGCGCCGTGGTGGCTCAGGTGCAGCCGGGTTCGCCCGCGGAGCAGGCCGGCATCCGGCCGGGCGACGTGATCGTGGGCGTCGGCGGCAAGGCGGTCGGCTCGCCCAGCGAGGCAGTACGGGCGATCCGGTCGGCGACGGCGAAGACGGATGCGGTGGTCGCGCTGCGCGTGATCCGCGACGGCCGTCCGGCCTTCATCGCCGTCAGCCCCTCGCAGGGCAGCAACGACGAGTCGCAGCAAGGCTGAAACGGTGCGGACCAGCCCGTCCGGAAGGAGGGGCTGGTCCGGCGACTTTCAGGCGTGACCGGCAGCCGCCATCTCCTCGCCGCCGGCAAGCCGCACCACGGCTGCCAGCAGGCGCAGGGCGTCCGGGCCGCCGCGATCCGTCAGGGCGCCATCCTCCATTTCGCTCGCCAGGGCCTCGGCCTGCGAGGCGATGCAGTGCGCCGCGTGCTGCAAGGCCGCGCGGGTCACGGTGAGCTGCAAAGCGTTGGAGAGGTGGTTCCAGTTGGTGAGCATCTCGGCTCCTCGCGATCCGGCCCTTTTGGCGTTTGTATTGGCCGGGACGCCGGTCCGCGGCGGCTCGATGCGAACCGTATCCGTTCTTGTTTAATTCCTCGTTTCTGCAAACGCATCGAGAACAATAACGAGACTGCGTTCATTCATTTCGCCGTCCAATCTCATAAAGCGCGACGGTTGCGGCAGCGGACACGTTGAGGCTGTTCATCCCGCCCGGCATTTCGAGCTTGCTGAGTTCGTCACAGGTTTCCCGGGTAAGCCGGCGCAGGCCTTCATGTTCCGCACCCAGCACCAGCGCGATCCGGCGTCCGGCCAAGGCGAGCCCCGATAGAGGCTGGGCCGCCCCGGCGTCGAGCCCGACCACCCAGACGGAGGCAGCCTTGAGCGCGATCAGCGTCCGCGCGACGTTGACCGCACGCAGCAGCGGCAGCGATTCCAGCGCGCCCGAGGCGGCTTTCGCGAGCGCCCCGGTTTCTTCCGGTGCGTTCCGGTCCTGCACGATCACCGCCGCGGCGCCGAATGCCGCTGCGGAGCGGAGGATCGCCCCGACATTGCGCGGGTCGGTGACCTGGTCGAGCACGAGCAGCGGGCCGGGTCGCTCCAGCGCTTGCGCGAGCGGGGGCGTCGCCAGCGGATCGGCAAGCAGCGCGATACCGCCGTGAACGGCATCCCGCCCGAGCAGGCCATCGAGCCGGCCGCGCTCCACCCGCTCCGGCTGCACCGACCAGGGCGGCGTCAGACGGGCGGCGAGCGCTGCTTCGGCCTCCTCCGTCACCAGAAGCCGACGCAGCCGGCGAGCCGGATTGGCAAGCGCGGCCGCGACCGCGTGCTGGCCGTATAGCCAGAGAGCGCCGCGCGGCGTCTCGAGCCCCGGACGCGGCCCCGGATGCGCCGCGCCACCGCCCTCGCGGCGGCGACTCTGCTCACCCGGTTGAAACCGTTGCGGCTGGCCGCCTCCCCGCCCGTGATGGCCGGCAAAGCCCCCTGGGTTGCCGCCGCGCTCGGACCGGCGCGGATCGCGTCCGTCGTCCGGCGGCCTGAATCCGCGAGGGGCGTCGCGGCCACCTTGCGGTCCGCCTCGGTTCGGCGAACCCGGGCCACCATGGGACCCATGCGAAGCGCCGGGACGGCCGGAGCGGGGCGGTTTCATGGCGCGGCCGACGGGCGTTCCGTCATGTCTCTCAGGGCTTTTCCGATCGGAGAGTCTTCCGGATAGAACCCGGATCGGAGTGTTTGACAAGACCCGGGCGTTGGCCTTACTGCGCCGCTCCGGCCGATGCGCGCACCGGTTTCAGCCGGAGGGGTGCCCGAGTGGCTAAAGGGGGCGGACTGTAAATCCGCTGGCGCACGCCTACGTTGGTTCGAATCCAACCCCCTCCACCAGCCGGGCGGCCGCGCGGGTGTAGCTCAATGGTAGAGTTCCAGCCTTCCAAGCTGGCTGTGCGGGTTCGATTCCCGTCACCCGCTCCACCGCCGCCGCGCGACAAGCTCCCGAAACACTATTGACTTACCCGCCGGGCCGCCCTTTTTACGCGGCTCGCGTGACGGCGTGGGGACGGCGCGTCCGCTCGGCCCGCCGTGCAGGGGTGTAGCTCAATTGGCTAGAGCGCCGGTCTCCAAAACCGGAGGCTGGGGGTTCGAGACCCTCCACCCCTGCCAGCCGTCGATCGTGGACCGGGACACAAGCGGAGAATGCGCGGCGTGGCAGTCGATCCGGCTAAGTTTGTGCGGGAGGTACGCTCGGAGGTGGCGCGCGTCACCTGGCCGTCCCGCAAGGAAACGCTGGTCACGACCGGGCTGGTGTTCGCGATGGCGGCGCTGGCCGCGGTGTTCTTCTTCGTGGTCGATCAGGTCATCGGCGTCGGCGTGCGCGCCTTGTTCGGCGTTGGGTTTTAGGAGGGCCGGTGATGGCCAAGAGATGGTACGTCGTGCATGTCTACTCGGGGTTCGAGCGCAAGATCGCCCAGCAGATCCGTGAGCAGGCGGCGCAGAAGGGTCTGGCCGAGCAGTTCGAGGACATCCTCGTGCCGTCCGAGGAAGTCGTGGAACTGCGGCGGGGACAGAAGGTCAACACCGAGCGGAAGTTCTTTCCGGGCTACGTGCTCGTGAAAATGGACCTGACGGACGACGCCTGGCATCTCGTCAAGAACACGCCGAAAGTCACCGGCTTTCTCGGCAGCAAGATGCGGCCCTCGCCGATCAGCGAGGCGGAGGCGGAGCGCATCATGAAACAGGCGCAAGAGGGCGTCGAGCATCCGCGCCCCTCCGTGCTGTTCGAGGTGGGCGAGCAGGTGCGGGTGGCCGACGGGCCGTTCACGAGCTTCAACGGCACGGTCGAGGAGGTCGACGAGGAAAAGGGCCGCGTCAAGGTCAGCGTGTCCATCTTCGGCCGCTCGACGCCGGTGGAACTGGAATACGGGCAGGTCGAGAAGGTCTGACCCGATCGGCGGGCGGCTCCTCAGAGCGCCCGCGCGTTTTCTCCCCGGCCGGTCAGGCACCGCGCATCAGCGCGCGAACACGTCCGGGGCAAGGCCGAGCGCCGAGATGGTTGTCGGGTTGAGCTGACCGTTGACTTGCAAGGCGCGCCCCTGCTGAAATCGTTCGACCGCCTGCTGGGTCGAGCCACCCCACACCCCGTCAACCGGACCATGGTAGTAGTTCAGCTCGCGTAGGCGGGCCTGCACGCTCCGCACCGCGTTTCGGCTGAGATTGGCGCCGGCCACCGGC
>JAFAXA010000238.1 GCA_019241425.1 Acetobacteraceae bacterium | reverse complement strand
TATCGTCGTGACGGCCGGCGTGCAGGTACTGCATCCGGGTCAGAAGGTCCGGCTGCTAGGGCCGGCAGCGTAGTGGGCTTCAATCTTTCCGCGTGGGCGCTTCGCCACCGCTCGTTCATCGTCTACCTGATGATCGCCTCGACTCTCGCGGGAGCCAGCGCCTTTTCCCGGCTCGGCCGCAACGAAGACCCGGCTTTCGTCATCAAGACGATGATCGTGCAGGCCGCGTGGCCCGGCGCCACGCTGAACGATACCCTCCTGCAAGTCACGGAACGGCTCGAACGCACGCTCCAGGAAACGCCGCATCTCGACTTCTTGCGGAGCTACACGACTCCCGGTCAGGCAACCATTTTCGTCAATCTGAAGGGAGAGACCGCGCCCGACGACGTTCCCGATACCTGGTATCATGTACGCAAGAGTGTCGGCGACATGCGCCATACCTTGCCGAGGGGCATCGTCGGTCCAGGCTTCAACGACGAGTTCGGCGATACCTACGGCATAATCTACGGCTTCACCGCCGACGGTTTCTCGGAACGCGAGCTGCGGGACCACGTCGAGGATATCCGCTCCCGGTTGCTGCTGGTGCCGGACGTGACGAAAATCGAGGTGCTGGGGGCGCAGGACGAGCGCATCTTCGTCGAGTTCTCGATGCAGCAGCTTGCGGGCCTCGGCATCGACCGGGCGGCCCTTCTCGCCGCCTTGCAGGCACAGAACATCGTCAGCCCGGCCGGCATCGTGCAGACCGGGAGCGAAAAACTGTTGCTCCGCGTCTCCGGCGCGTTCGAATCCGAGCAGGATCTGCGGAACGTGAACTTCGTCGCGAACGGCCGCCTGATCCGGCTGCGCGACATTGCGGAAGTCCGGCGCGGCTTCGTGGACCCGCGGCAACCGCTGTTCCGTGTCAATTCCAAGCCCGCCATCGGGCTTGCGATCGCGATGCGGGAAGGCGGCGACATCCTGGCACTCGGCCGAAATATCGATACGGCGATGAAAGAGATAACGGCGGACCTGCCGATCGGCATCGAGCCGGTCCTGGTCGCGGATCAGCCGCACGTCGTCGATCATGCGATCCGCGACTTCACGACCTCGCTTTGGCAGGCAATCGCCATCATTATGGCGGTCAGTTTCGTGAGCCTCGGCCTGCGGGCCGGGACGGTGGTCGCCCTCTCGATCCCGCTGACCCTCGCCGTCGTATTTCCGATCATGCAGTTTTTCGGCATCGACCTGCAGCGCATTTCGCTGGGGGCGCTGATCATCGCGCTCGGCCTCCTGGTCGATGACGCCATGAGCACGATCGACGTCATGACCTCGCGCCTGGACGGCGGTGACACGAAGGAGAATGCCGCGACCTTCGCCTACACGACGCTCGCGTTTCCCATGCTGACCGGAACGTTCGTGACCGCGGCCGGATTCGTGCCGATCGGCTTCGCCAAAAGCTCGGCGGGCGAGTATACCTTCTCGATCTTCGCCGTCGTCACCATCGCGCTCATCGTCTCGTGGTTCGTCGCCGTCCTGTTCGCGCCGTTGCTGGGCGTGGTGCTGCTTGCCAAGCCCGACGCCTCGAAGGTCAGGCGGCCGAGCAGAATCTTGGCGGGGTTTCGCCGCATGCTCGCCGGCGCCATGCGTGCGCGCTGGCTGACCATCGGGATCACGCTCGCGCTGTTCGTCGGGACCCTGCTGCTGTCGCCGTTCATTCCGCGGCAATTCTTCCCGCCTTCCGACCGGCCGGATCTCCTGATCGACCTCAGGCTGCCGCAGAATGCCTCCATCGACGCCACGGAAAGAGTGGCGGGCGAACTCGACCGGCTGCTCAAGGACGACGCGAACGTCGCCAGTTGGAGCACCTATGTCGGGCGAGGGGCCATCCGGTTCTATTTGCCCCTGCTAGTCGAATTGCCGAACGACTTCTTTGCGCAGGCCGTCGTCGTGGCCAAGGACGTGAATGCCAGGCAACGTCTGGAAGCGAGGCTGGAAACCGCGTTGGCCGAGAAATTCCCGGAGGCGGTGACACGGGTTTCGCCGCTCGGCCTCGGGCCGCCGGTCGGTTGGCCGGTGCAGTACCGCGTGAGCGGGCCTGATACGGCCGAAGTGCGCGATATCTCACTCCGTTTGGCCTCCGTGATGGCCTCCGAATCCGGCGTGCGGCGGGTCAATTTCGATTGGATGGAGCCGGCCCGGATGGTCCGCATCCGCGTCGATCAGGATCAGGCCCGGCTGCTGGGCTTAAGTTCGCAGGCGCTCGCCGCGGTGCTGAACTCGGTCGTCACCGGCACGCCGGTCACGGAGATCCGGGACGGCATCTATCTCGTCGATGTCGTGGCGCGGGCGACCGATGAGCAGCGCGTTTCGCTGGAAACGCTCCGGACGGTGCAGGTTCCATTGCCGAACGGCCGGACGGTGCCGCTCAGCCAGCTCGCGACTTTCGATTTCGAGCAGGAGCCGCCTTTGGTCTGGCGTCGCGATCGGGTTCCGACGCTGACCGTGCAAGCGGATGTCGCGTCCGGCAGCCTTCCCGAAAGCGTCGTCGAAGGGCTGGCGCCCGCAATCGAGAAGCTACAGGCCAGCCTTCCTACGGGCTACCAGATCAACGTGGGCGGAACGGTCGAGGAGAGCCAAAAATCGCGCGCCTCGGTGATCGCTGTCGTGCCGCTCATGCTGCTGCTCATGATCACGTTCCTGATGGTCCAACTGCAAAGCTTCAGCCGGCTTTTCCTGGTGGTCGCCGTCGTCCCGATGGCTTTGATCGGCGTCGTCGCGTCGCTGCTGATCTTCCATCGCCCGCTCGGCTTCGTTGCGATCCTCGGTATTCTGTCTTTGATCGGCATGCTCGCCCGCAACGCCGTGATCCTGATCGAACAGATCGAAACCGAACGGAGCGAAGGCCGGCCGCCCTGGGAGGCCGTGATCGAGGCAAGCGTGTCCCGCTTCCGTCCGATCATGCTGACCGCCGTGTCCACGGTGCTCGGCCTCATTCCGATCGCGGCCACGATTTTCTGGGGACCGATGGCCTTCGCGATCATGGGCGGGTTCCTGGTCGGTACTGTTATCACGCTCGTCGTCCTGCCGGCGCTGTATGTGGCGTGCTTCAGGATCCGGCCGCCGGATCCCGCCGGCGTGGGGGCGCCGGGCGCCCTGGAGCACGCGGCGCCGGGCAAGACTTTGTGAGAAGCGCCACCATCCGCGCCGCCGCCTTCGCCGTCTTGTGGCTTGTCCTGGCGGGCGCGCATTGGGCGGATCTTCCGGCGGCAACGATCGCGGTGATCGCCGCGACGTGGACGAGTCTCCGCCTGCTGCCGCCGGGAGTCTGGCGCGTCTCGCGGGCCGGCGTTGCAGGATTGCTGCTGCGCTTGCCGTGGCAGTCCCTGCTCGCGGGGGTGACGGTCGGCCGCCTCGCCCTCGACCCCCGCACGACGATGCGCCCCGGCTTCGTCCGGTTCCGGCCCGCGCTCGCGCCCGGCGGCACGCGAGACGCCTTTTGCGCGTTGATGGGCGTGTTGCCGGGTACGCTCCCGGCGGGGCCGGACGAACGCGATGCGCTGTTTGTTCACTGCACCGATGTCGGCCAGCCGGTCGCGGCACAATTGGCCGAGGAAGAGGCGCGGTTCGTGCGGGCGGTGGGCGGGACACGCGGTCATGGGTGAGTATCAGCTCACGGTGGCGGCCTTCGTGTTCGCGATGGTGGCCGTGGGTCTGATCCGCTTGCTGCGCGGGCCGGGCGATGCCGACCGCATGGCGGCAACGCAGCTTTTGGGCACCGGCGGCGGGGCGGTGCTGCTGCTGTTGGCGGCGGCAACGGCCGCCCCGTCGCTCGTGAATGTCGCCCTCATCCTGTCGCTGCTCGCGGCGTTCGCGTCGGCGACGTTCGGCATCGGCGTTTCGCCGTCACCGCCGGACGGCGCGGATGCCGGGAAATGACGCTCCTCCTCGATGCCTTCAGCATCCTCGCCATCGCGGCCGGCGCGCTGTTTTTCATGGCAGGCACGGCCGGATTGCTGCGCTTCCCCGATACGCTGACGCGGCTGCACGCACTGACCAAGGTGGATAATCTCGGCCTGGGTCTCATTGTGCTCGGTCTGTTGCCGCAATCCGCGAGCTTGCTCGAGGGCGTGAAATTGATCG
>JAFAXA010000331.1 GCA_019241425.1 Acetobacteraceae bacterium | reverse complement strand
TACAAGGGAGCCAATTTCAGCAAAACGGATCTCGCTCTTCCCAGCCGCTGACCAACGCCGGTTCGATCAACGCGCGGGGCACGGCGCGCCTTCGGCCATCCACCTTTGGAAGGCTGCGATCAGGGCGGCATGGCTGATCGGCGGCGTCGTTCTCGGCTCACCGTTCAGCCGGCTGCCGGGGTTGAAGGTTAGGACGGCTTGTTCAATTGGCTTTCGCAGACTGCCTTGAGTTGACCGACGTTGTCCGGCGTGATCTGGCCGAGATTGACATATCGTTGCCCGGCGTAGTCCTTGTTGATCGTTGCCCAGTTGTTGGCGTTGATCTCTGACCAATCCGCGCCCTCCGGCGATGCCGGCGACGTCTCCTCGGCGATACCGGCTTCAGCCTGCATCAGCAGGAACGCGAGGCAACAGCAACTAAGGCGGAATAACCGGGGCAGCGAGGCGGACGACCGCACGGCTAGCAAACGCGTCCGATAACGTTCCACGTCTTTCGGCACGGCTACTCCCAAGTAGTTGCATACCGGCAGAAACTTTTCTGTCAAGTCGGCGCCGGATAACGCGGTGCCCCGGCTGCGCGCGGCGGTCAGCCGGGCGATGGTTCGGCGGCGGCTCGCCGGCAATTACGAGCTGATCTTTCACCTCGGTGAGTATTTCGCGCGCAGGTCCCCGGGCTGCCTGAGCCGCGCTTTCTGGACGACGTCTTGCTGCGCTTCGGCGTGTCGGACCGCGCGAGCCGTTATCACGTCCGTTGCTGGTTTCGCCCTGGAGCTTCGGCAGTTAACGCGAGCAGGGTCGAGCACGGCAGTGCACGCGGCGATCTGCGACTGGCGTCGGTTGCGACATCGGCGCGATGGCGTCGAAGGAGGCTTGCCACCCGCCCCTATTCGCGCTGACATTTCGGTGACGCCAAGGGCAGGAAAACGGCCATGAGCCAATCGAACGCATCCGGCTACCCGCGCGACCTGATCGGGTACGGCGGCGAACCTCCGCATCCGCAATGGCCTGGCGGCGCGCGGATCGCCATCCAGTTCGTCGTCAACTACGAGGAAGGCGGCGAAAACAACATCCTGCACGGGGATCGCGCATCCGAAGCGTTTCTTTCCGAAACGATGGGCGCGTTGCCGCTTGAAGGCGTGCGCAACATGAACATCGAAAGCGTTTATGAATACGGTTCGCGGGCGGGGTTCTGGCGGCTGCTGCATCTGTTCGCGGCGCGCGGCTTGCCGTTCACCTGCTACGGCGTCGCGATGGCGCTGCAACGCAACCCGCTCGCGGTTCGCGCCATGCTGGATGCAGGGCATGAGATCGCAACGCATGGCTATCGCTGGATCGACTATCAATTCGTGCCGCTCGAGCAGGAGCGCGCCGACTTGCAGCGCGCGATCGAGGTGCACACGGAAGCGACCGGCGAGCGACCGCTCGGCTGGTATCTCGGCCGGTGCAGTCCGAGCACCGCGCGTTTGATCGCGGAGGAGGGCGGTTTCCTGTATCAGTCGGACAGCTACGCCGACGATTTGCCTTACTGGGATGCGCGCCACGGACGGCCTCAGCTCGTGATCCCGTACGCGCTCGACAGCAACGATATGCGGTTCGCGAACCCGCAAGGGTTCAGCTCAGGCGATCAGTTCTTCGCCTATTTGCGGGACAGCTTCGACATCCTCTACGCGGAAGGCGAGACCGCACCGAAGATGCTCTCGATCGGCTTGCATTGCCGCCTGGTCGGCCGGCCCGGCCGCGCGGCATCGCTGGCGCGGTTCATGGATTACGCGCTCGGGCACGAGCGGGTTTGGATTTGCCGCCGTATCGACATCGCGCGCCATTGGCAACAGCTCCATCCTTTCCGAGGCGCAGGTCAACCGGATGCGAGTCCGGACGTTGCATCCCAAGCTTGAACGAATCGTGGAGGATGCGTGATGAAATCCGGATGGAGAGCCTCGCTGATCGTCGCCGGTGTGGCGCTGGCGGTCGCTGGATGTTCGAACGGCAACAAAGGCGGCATGTCCAACATGTCGAGCCCGTCGCCGATGGCGACATCCGGTGCCGTTTCGACGGATGACGCGACAACGACGACGACCACGGGATCCGGCGTCGGCGGCTCGACCATGCAGAACTGCAATGTTCTGAAAGGCCGGATCGCGGCCGGCCAAGGCTTGAGCGCTCCGCAGCAGGCCATGATACCGCAATGCGAGCGGCTGCTCGGCACCAACCTACGCGCGAACACCTACGGGAATGCGCCCTCGCCGACGATGGCGAAGCCGTACTGAACGCGACGTGTCATCCCCCTCCTGCACGGAGGGGGAACGACAACGCGCCGGATTACGGCGACTTCTTCTGACCGTCCGCGGAATACTGGCTGAGATACGCGATCAGATCCTTCACCTTCTGCGGATCCTTCACGCCGGCGAACGCCATCTTCGTTCCCTTCACCACCGCTTGCGGATTTTGCAGATAGGGCGTCAGCGTCGCTTCGTCCCAGGTGATGCCGGATTCCTTGTTGGCCGCGGAGTAGCTGTAACCCTCGACCGAGCCCGCCTTACGGCCGACGACGCCGTTCAGCTCCGGGCCGACCGCGTTCTTCGCCGTCGGTCCGATTTGATGGCAAGCCTTGCAGACGGTGAACACCTTTTCTCCGGCGGCGGCATCCTGCGCCCATCCGGGCGTGCAGAAAGCGGCGGACGCAACGAGGAATCCTGCGAGCGCGATCGAACGTAACAGCAACATTACCTCCCGATTTTGGATTCTGGGTTCAGCCAGGCGCATTCTCTCCCGGCACGATCAGCCGAGCAAGTTGGCCAACGTTCGGGCGACCACCTCTGTTGCCTTGAACAGGTCGGAAAGCGGCAGTCTTTCATCGGCGCGATGCGCGTTGGCTTCCTCGATGCTGTGCGGCCCCGCGCCGTAGAGCACGATCGGCACGCGATGCGCGGCGTAGTGGCGGGCGTCCGTGTAGAGGGGCGTGCCGGTGGTCCCGACCGTTTCACCCATAATCCGGCTCGCTTCGGCGCAAAGCGCGGCCGAGATCCTCTCGCTGCCGGGCAGCGGCGTCAGCGGCTCCGCGAGCAGGATGCGGCGGATCGTGACCTTCGCATCCGGATATGATCGCGCGGCGTCCTCGATTACCTGACGGAGTTCGCTTTCGACCGCTTCGCCCTGCTCCTCCGGTGTCATCCTGCGATCGATGCGGAATGCGACCCGGTCCGGAACGACGTTCGTGTTGATGCCACCGCGGATCAGGCCGACGGTCATTTGCGGGCTGCCGATGCCGGGCACGGACGACACGCGCTCGGCGAGCGAACGGCGCCAGGCGTAGAGCCGGCTGAGGATGGCGGTCGCGGCTTCCAGCGCGTCGATGCCGGTGGCGGGCTTTGCCGCGTGGGCGGAACGGCCGCGTACCTCGACCTCCAGGTGCAAGGCGCCGTTATGGGCGTTGACGACGGCGTAGGAGAAACCGGCGCCGATCGCGTAATCCGGCTTGCTGATGCCCTCGGAAAGCAGCAACCCCGGCCCGATCTCGCCCCCGGCTTCCTCGTCATAAGTGAAGTGCAGCTCCACCGTGCCGCGCAGCGGCAGCCCGCTCGCCCGTAGCGCGAGCAGCGCCCAGGTGTAGCTGGCGATGTCCGATTTCGAAACGGCGACGCCACGCCCGACCATCCAGCCATCGACGATGGCGGCGCCGTATGGATCCTGCGTCCAGCCGTCCCCCGGCGGCACGACGTCGCCATGCGCGTTGAGCGCGATCACCGGCCCGTCGCCGAAGCGATGGCGCACCACGAGATTGCTCGCGGAGATCATGCCGTTGGCCCGCGCCAATTGCTCCGGCACCGGATGGCGCTCGACGGTGAGACCCAGCGCTTCCAGCAGCATCGCCGTGCGTTCCGCGTGCGGCGCGGTGTCGCCGGGCGGATTGTCGGACGGTGTTTTCACAAGCTCGGCGAGAAAAGCGGTCTGCCGGTCGCGCTCGCCTGCGAGGAACTGGCCGATGGGATCGGTGTTGTCGGACATCAATGCACTTCCGGATCAAAGTGGCGGAGAAAATCGATCAGCACATCGACGGCGACGCTTGCATCGGCCGCCGTGATCGCCTCCGCCGGGTTGTGGCTGATGCCCCCCGCGCAGCGGACGAACAGCATGCCGATCGGGCAGAGCGCGGCAATTGCGAGGCCGTCATGCCCGGCGCCGCTCGGCAGCAGCAGGCGCCGGTATCCGGCGCGGGCGACGGCCTCGCTGGCCAGCATCATGAATGCTGGGTCGCAGGTCATCGCGCGTTCGGCGTAGGTGGGCGTGATGGTGAGGCCGACCCGCCGCCGCGACGCGACTTCGGAAAAACGGTCCGACATCCGGGCGATCGCGTCGCGACGGACGAGATCGCTCGGGCTGCGAATGTCCAGGGTGAAGTTGGTGCCGGACGGAATGACATTGGTTGCGCCCGGCTCGACGTTCAGCTTGCCGACCGTGACCACCAGCTCCTTGGTCTCGCGACCGACATGCTCGGCCTCGATGATCATCTCGGCCGCCGCGCACAGCGCGTCCCGGCGGAGATCCATCGGCACCGTGCCGGCGTGTCCGGCCTGGCCGGTGACCGCGACGGTGACCCGGCTCGCGCCGTTGATCGCGGTGACGACGCCGACCGGAAGATTCTCCGCCTCCAGCACCGGTCCTTGTTCGATGTGCACCTCGAAATAGCCGAGCACCTTGTCACGCGGGCGGGCCACGCCCGCAATGGCGGCCGGATCGCAGCCGAACCGGATCAGCGCGTCGCGCATGGTGATGCCGTCCGCGTCCACCGCATCGAGCGCGGCCGGGTCGAACGTGCCGGCGACCGCTTTGCTGCCGGTCAGCGTCACCGGAAAGCGCACGCCTTCCTCGTCGCCGAACCCGATCACCTCGATTGCGAAGGGCAGGTGCACGCCGTCGTGATGCAGCGCGGCCACCGCCTCGATCGCCGCCACGACGCCGAGATTGCCGTCGTATTTGCCGGCGTTGCGCACGGTGTCGATATGCGAGCCGAGCAACAGCGCGGGCAGGCCCTCCGTATGGCCTTCGTAGCGGCCCGCGACGTTGCCGGCCGGGTCGAGCGCGGCCCGCATCCCGGCCTCGCGCATCCAGGTCTGCACCTGATCGGCGGCGCGGCGATGCTCGGGGCTGAGGAACAGCCGCGTCAGCATGTCCGGCCGTTCCGAAAATATCGCCAGTTCGTCGAGCCGCGCCATCACGCGGCGACCCGCGGCGCTGGTTACAGGCATGTCCTCCCTCTCCGCCCGTTTATGCCGCGCCGGTTACCAGGATCGCGCGGAAATCGTTGACGTTGGTAAGCGTCGGTCCGGTGACGACTTGATCGCCCAACGCTTCGAAGAACCCATGCCCGTCATTGTCGGCCAGCCGCGCCTTGGCGGAGACCCCGATCGCTTCGGCGCGGGCGAGCGTATCCGGCGTCGCGATCGCGCCCGCGACCTCCTCCGCGCCGTCGATGCCGTCGGTGTCCGCCGCCAGCGCGAAGGCGCCCGGCAAGCCGTCCAGCTCCACCGCGAGCGACAGCAGGAACTCGACATTGCGCCCGCCGCGCCCGCCGCCGCGCACCGTCACCGTCGTTTCGCCGCCGGACAGCAGCACGAGCGGCGTGGGGCCGGGCTGGCCGCGGCGCGCGACCTGCCGCGCGATCCCGGCCATGACGCGGCCGACTTCCCGCGCCTCGCCCTCGATCGCGTCCCCGAGAATCATCGGCGTGATTCCGGCATCGCGGGCGATTGCCGCCGCCGCCTCCAGCGACATTTGCGGCGTCGCGATCATCACGGTGCGCGCGCCCGCCAGCCGCGCGTCTCCCGGCTTCGGCGTTTCGTCGGCGCCCGCTTCGAGATGGCGGAGGGCGGCGGCGGGTTCGGTGATGCCGTATTTGGCGAACACCGCGCGCGCGTCGGCGAAGGTCGTTGCATCCGGTATCGTCGGCCCCGACGCGATCACCGACGGATCGTCGTTCGGCACGTCCGACATCACCAGCGTGACGATCGGCGCCGGATGGGCGGCGGCGGCGAGGCGGCCGCCCTTGATCGCGGAGAGATGCTTGCGCACGCAATTCATCTCGCCGATATGCGCGCCCGACCGCAGCAGGGCGCGGTTGACCGCCTGCTTGTCGGCGAGCGTCAGGCCGCGGGCGGGCAGGCTGAGCAGCGACGAGCCGCCGCCCGAGATCAGCGCCACCACTAGATCCTCGGGCGTCAGGCCGCGCATCAGATCGAGGATGCGCGAAGCGGCCTGTTCGCCCGCCGCGTCCGGCACCGGATGCGAGGCTTCGACGATCTCGATCCGCTCGCACGGCACGGCGTGGCCGTAGCGGGTGACGACGAGGCCTGAGAGGTCGCCCGGCCAGTGCGCTTCCATGGCGCGGGCCATGGCGGCCGAGGCCTTGCCCGCGCCCACCACCACCGTCCGCCCGCGCGGCGGCGGCGGCAGATGCTGCGGCACGCAGCGGTCCGGCAGGGCCGAAGCGACGGCCGCGTCGAACATGGCGCGCAGGAGGTGGGGCGGGGCTTGGCGCATGCGGTTCCTCTCCGGTGCCGGCGGCCTTCAGGCCAGCTTTTTGGCGGGGGCGAGCCCGCCGTTTTCCGGCGCCGCCAGCAGATCTTCGGTGGAGACGTGCCCGTCCAGCACCTGGGCCGCGCGGGCGCGGTCGATGTCGCCCTCCCAGACGGCGATCACCACGGTCGCGACGCAGTTGCCGATCAGATTGGACAGCGCGCGGGCGATGCCCATGAACCAGTCCACCGACAACACGAGAACGAGGCCGATCGCGGGAATGACCGGGATCGCCGACAACGTCGCCGCCAGCACGACGATCGCCGAGCCCGGAACGCCGCTCGCGCCCTTGGATGTCAGCAAGGCGACGCCGAGCACCGTCAGCAATTCGCCGGTGGACAGATGGGTGTTCGTCGCCTGCGCGATGAACACGGCGGCGAGCGTCAGATAGATCGAGAAGCCGTCGAGGTTGAACGAGTAGCCCATCGGGATGACGAGCCCGACCGTCGAATCGTGGATGCCGAGGGCTTCGAGCTTTCGCATCACCTGCGGCAGCACGGCGTCGGACGAGGCGGTGCCGAACACGATCAGCAATTCTTCCCGCAGATAGCGCAGCAGCTTGAAGATGCTGAAGCCGGCGAGCCGCAGCACGAGGCCGAGCACGACCAGCACGAACAGGGTGGCCGCCACGTAGTAGAGCGCGATCAGCAGGCCGAGCCGGCCGAGCGATCCGACGCCGTATTTGCCGACGGTGAACGCGACGGCGCCGAGCACGCCGAGCGGCGCCAGCTTGACGATGAAGCCGATCACCTTGAACAGCACGTCGACGGATTCCTCGATGACGTGCGCGACGGTGCGGCCGCGCTCGCCGAGCATCGCCAGGCCGACGCCGAACAGGATCGCGATCAGCAGCACTTGCAGGATGTCGCCCTGGGCGAAGGCGTCGACGATGGTGGTCGGGATGATGCGCATGATCACGTCGACTTCGTTCGTGACCTGCCCGACGCGGGAAGTGTAGGCGGCGAGGGAGGACGCATCGAGCGATTTGGGGTCGATGTTCATCCCGGCCCCGGGCTGCACGACGTAGGCGAGCAGCACGCCGAGCGCGAGCGCGACCGTGGTCAAGACCTCGAAATAGACGATGGCCTTGACGCCGACGCGCCCGACCTTGCGCAGATCGCCGGCGCCGACGATGCCGTGCACCACCACGCCGAACACGAGCGGCGCGATCACCATCTTGATCAGCTTGATGAAGCCGTCGCCGAGCGGTTTGAGCGACACCGCGAAGGCGGGGTACGCCCAGCCGAGGACGATGCCGAGGATGAGCGCGATGACGACCTGACCGAACAACGAGCGCAGAAACTTACCCATGGAGACCTCCGAATGGCGTTCGAGGCGCGCGCTCCCTCCGCCTCAAGCGCCCGCGAACCCACCGATGCATGAACGAGGCCAAGCTTCAGCCCTTCGCCGTGCCGCCGATCGAGAAATTCGCCAAGGTCTCCAGCGCCCGGACCATGCCCGAATGGTCCCACTTTCCGCCGCCTTGCGCGGTGCAGGCGTTGAACAGTTGCAGGCAGCTCGCCGTGTTAGGCAGGCTCATCTGCAACTCTTTCGCGCCTTGCAGGGCCAGGTTGAGATCCTTCTGGTGCAGCTCGATCCGAAAACCCGGATCGAAATTGCGCTTCACCATGCGTTCGCCGTGCAGCTCCAGGATGCGCGAGTTGGCGAAGCCGCCCATCAGCGCGCCGCGTACCTTGGCCGGATCGGCGCCGGCCTTGGCGGCGAACAGCAGCGCTTCGCCGACCGCCTCGATGGTCAGCGCGACGATGATCTGGTTCGCGACCTTCGTGGTCTGCCCGTCCCCGGCGCCGCCGACCAGCGTGATGTTCTTGCCCATCAGCTCGAACAGCGGCTTGACGCGATCGAACGCCGCCTGCTTGCCGCCGGCCATGATGGTGAGCGAGCCGGCTTTCGCGCCGACATCGCCGCCGGACACCGGGGCGTCCACATATTCGCAGCCCTTCGCCTCGATCCGCTCGGCAAATGCCTTGGTCGCGATCGGCGAGATCGAACTCATATCAACCACGATTTTGCCGGAGGACAGGCCCTCCGCGACGCCGTTCTCGCCGAACAGCACGCGTTCCACGTCCGGCGTGTCCGGCAGCATGGTGATGATGACATCCGCCCGTTCGGCGATGTCCTTCGGCGACGCGCTTTCCTGCGCGCCCGCTTCCTTCAAGGCGGCGGGCACGCCGCTGCGGGTGTGCGCGTAGAGGGTGTGGCCGCCCTTGACGAGATGCAGGGCCATGGGCTGGCCCATGATGCCCAAACCGATGAAACCGACATTCATGTTCGTTGTGTCTCCGCCGAAAGGCTGCGTCAGGATTGCTTGCCGAGATAGGCCGACGCCCAGCCGAGGCCGGCGCTGGTTTCGGTTGCCGGCTTGTATTCGCAGCCGACCCATCCGCTGTACCCCTCGCGGTCGAGCAGATCGAACAGGAAGGGGTAGTTGATTTCGCCGGTGCCCGGTTCGTTGCGGCCGGGGTTGTCGGCGATCTGCACGTGCGCGATGCGATCCTTGTAGCGGCGGAACGTCGCTGCCAGCTCGCCTGCCATGCGGGACTGATGATAAAAATCGTATTGCACGAACAGATTGTCGGAGCCGACCTCGTCGATCAGGTCGATCGCCTGCTCGGTCCGGTTCAGCCAGAAGCCGGGCATGTCCTTGTCGTTGATCGGCTCGACGAGCAGCTTGACGCCGGCATCCGCCAAGGCCGCCGCCGCGTAGCGCAGGTTCTCGACCAGGCTTTTGCGCTGAGTTGCCGCGTCATCCCCTTTGCGGGGAATCCCGGCGAGGCAGTTCACCTGCGGGCAGCGCAGCGCGGTTGCGTATTCGACTGCGCGGCCGACGCCTTCGCGGAATTCGGCGGCGCGCGAGGGATCGACGGCGATGCCGCGATCGCCCTTGTCCCAATCTCCCGGGGGCAGATTGTGCAAAGCCTGTTGCAGCCCGTTCTCCTTCAGCGCGGCGACCAATTCTTCCTTCGGGTAGAGATATGGAAACATGTATTCGACGGCCTCGAACCCGTCCCGCTTGGCGGCCGCGAAGCGATCGAGCATCGGCTTGTCGAGATACAAGAACGAGAGATTGGCACTCAGTTTCGGCATCGATCCGTTCTCCTCTCAGTCGAGCAGGCCGACGGCGGTCGGCGCGTCCTCGGCATCCGATGCAATGTCTTCGAATTCGATGATGTTGTCGATTTCGGTACCCATCGCGATGTTGGTGACGCGCTCCAGAATGACCTCGATCACCACCGGCACGCGATATTCCGCCATCCACCTTTGCGCCTGCTCGATCGCCGGATCGATCTCCTCCTGGCGGCGAACGCGGATCGCCTTGCAGCCGAGCCCTTCGACAACCTTGACGTGGTCCACGCCGTAACCGCCGAGTTCCGGCGTGTTCACGTTCTCGAAGGCGAGCTGGACGCAGTAGTCCATCTCAAAGCCGCGCTGCGATTGCCGGATCAGGCCGAGATAGGCGTTGTTCACGACAAAATGGATGTAGGGCAGCTTGAACTGCGCGCCGACCGCCAGTTCCTCGATCATGAACTGGAAGTCGTAGTCGCCGGAGAACGCGACAATTGGGCAGTCCGGTTCGGCGGCGCGCACGCCGAGGGCCGCCGGCGCGGTCCAGCCGAGCGGCCCGGCCTGACCGCAATTGATCCACTGGCGCGGGGCGTAGACATGCAGGAACTGCGCGGCGGCGATCTGCGACAAGCCGATCGTCGAGACGTAGCGTGTGTCGCGGCTGAACGCGCGGTTCATGCACTGATAGACGCGCTGCGGCTTCATCGGCACGTCTTCGTAATTGGTCTTGCGCAGCATCGTGCGCTTCCGCTCGCGGCAGGCGTTCGCCCATTCGGTGCGGTCGGGCAGCCGGTCGCGGCGTTCACGCGCCACGTCGACGAACAGTTCGAGCGCCGCTTTGGCGTCGGAAACGATGCCGTAATCCGGTGTGAACACGCGGCCGATCTGGGTCGGCTCGATGTCCACATGCACGAATTTGCGGCCGCGCGTGTAAACCTCGACCGAGCCGGTGTGGCGGTTCGCCCAGCGATTGCCGATGCCGAGCACGAAGTCGGAGTCGAGCATCGTCGCGTTGCCGTAGCGATGGCTGGTCTGCAAACCGACCATGCCGGCCATCAGGCGGTGGTCGTCCGGAATCGCGCCCCACGCCATCAAGGTCGGCACGACGGGCACGCCCGTCAGTTCCGCGAATTCCACCAGCAGGGCGGACGCGTCGGCGTTGACGACGCCGCCGCCGGCGACGATCAGCGGCCGCGCGGCTGCGTCCAGCATGTCGAGCGCGCGCTCAATTTGCGCGCGGGTCGCCGCCGGCTTGTAGACGGGCAGGGAAGAATAGGTTTCGGCGTCGAACTCGATTTCGCCCATCTGCACGTCGAACGGCAGGTCGATCAGCACCGGCCCGGGCCGTCCGGAGCGCATGACGTGAAAGGCTTGCTGGAACACGCGCGGCACCAGCCCCGGCTCGCGCACCGTCACCGCCCATTTGGCGACCGGCTTGGCGATTGCCTCGATGTCGACGGCCTGGAAATCCTCCTTGTGCATCCGCGCGCGCGGCGCCTGGCCGGTGACGCAGAGGATCGGAATGGAATCGGCGGACGCGGAATAAAGGCCGGTGATCATGTCGGTGCCGGCCGGGCCGGAGGTGCCGACGCAGACGCCGATATTGCCGGCGCGGGCGCGGGTGTAGCCTTCCGCCATGTGCGACGCGCCCTCGACATGGCGCGCCAGGATGTGGTGCATGCTGTTGCGCGTACGCAGCGCGGCGTAGAACGGGTTGATCGCCGCGCCCGGCACACCGAAGACCGTGGTGATGCCTTCGCGTTCCAGCACGTGTACAGCGGCGTCGATCGCCCGCATCTTTGCCATCTGTCCCTCCCCGAACACCGGCAGGATAGCACTCCCCCCGCGTCAGAGACCGGGGCTGTCCCGGGTCTTCCGTATGGTGGAATGGCGGGGAAAAGCCGTTGCGGGCGGGACGTTTACGCCCGTGGCGGCGCGACGCGGCGCGCGATCGGTCCGCAACGCCGCGTTCCGCATCGCGGAATCCCGCGCGCCGCCGCCCATTTCGCCGGTCAGCTGATCGGCAACCGAGCGGACCAGCGCGCCGAGCGCCGGAACGCGGTCGCGCGTGACCCGCAAGGTCGGGCCGGAGACGGAGAGCGCGCAAAGCGGCCCGCCATTTTCATCCGCAACCGCCGCCGCGACGCAGCGCACGCCGGGCGTGTACTCCTCGTCATCGACCGCGAAACCCTGGCTGCGCACAGTGTCGAGTTCGGCGGTGAGGCGGGCGGCGCTGCTGGTCGTGCGCGCGGTCAGCTTTGTCATGCCCTTGACGGACAGAATGCGGCCGATTTCCGCTTCCGGCATGGTGGCGAGCATGGCTTTGCCGAGCGCGGAGCTGTGCAGGAACACGCGCCCGCCCGGCTTGCAGATCGCCCGCATCGGCTGGCGGCTTTCGACCTGGCCCATATAGACGGCCATGTCGTCGTCGAGGATGGCGAGGTTCGCCGTTTCCCCGCTCTCCTCCATCAACCGGCGCAGATAGGGGCGGGCGCTGCGCCCGACATCGCGCGCCCGCAGGAACGCGCTGCCGACGACGAAGGCCTGCACGCCGACCAGCCAGCGCGCGCCGTCGCCCTGGAACTGCACGAAGCGGTCCTGTTGCAGCGTGGTCAGCAGGCGATGGGCGGTGGAGGGTGCGAGCCGGGTCGCCCGCACGATTTCGGTCAGCGTTGCGCCGTCTTGCTGGGCCGCGACCGCGTCCAGGATGGCGAGCGCGCGCGTCAGTGCCTGAACGCCCGACGCCCGTTTTGCCGCCGGCTTCGCCCCCGCCATCCCGGCCTCCCCGAAACGAAGCGCCAGCCTACGCGCCCGCAAGCGCCCCGGCTACCGTGCGCGGCCCGGCTTTCGATGGGGCAGGGGCGCGGTTCCGACCGCCGGGTAGTCACGCGACCGCGCAACTGCCAGAGTTCGGCGGATGGATGCCCCGACCCTGCTGCTCTATGAGCTTGCCGGCGCCGATCCGGCGCTGCGGTTCAGCCCGCATTGCTGGAAGGCGCGGCTGGCGCTCGCCCATAAGGGTCTGCCGGCCGAAACCCTGCCCTGGCGGTTCAGCGAAATCGAGCGGATCGCTTTCTCCGGCCAGAAGCTGGTGCCGGTGCTGGTCGACGGCGAGACGGTCGTCTCCGACTCCTGGCGGATCGCGTGTTATCTGGAGGAGCGCTATCCCGAGCGTCCGTCGCTGTTCGGCGGCGCCAGCGCCGTGCCGCTCGCGCAGTTCGTCAATGCCTGGGCGGATACGACGCTCGCGCCCGCGATCACGCGCGTCATCCTGCTCGACATTTTCGAGCGCATCCATCCGGAGGATCGCGACTATTTCCGCCGCTCGCGCGAACAGCGGTTCGGCGCATCGCTTGAGGACGTGGCGTCCGACCGCGCCGGCAATCTCGCGGCCGTGCGTGCCGCCTTACAGCCGTTGCGCCGGGAACTAGCGGCGCGGCCCTATCTGTGCGGCGATCGGCCGGCTTATGCCGATTACTGCGTGTTCGGGATGTTCATGTGGGCGCGCTCGGTCAGCGCGACCGACCTGCTGGCGGCGGATGATCCGGTGGCGTCCTGGCGCGAGCGGCTGCTCGATGCGTTCGGCGGCATGGCCCGCCGGGCGGCGGCGGCGGGGAGGGCGGCATGAGCGGTGACGTCCGGCCCGAAGATTTCCCGGCAATCGCGACCGACAAGCTTCGCTTCGCCGACACCGACAGTTTGGGGCATGTCAACAACGCGGTGTTTTCAACCTTTCTCGAAACCGGGCGGGTGGAAATGCTGCACGGCGCGGCGACCGGATTGCCGGAGCCAGGCGCCGTGTTCGTGATCGCGCGCCTCGTTCTCGATTATCGTGGCGAGATCAACTATCCCGGTTCGGTTGTCATCGGCACGCGCGTCTCGTCCGTCGGCCGCAGTTCGGTGCGGATGGAACATGCGATCTTTCAGGACGAACGCTGCGTCGCCACCGCCGAAACGGTGGTCGTGCAGATGAACGAGGCGAGCCGCAAATCGCAGCCGTTTTCCGAGACGGCGCGAGAGCGGCTCGACGCGCTGGGCGGGGTGCGCTGAGCGCGCCGGCGCCGGCGCGGGTTGCCCATCCCCGCCTCACGCTGGCCGCGACCATTCTTGCTTCCAGCCTCGCCTTCATCGACGGCTCGGTGGTCAATGTGGCGCTGCCGACGATCGGGCGTGAGCTGGGCGGCGACGCGGCCGGGCTGCAATGGATCGTCAACGCGTATCTGCTGCCGTTGGGCGCGCTGCTGCTGCTCGGCGGCGGGGCCGGCGACCGTTACGGCCGCAAGCACGTGCTGCTGCTCGGGATGGGCGTGTTCGCCGCCGCCTCCGCCTTGTGCGCCGTCGCGCCGGGTCTCCAGCCGCTGCTGGCGGGGCGCAGCCTGCAAGGGATCGGCGCCGCGCTGACGATGCCGAACAGCCTGGCGGTGCTCGGGGCGGCGTTCGAGGGCGAGGCGCGCGGCCGGGCGATCGGCACCTGGGCGGCGGCGGGCGCGGTGACGAGCGCCGCCGGTCCGCTGCTCGGCGGCTGGCTGATCGAAACGTTCGGCTGGCGGGCGATCTTTCTGCTCAATCTGCCGGTGGCGGCGGCGGCGATCTATTTGGCGGTCCGGTTCGTCGACGGCGCGCATGAGGAGCGCGGGGCGCGGCTCGACTGGCTTGGCGCAACGCTCGCAACCGCGGGGCTCGCCGGCATCACCTACGGGCTGACGGTGCAATCGTCCGGGAGCGGCCGGACCGCGGAGTGGCTCGGGGCCGAGATCGCCGGCGTCGCGTTGCTCGGGGCGTTTCTCGTCGCCGAACGCCTGCGCGGCGCGCGGGCGATGTTGCCGCTCGCGCTGTTCGGATCGCGCGCTTTCGTCGGGCTGTCGCTGCTGACCTTGTTGCTCTATGGCGCGCTCGGCGGCCTGATCGTGCTGCTGCCCTTTATCATGATCGTGCATCTCGGCTATTCGGCGCTCGGGGCGGGTGCGGCGCTGCTGCCGCTGCCGCTGGTCATCGCGCTGGCGTCCCGCAGCATGGGCTGGCTCGCGGCAGCCAAAGGGGCGCGGCTGCCGCTCACGGCCGGGCCGATGGTGGTCGCCGCCGGCTTTCTGCTGGCGATGCGGATACCGGCGGGCGGCAGCTACTGGACGGGGATCCTGCCCTCCATGCTGGTGATCGCCGCGGGAATGGCAGGGGCGGTGGCGCCGCTGACCACGGCGGTGCTCGCCTCCGTCGACAGCCGCCATACCGGCACCGCGTCCGGCTTCAACAGCGCGATCGCCCGCACCGGCGGCATGCTGACGACGGCGCTGCTCGGTGCCGTGCTGTCGCAACGGGGGGAGGCGCTCGCGGCCGCGTTCCGGGCCAGCGCGGCGGTCGCGGCGGCGCTGTCGCTCGCCGCGGGCCTCAGCGCCTTTATCCTGCTGCGGCCGAAGCGGAGGGGTAGACACTAAGGGGCTCTCAAGGATTGGCGACTACCGTCGGTCTCGGAGAACCGTCAATGCCCCCAGCCCCGCTACCCCCGAATGAGACCGAGCGGCTCGCGGCGTTGAACGCGCTGGGCCTTCTCGATACCCCGACCGAAGAGGTGTTCGACAGCCTCGTTCGCCTCGCGTCCACAGTGCTCGACGCGCCGATTGCCGCCGTCTCCCTGGTGGACAAGGAGAGGCAGTGGTTCAAGAGCGTGATCGGCTTGCCGGAGGGCGTTCGTGAGACCCCCCGCGATTGCTCGTTCTGTTCGCATGCGATCCTTGCTCCGCACGAAACGCTTTCGGTTCCGGATGCAACACTCGACGGGCGCTTCAGCGACAATCCGCTGGTGACGGGTGACCCGGGCGTCCGCTTCTATGCCGGGGTGCCGCTGGTCGATCCCGAAGGGTTCGCACTTGGCGCATTGTGCGTGGTCGACGTGACGCCGCGGACGCCGACGCCGCGCCAGATGGCAAAACTCCGCGACATCGCGACCGGTGTCTCGGCCGCGCTTCGATTGCACAGGGCGTTGCGCGATCTGGACAACCAGGCTCATCGCGACCCGCTGACCGGCCTCGGCAATCGACGCGGGTTCGATCGGCAGTTGGCGATCCCGGCGCAATCGACGCAAGCGTTGCTGCTGCTCGACATGGACAGCTTCAAGGTGATCAACGACACGTTCGGCCATCCTGCCGGCGACGCCGCGTTGCGCGAAGTGGCGCAGCGATTGCTGACAGCCGTCCGGGAAAGTGACCAGGCGTTCCGGCTCGGTGGCGATGAGTTCGCGCTGCTGTTGCCGGAGCTTGGGGACCACGATGGGGTGCGGGCGGTCGCGGACCGGCTCCACGCCGTCCTCGGCCAGCCTTTCGTGCTGGATGGGCTCGTGATGGATCTCGGCGTTTCCATCGGCGCTGCGATCCTACCGGCCGACACGGCGGATCTGCGGACGCTGGTGCCGCGCGCCGACGCGGCGCTCTATCGCGCCAAGCGCGCCGGACGCGGGCTGACGCGGATCGCCGGGGAGTCGGGCGATGGCTCGGACTCTGACCTGAGCACCAGCGCGTCGGCCAGCCGCCACTCGCTCAAGACGCGGCTCAAGCAAGCGCTCGTGCCGCCTGGCGCCGAACCGTTCGACCTTGTCTTTCAGCCGATCGTCAGCCTGAGCAACCCGGGTTTGCCGACCAACGAGGCCTTGATCCGTTGGAGTCCGGAGTTGGGCGACAGCGTGCCGCCGGGCCAGTTCGTTCCGATGGCGGAGCATTCCGGTCTCGCCCCGCATCTGGACCGGTGGGTGTTGCGGACCGCGTGCGCGATGGCGACGAAATGGTCGAAGCCCTGGGGCGTTTCGGTCAATATCTCGGCGATCACGCTCGGCTCGGTCGACCTCGCCAGCATGGTGCATGACATCCTGGATCAGACGGGGCTCGATGCCGGACGGCTCACCGTGGAGTTGACCGAGACGGCGCTGGCAGACGATCCGGCGCGCGCCGGGCGGCAGGCGGAGGCGCTGCGCTCGCTCGGCGTCGGCATCGCGCTCGACGATTTCGGCGCCGGGCACTCGTCGTTGGTGGCGCTGCGGAACTACCCGTTCACCAAGCTGAAGATCGACCGCGCCCTCATCTCGGGCATCGACCGCGATCCCGTTCGGTGCCATTCGGTCAGGTTCGCCGCCGAACTGGGCCGGATGCTCGACCTCACCGTGGCGGCGGAAGGCGTCGAACGTCCGGAGGAATTGCGGGTGCTGCGTGAGTGCGGGGTCGGCGAATGCCAGGGCTATCTGCTCGCGCGACCGGTCGCCCACGCCGCGATCGACGGAGCGGTGGAGGATGCGGTGCGGCTGGCCTTGATCGAACGCCCCGCCGACATGCAGGCGCGCCGCGCCAATCCGGCGCCGGGACCGGCCGACGCGTCCGCGACGACTCAGCTCTCCGATTGTGAGATCGCCCCGCTCAGCCTGCGGCGCGCCGGAGCACGGGATCGGCGGCGGGTGGGCCGAGGCGCTTAGGCGTGCGTTCGGTCGACGCGCCGCGGTAGGGAGTTGCACTCGCCTCGCAGTCTGCCGGCGTTGTTTCGGTGCATTCGCTCGAGCGGCGGCGTTCAGGCGGTTCGCGCGAGTAGCTGTTCGAGGTTGGCGAAGAAGCGCGGCCAGCCGTGTTGGGCGCCGCTATACGCTTGTTGCTGATCCGGGCGGAAGCCCGTCTGTTCCATGCGCAAATGAGTTCCGGTGCGCGTCGGAGCGAGCGTCCAGGTGACGACGGTCTCAACACCGAGCGCGTTCCAGCTATAGGATAGTTTCTGGTTCGGTTCGACTTCCAGCACCTCACATTCGACGGTGCCCCAATCCGCGCGAAGCGAGAAACGATGGTGGGCGACCGGCTGAAAGTCGTTCGTCATCAGCCACTCTTCGATCAAATGCGGCTCCGTGAGGGCGCGCCAAAGCTTTTCCGGTGGAAACGGCATCTCCCGCTCGATGATGACGGCGAGTGCTCCGGTCGCGGGATCGGCGGTCATTGATCCATCCTTTTGAGCAGGTTTTCGAGGTCGTCGAACCGGCTTTCCCAGAACCCGGCCAGTTGGCGGGTCCAATCGACGAGCGGGACGAGAGCACCCGGTTGCGCGCTGTAATGGGTGCGGCGACCTTCGGGGCGATCGCGCACGAAACCGGCCTGCTTCAGCAGCCCGAGATGCTTGGAGACGGCCGGTTGCGAGACTCCCGACCCGGCGGCCAAGTCGCCGACGGTCCGCTCGCCTTCGCGGCAAAGGCGCTCGAACAGCGCCCGGCGCGTCGGGTCCGCCAGCATCCTGAACAGCAAATCATGCGCGCTCGGCGGGGCCAATTCATAACCTGACAGCTATTTGACGCATTCATAACCAACGAGGCATGAAACCGTCAAGCAAGCCTTGCCGCCTTCCTACACCGGCGCCCATCTGATGGCTGGCGTCCGGTTCAGGCGGGAGGCGGATGGACTGCCGTGATCAAACCTGTCGCCGCCCAGAGGCGAGGCAAGCGATTACCTCGGGTTTGCCTCGCCCGTTACGCGCCAGATCACATCGCCTACATCGTCCGCGACCAGCAGGGAGCCGTCGGGGCCGATCGCCACCCCCACTGGCCGCCCATAGGACGCGCGCTCATCGGGCGCGAGAAATCCCGTCAAAATATCGCGCGGCGGCCCGGCCGGGCGCCCGTTCGCGAACGGGACGAAGACAACCTTGTAGCCGCTGAGCGTGCTGCGGTTCCAGGAGCCGTGCTGGCCGATCACCATGCCATCAGGAAAGCCGGGCAGCGTGCCGGCAGGCATCCAGCAGAGACCCAGTGACGCGGTATGCCCGCCGAGCGCGTAGTCAGGCGTTATCGCCTTCGCGACCGCGGCGGGATCTTGCGGCACCCGGTCGTCCACCGTCTGCCCCCAGTAACAGTAGGGCCAGCCGTAAAAGCCCCCGTCACGAACCGAGGTCAGGTAGTCGGGAGGTGTCTCGTCACCCAGGCCGTCCCGCTCGTTGACCACCGTCCAGAGCGCGCCGGTCTGAGGCTCCCATGCCAGGCCCACGGGGTTGCGGAGACCTGACGCGAAGATGCGGCTCCTGCCGCTTGCGAGATCGAGTTCGTAGATGGCCGCCCGGCCCTCCTCGGCCGCCATGCCCTTTTCACCGATATTGCTGAGCGAGCCGACCCCGATGAAGAGCTTCAGCCCGTCCAGGCTCGGCAACAGGCTTCGCGTCCAATGTCCACCGGGTTTGAACGTGGTTAGTTTCTTCCCTGGGGCCGTGATGCGGCTCGCGCCTGCCGGGTAGGGGAAGCGAACGACACCGTCGGTGTTGCCGACGTAAAACGTATCGCCCAGCAGCGCCATCCCGAACGGCTGGTTGAGGTTGTCTAGAAAGACCTCCCGGGTTTCGGCCACGCCGTCGCCGTTCGCGTCGCGCAACAGGGTGATGCGGTTCGGGCTTACCCCTATGGCGGCCGCGCGTTTCATCGTGCTGTACATGGCGTATTCGAAGATCGTCTTGATCGGTCCGGCGACGTTCAGGGCTTCGGCGGCGAGTACGTCGCCATTGGGCAGCACGTGGATCCAGCGGGGATGCTTGAGACCGGTTGCAAACGCATTGACTTGCAGCCCGGGCGCTGCAGCGGGCTTCTGCCCTTGGCTCCACCCCTTCGCGGTCGGCATTTTGAGTGTCGGGAGACGACCCTGCGACTTCGCCCCCGGGATCGCGGGCGCGCTGCCCAAAGCCGGTTCGGGCGCGCCGCCCACCCGCCGCCGCAGCAAGATCGCCGCCGAGCCGACCACCGCGATCATTCGCCCGAACGGGCCGGACAGGTTCATCAGGCTCTTTCCTCCGACCGCGCCAGTGCCAGCCCGCAAGTCACCGCGGGTTCCTACGGTCCTTGATCTAACGCTTGAAGACCAGGATGGAAACGGCCGCTGGGCTAGGGCCTGTCGGAGTAAGGGCGGATTACTGGGTCTGTGACGGCGTTTTTCGTCCGGCGCTGTTGCGTCCGGGTGGGTGAGGCGGCCTCCCTGATGAGTCGATTCTCCGAAATCAAGACGCGGAGCGGCATAGATCGTAACGGTGATCGTTTTGTCGGCCGGACGCTGCTTGCAGCGTTCGGATAAGCTCTCGCGCCCTGTTGAGATCCGGCTCGTCGTAGTTGCGGCCAAAGCTCGCGTACGCATCTGTCAGCAGCGCAAGAGCCTGTTCGTCCTGTCCCCTGGCTTGCAGAAGAGCCGCCAGATCGCAGGATGCACGCAACCGCCAGGAAAGACCGCCTTGCGCGGTGGCCACCTCGATGCTCCGCAGCAGCAGCGATTCGGCCTCTCGGGCGCCCTCCCGGGGTTTGCTTCTGACAAGGAGCGACGCTTTTATGCGCAGAACCTCCGGGTCGGCCCAACGCTCGCCCGTTTCTTCGGATACTTTCAGCGCGCGTTCGATGTCTGCGCTTGCCTCCTCATGGTGGCCGATCGCCGCAAATGCCTCGGCTCTCGCCGCCAGGAAGAACGACAGCCAGAGACGCGCGTCCGTTCCCTCCCATTGCTGCAGACCTTCCGTCATTTCCCGCAGGCCTACCTTGAAGTCCTTGCGGGAGGTCATCGCCCAGCCATTGATGATGCGGTGTCCGGCCGTCCAGAAGGTGAAGCCGTACTGCTCGGCAAGCGGCAGACCCTCGGCGGCGCAGGGCCGTGTTGCATCGGGATCCCGCCGGAACATCGCGATGAGGCCGACCGCGTGGGCAATCGCATAGGTGAGCGAGAACGCGTCGGCGAGATGACGTGCGCGCTCGACCGCGCTGTCTGCCACTGTCCTGGCCTCATCCAGCCGGCCCAGTTGCCACAACGTCATTGCCTTGTAACAGAGCAAGCTGGTTCCGGTCTCTTGGCTGAACCTGCTGTGGCCCGAGCGCTGTAGGGCGGGTCCGCAAAGTTCTCGCGCGCGATCGAGCGCGCTCAATGCCTGCCTGAACTCGCCGGTCGTGAAGTGCGTCGTACCGAGCAGACGGTGGGCCATCCAAAGCGACCGGTTTTCACCGTGGCGCACCGCTTGCGCCATGAATTTGGCGCCGATGCGCCGTTGCTGGTCCGCGTCGCTCTCGACATAAGCGGCAACCCACAGCCCATAGAGGATCGGCATCTGCTCGTCCGCCGGCGTGTCGGCATCGATCAGGTTGTTGGCGCGCCGCAGTGCCGCGCGCGTTTCCCCAGCCGCATAGCCGCTTCCCGCGATGAGAGCCCGGCTGAGCAAAGCCTCGAGCGCCCTGGTCCGTTGCCGCGTCTCGGGTCCGGCGGGAAGCGTGGATTGCAGATCCAGCGCGCGATGCAGGAGGCTCTTGGCTTCCGCCATCGCTGAACGGGCCATGGCGCGTTCGCTCGCCGTCCTCAGATATGCGACGGCATCCGCGGCCCGGCCGGCGGCCTCGAGATGATGGGCGACAAGCTGCGGCTGCGTTTCGGCCGAGTCCGGCAGATGCTCGCGCAGCGCGTCGGCGATACGCCCATGCAACTGACGCCGGTGGCTATGCAGAAGGCTTTCGTACGCGGCGTCCTGCACGAGGGCGTGCTTGAAGGTGTAGGACGAGTCCGGAGCCACGCCACGGCTGAAGATCAGCTCCGCCGCGGTCAGTTGCGTCAGCGCCGCGGGCAAATCGCTGCGCGGCGGCGAGCAAACTGCGGCGAGCAGACGATAGGAGAACTCCCGGCCGATCGCGGCGCCGATTTGCGCCACGTCCCGCGCCGTCGCCAGCCGGTCCAAGCGTGCCATCAGCGAGTCGTGCAGCGTCGCCGGTATCGAGAGCGCCTGCAACGGACGGCTGGGAACATACTGGCCGTTTTGTTCACCGAGCACGCCCGATTCGAGAACGGCTTTCGTGATCTCCTCAATGAACATCGGAACGCCGTCGGTCTTCAGGCCGATTTGGTCCAGGATGTCCTGCGGCAGTGACTTGTTCCCGGCGACCTGCGAGACGATGGCGTCGGTTTCACCACGGCCGAGCCGATTGCAACGGAGCACGCTCACGAAGGAGCGGTCCAGCCAGGGCGGCTGGAACTCGGGCCGGAAGGTCAGCAGCATCATGACCGGGAGAGTCGGAACGGTTTCAACGAAACGCATGATGAATTCGAGCGTCGAGGGATCGATCCAGTGGGCGTCCTCGACGATGAAAATGACAGGCCTGATGCGGCTGAGATCGGAGATTTGCCAGATGATCGTTTCGATCGTGCGGTTCCTCAGCTCTTCAGGCGTGAGTTCGAGCGGGGGAAACCGACCGCAGCTCGGAATTGACAGCAGCGCCGCATAGATCGGCAGGTAGGCTGGTTTTTCCGGACCTCCGACCGTCAGCAACGCGGCCACCTTGTCGAGTTTCACCTCCGGCCGGTCGTCCACGGCGAAGTTCGCCGAGCATTCGAGATGGCGGATTACGGGATAGAAGGGCGTGTCGACGTGCTGCGGCGAGCACTGCAATTGCACGAGGAAATGCGGCCTGTCGGCCACGCTCTCGACGAAGCGCTGGCAAATCCGCGACTTACCGATGCCGGCTTCGCCATTGATCAGCGCGACCCTGCCGGAGCCGCTCGTGGCCGCAATCCATAGCTCGCGCAGATGCGCCAGCTCCCGCTCGCGGCCGACGAACGCAGTGAGATGCCCGCTCTGCTGGGCCTCAAATCGTGTGCCTGTCGTGCGCTCGCCGAGAACCTGCCAGACATGGACCTGACCAGGCAGGCCCTTCAGAACCTGCGCGCCTCTGTCCTCGCAGATGAAGTTCTTACCGAGCAGCCTTTGCGTGCTCCCCGCGATATACACCGTGTCGGGAGCGGCGAGCGCTTGCAGTCGCGCGGCGACGTTGGGTGTTTCGCCGACGACGGCATCTTCCCGGGCGGCGTGATCGCCGATCGTCTCACCGACAACCAATCCCGTCGCGATTCCGAACCGCACATGGAGCTGCTCGCCGTCGGTGCTCCGCAAGCTCGAGATCTGTCCGACGAGTTCGATGCCCGCGCGCACGGCACGCTCGGCGCTGTCTTCATAAGCCAGCGGATAGCCGAAATAGGCCAGCAATCCGTCGCCCATGAAGCGCGCGACATAGCCTCCGGAACGAACGATGACGCCTGCGCAGGTGTCCTGGAAAGATCGTATGGTTCGCTGCAAATCCTCGATGTCGACGGAAGCAGCCATGGTGCTAGAGGCGACCAAATCGCAGAACAGCACGGTTAGCTGACGGCGCCACGCCTGCACGCCGCCGGCCGGCTCGCGGGCTTGTGGCGTTGGCGTGATTTCGGCCGGAGCATCCGCCGTGCCGAGCGCGGCGACCGCACGGAGAAGCCGCTTGCGATCGCCGAGCATGATGCCCATGCCGCGAAAGTCGGCTTCGGTGAGATCCGTCAAGATATCGGTCCCGATGCCGTTTTCGGCAAACACCCCGGCGTAACGGCCAAGTCCGAAGCCTTCGAGCCAGCGCGCAATGTCAGTCACAGCATACAGGCCCTCTCCGCCGGGCGCGGCTCGCCAGCGCCCTGCCGAGTGCAACGAGCGATAACTCGACACGGGGGTCACGCGGAGGAACAAGCCGCACTATCCGGCCAAAGTTAAAGGTTGCAACGATTTGAGCGTGTGACGTGGATCACACTTCCCTGGTGTCTCACGGACCACAAACCAGCCGCCGCCGGACGAGGTGCAACGCATCCTGGCGCTGGCGCAGGGGCGTTCCATCGCGATGTCGATAACCGGCAGGCCGATCCCGACGCTTGGTTACACCGTTACGATCGAGAACCCGCCCGGCAGTAGAGAAGAGATTCTTCTAGCCACGCGCCCTGGTTGTGGCGATGCTTGGCTGGTGATCGCCGCCGCCACCCAAGCCCAGAGCCTGACCGAGCGCTTTGCCTTCGCGGTCGAACTGGTGCTGCGAGGCTTCGCCGTCAGCCTGCCGCGGAATCGCGAGGTGGCGCCGCTCGCGCTTGGCACCTGGAACCGGCTGAAGCGGCTGGTCGCCCGTTTCTCCGCCCTCGTCGCCGCCGTCGAGGCCGGGCGGCTTTTCATCGCGTGCCGCAAACAGGCCGCGCCGCGAACGCCACGCCCGCTGGCGCGGGACAGTCATGGGCCGGCGCCGAAGGCGTATGGCTGGCTGCTCACCCTGGCGCCTGAGCTGAATACACGGATCGGCCGAGCGCAGATCGAAACGCTGCTCGCCGATCCGGCACTTTTGGCGCTGCTTGCGCAGGCGCCGCAGGCCGGCCGCATCCTGCGCCCGCTTTGCCATATGCTGCGGATCGAGCGGCCCGACTGCTTGCGGCTGCCGCCGCGTCCCCGGCGGCCCCGCCCTCCGGCCGCCACCGGTGAGCCGAATCCAGCGCCGACGACGCGGCCTGGGCGGCCGAAGCCATCCTGGCTGGGCTGGCCGAAATCGCCGCCGCTGCCCGGAATGGCGCGCGCGCCCGGCACCCCACCGACACGGCGCACCGGGACCGGGCCGCCCGAAGACTGACGGGCGGCCGCCTCCCTCCCGTCAGTGGAAGATGATCTCGACCCGCCGGTTCGTTGCGTTGCGGACGTTCGGGCCGGTCGGCACGAGCAGGTTCGTTTCGCCGAAGCCGTGGATGCTGATCGCGTTTTCCGGCACGCCGTCGCGCACCAGTTCGGCCTGCACCGCCTTGGAACGCGCCACCGACAGGCGCTGGTTGTAGGCGCGGGGCCCGGACGTGTCGGTGTAGCCGTTGACGTCGATCGTGGTGACCTCCACGCGATGGAAATTGGAGGCGGCCGTCGCGACGATCTGCTTGGCGCGATCGGTGAGATCGGCGTAGTCCCAGTTGAAGAACACGAGATAGGTGCGCGCGACCAGCGGCGGCGCCGGCGGCCCCGGCACCGGCAGCGGCGCGACGCCGAGCGCATAGCGAAGGCCCGCATTGAAGGCCCAGCCCCGGAACCCGCCCGAGCTGACCTCATGCTGCCAGGCGACGTCGCCGTAGATCGACAGGTTGCGGGTCAGCGTGCCGGTGGCGCCGCCGCCGACCTGGATCGCGGTGCCGAAATGGCCGGTCTCGAAGGGCTGGCCGCCGAGCTGGACCGAGTCGCCGCCGCCGATGCCTTGCAGCAGGTTTGTCTTCAGATACGGCGTGACCAGCATGCCGTTTTCGGCTTCGAACAGTTTGGTGAGCCGCGCGCCGCCCCGGAACACGCCTTGGTTCGGGCTTTTCAGATCGACGTCGATGCCGTCGATATCGGTGCGCCGCGAAAAGTCGAGATGCTGATAAACGAGCTGGACCTGCGGCTCGATCGCGACATTCTCGCCCAAGGCGGCCAGCGGGAACGGATAACCGGCCTCGACCGACGCATTGACGCTGGTGCCGTTCATGCCGGTGGTTTCGCCCCGGGCGGCGGTCGAGAACCGGCCGTCGAACATGCCGCCCGCCACCACGCCATCCACATACCAACCCTGGCGCGACTGCCAGGTCATGGTGCCGGCGAGCAGTTCGCGGTTGAACCGTCCCTTGCTCGGCCCGTCGGGCGCGCTCGGCTGGAACCAGAGCTGGCCCAGAATGCCGGCGAGGCCGATGCGGAGCGTGCCATCCTCGGTGTCGGAGGCGATGTAGTTGCCGCCGAATTCGGTCGCGGCGTAGCTCTGCTGCGAGTTGAAGCCGAAATCCTGGAAGCTGCGATCGGAAGTGTAGTTGAAGCGGTACCCGTAGGCGCGAATGAACACCTCACCTGTCTGGTTTCGGTCCTGCCGGAAGTCGTCGCGGATTTCGCCGAGGCGGCGATGCAGCGAATCGAGGTCCTGAAAGCCCGCCATGAACAGCGCCGTGGGCGCCGTGATATAGGAGGCGACCTGCGGCGCGACTTGGAGCCGCACCGTCGAGCCGTTGGAAACGAAGCTGCTTTCCAGGCGGTAGTCCCAGTTGCCGCCGCCACCGCCGCCGACCAGGCTTTGGGTCGGGTCGGCCGGCCCGTACGGGGAACCGGGGCCGAACGGGAACAGCCGGTAGCTGTAGGCGGTGCCGGCGGTGACGAACCCGTTCGCGAGCTGGAAGGCGGAGGGCGAGGACGCGCCCGCCACCTGCACGATCGAGATGCCTTGCCGGTTGGCGGGGCCGACCCCCGTGGTGTTGGTGGCGGCGCCGGTGCCGCTGCCGTTGACCTGCACCGCGGTGATACCGCCGGCACTGCCGTTGACCAGCAGGCGGTCGGTGACCTGGTTGGACAATGGGCCGCCGGCATTGAGCAGCGTGTTGAGGACCAGGGTGCCGCCCGTGCCCCCATAGGCGCCGTTGACGCGCAGCACATTGCCGATCGTGGCGCCGGCGAGCGTGACGGTTCCCGCGTTCAGCAGCGAGCCGTTGACCGTGAAGGTGCCGGTAGGGCCGCCCGCGAACACCGGCAGCGCATTGGCGACCGCGATCGTGCCGTTATCCGTGACCGCGCCGGTGACGCTGCCATAGCCGCCGAGCGTCGCGCCGCGCGCGACCAGGATCGGGCCGCCGCCGGACAGTGCGGCGCCGGGCGAGCCGGGATCGCCGACCGCGAGCGTTCCGGCGCTGACGGTGGTGCCTCCCGTGTAGGGGTTGTTGGCGGTGAGGATCGTTGTGCCGGGGCCGATCTGGCTTACGCTGCCGCTGCCGGAGATCACGCCCGGGAAAGTCACGATGTCGCTGCGGTCGAAGGCGAGCGTGCCGTTGTCGGTAACGTTGCCGACGATGCTGCCGGCTGTGCCGCCATTGCCGAGCTGCAATATACCGGCGGCGATCGTCGTGCCGCCGGTATAGGTGTTGTTGGCGATGAGAATGGTGGTGCCGGGGCCGATCTGGCTCACGCTGCCGGTGCCGGAGATGACGCCCGGGAACGTCAGGGTGTCGCTGCGGTCGAAGGCGAGCGCGCCGTTGTCGGT
>JAFAXA010000333.1 GCA_019241425.1 Acetobacteraceae bacterium | reverse complement strand
GGGAGGCGGAAGGCTTTACCGAGGCGATGCGCACCCCGGACAGCACGCTGATTTTCGTGACGCCCGAAACGGCGCGCGAGATCCTGGCCGACCAGGTGGCCTGCATGGGGTGCCTGAGCCAGTGCCGCTTCTCCAACTGGAGCCAGCACGCGGCGGACCATACGACCGGGAAGAAGGCGGATCCGCGCAGCTTCTGCATCCAGAAAACGTTGCAGGCGATTGCGCATGAGAGCGACACGCCGGAGGCGGTTGAGCGCAATCTGATGTTCAGCGGACACAATGCGTTCCGGTTCGGCAGCGACCCATACTATTCGAACGGCTTCATCCCGACCGTGCGCGAGTTGGTCGGGCGCATCCTGACAGGACGCTGACTGCCCGAGTCCGCTCATCAACGTCGATCGGCAAGCAGGGAGCGTTCGGGATGGGTTGGGTGATGGTGGTCGTGGCGGGCGCACTCGAAATGGTGTGGTCGTACAGCGCCAAGAAGGCGAACGGGTTCACCAATCTAGGCTGGGGTGCCGTTACCGTCATTGCCTCGCTCGCGAGCTTCTTCCTGCTCGTTTTCGCGATGCGCAGCCTTTCCCTCGGCACCGCCTACGCGGTTTGGACGGGCATCGGGGCCGCCGGCAGTTTCATCGTCGGCGTTCTGCTGCTCGGCGAATCGTCCAATATGTGGCGCATCGCGAGTGTTGTGCTCATCGTCGCCGGCGTGATCGGCTTGCGTTTGACGGCGTCGCGCTGACCGGCAGGCACCCGTCTCAGGCAGCCGGCCGCGCCCCCCGAAGCAGCGCCGCCAGTGCGTCCGCGAGCTGGCCGATCGCAATGCTCGTGGCCGCGACCTGCCCGGTGACGCCAGGCGACGGGGGTGGAACGGCAATGTGCAGGGTACGAGTCCGCACATCCTGCCGCCCGCGGGTAGGACTCACCGCGATCTGCGCGTCCAGGATCAATGTGCCCGAGCTGTCGGTGTCCATCCGCTGGATGTTCACCTCTGCGCGCATATCGGGATCGACGGCGATCGCGCCCGTTTCGCTGAACACGCCCGAGCCGGGCAGGCGCTGCGCCAGTTCCGCGATCAGCGTGCGGCCGAGCATCGCGCCCAGCGGTTCACCCCACCAATCGTTGCTCGAGACGTTCAGCCGGTACTGCTCGGACGACAGCACGATCTGCGGCCGTTCCAGATAGCGCGCGAGGCCAACCGTGCGCAGCACGATCACGCGCGGCCCTCCGCCCTGCGCGGGTCCGGGAACGGTCGCAAGCGCGTATAGTTTCGGGTCCGGAGACGCGCAGCTCGCGAGCAAAGCCGCGAGGGCGAGCAAAGGCAGAACCCGCCGTTTCAGCATCACTGCAAGCCCGTGTCGGTACGTCCGCGAATCAGCGCCTCCGGATGCCGTGTCAACAGATCCGCAAGCACGCGAATGGAGGAAGCGGCGTCGTTGAGCTGCGCCAGCAAACGGTTCAAGTCGCGGCCGAATGTCGAGTTGCCCGCGTAGTTTCGATCGAGCGAGTCGAGCAGCTTGTTCGTGTGCGCGACCGTATCCTGCAGCCCGGACGCGATCGCCGGAAGCTGTTTCAGCGCCGGCTGCATCCCGGCATCGAGACGCTTCACCAAATCCTGCGTGTCGTTCAGCGTCGCGTGCAGGGATGCGAGCGAGTCACGCAGCTCCTGCCCGTTCGCCAGTTGGTTTATGCCCGCCAGCGTCTCGTTCAGGTTGGCGCCGATCTGCTCGAACGGAATGGCGTTGACCTTCGCCAGCACTTCGGACGCCGCCTGGGTCATGCTGTCGAAGCCGCCACCGGGCGATGTCGGCAGCACGATGGCCTCGCCCTCCATCGCAATATGCGCCGGCGGCGCGTGCGCCACGATGTCGAGCGAAATGAGTTTCTGCCCGGTGAGAAGGCTGGCCGCCTCGAGCTGCGCCCGCAGGCCGTGATCCACGTCCTGCGCGATCCGGTCCTTGACGGCTTCCGCGGGCACCAGTTCGCTGTCGGCGATACGCTGCGGCTCCACTTCGTAGTGGACCGGCACGACAATCTGGTCGGATTTCGAATCGTATTGCAGCCTGACATCCGTCACCTGGCCGACCCTGATGCCGTACAGCTCGACGGGCGCTCCCGCCGCCAGCCCCCGCACGGAGCCCTGGAAATATGAAACCAGCGGCACCCGCCAGCTATAGGCCGCGGCTTCGGCCAGTTCGCGACTATCGAAAAGGTGAAATTTGGTGTCGGCCGCGCTCACCACCGCCGACGGCTTGACCGGGGGCGTATCGAAGGCGATGCCGCCGAGCAGAACCGCTTTGAGGGATTCGATCTGGAACTGCACGCCTTCGGCTCCGAGCTTCACGCTGAAGCCGGAGGCGTTCCAGAACCTGGAATTGTTATGAACGTATTGATCGAACGGCGCGCGCACGAAAACGTGGAGCGTGACGTTTTGCGCCATGTCGCCGAGATCCCATCCGAGCACCGTGCCGACGTCGAGATCGCGAAAGTAAACCGGCGAGCCGAGATTGATGGAGCCGATCCGCCCGGCCTGCAAAAGAAAGGTGCGCCCCGGCACATCCGCCGTCTGGACGGGAGGCTCCTCCAGTCCGACGAAGTCTCGTTTCGATGGCGCATTCCGGTCGGTGGCTGGCGACAACTCGATATAGGATCCCGAGACCAACGTCTCGAGCCCGGAGAGACTGCCGGCGAAGAACCGCGGTCTCACGACCCAGAACTGCGCACCTTCCGTGAGCAGCGGCGCCGCGGCGCGCCGCATCTCCACCTTGACCTGCACCCGGTTGCGGTCCGGCGTCAGCTCGATCGCCGACACCGTGCCCATGTCGACGTCCTTATGCTTCACGTGCGACTGGTTGACCTGCAAGCCCTCGGCGCTTTGGAAGGTGATGGTGATCGTCGGCCCGAGCTTGGACAGTGTATCCCAGAGCAACCAGCCGCCGATCAGCGCCGTGATGACCGGAATGGCCCAGATCAGGGATAGCCGGCGCCGACGGCTGACCCGCGGATCGCTCAGCACCGCCGGCGGCTGCCCGTGGATGTCCGGCGGCAGGTCGTTCAATTGGCATTCTCCCCGGCCGCGTCCCAGATGAGCCGCGGGTCGAAACACTCAGCCGCGAGCATGGTCAGGATCACCACCGCGCCAAACGCAATCGCCCCGAGGCCCGGCGTGACGCTCGAAAGCTTTCCGAACTGAACCAGCGCAACGAGAAGCGACACCATGAAGATGTCGATCATGGACCAGCGCCCGATCGTGTTGACGATCCGGAAAACGGTCGTCCGGTCCCGCAGGTGAGTCGTCCAACGCCGTTGCACGGAGATCAGCAGGACCGCGAGCCCGGTCAGTTTCAGCATCGGCACCATGATGCTCGCGGAGAACACAAGCAGCGCCAGCGGCCACTGATCCGCCGCCAGAAGTTCCTCCACACCGCCGAGAATGGTGCTGGGCGCCCCTGAACCGAGGCGCGTGAGCGTGAGAACCGGATAGAAATTCGCCGGGATATAGAGGAGCGCGGACGTGATCACGAGCGCCCAGCAGCGGGCAATCGCGTTCGGTTTGCGCCGGTGCAGCGGCGTCGCGCAACGCGGGCAAACGCCGCGCGAGCCTTCGGATGCGCGGCTGACCTGGTGGCAGACATGGCAGCCGATCAGAACACCCTCGCGTCCCGGCGGTCCGGCCGCGGTGACCGGCCGAATGCCGCGGCGGTCGAGTTCATCCCAGAGCGCCTCCGGATCGGTCAGCGCCGCGGTCGCGACCATCGCCACCATCAATCCGCAGAGCGCGTAGAAGGCGGGGCCAAGCTCGATCCGGACCAGCGGTTGCAGCTTCACATAGGCAACGAAAAGGCCGAGCAGGTAGACGTCGACCATCGCCCATGGGCGGAGCCGCTCGACCCACCCGAGCACCGTTCGCATGTGCCGGGGCGGGTGCGGCGATCGCAGGCCGACCATCACGTAGAGCAGGGAAGCGAGCATGAACCCCGGCATGCCGATCGTGGTCAGGGCCACCAGCCCGCCGACTTCCCAGAACCCATGCGCTTCCATGCTTTCCGGACCCGAGAACAGCGTCGCGCTGTGTTGGATGCCGGCGGTGGAGACCCCCATCAGAGTCAGCGACAGAGCGACCGTGAACAGCAGCAGCGCGGTCACCACCAGCATGAAGGGCAGCCCGAACGGGTCCCGGCGCGTGCGCCGCAGGACCGCATCGCACCGCCGGCAACGCGCGACCGTGCCCGGCTCGACCGCCGGCAGATGCTGCATCTGCCCGCAATCGGAACATTCGAGCAGATGAGGCCGGGTCAGAGCGGGCAGATCGCCCGCGTCGGTGGTAGCGGGCGCGCCCGCAAGCGTTTGCATCAGCTAGATATCTGCGACGGTTGGCTCGCATCTAGCATGCCGCTGGCCGGGCCGGTTGCAAAATCCGGCCCTCTCGGTCCGACCCCTTCCGGCGGGCGGGATTGCGGCGCGGCCGGAAATCGGTGTCAAAACCGGCATGGAGTCCGCCGAATACGCCCTGATGGACGAAGCGGAGGATCACATGTGGTGGTACCGGGCGCTGCACGCGCGCATGGTGCAGGCCGTCGCTGGCGTCCATGGCCGGGTTCTGGACGCGGGATGCGGCACCGGCGGGCTGCTCGCCGCGCTGGGCCGGCTGCGGCCCGACCTCGCCCTGGCGGGCCTGGAGTGGGACGGGGCGGCGGCGAAGCGGGCGGCCCGTAAATCGGGGGCCGCCGTGGTGCAGGGCAGCGTCAACACCCTCCCCTTCCAGGACGGGTGCTTCGATGCGGCGCTTGCCGCCGACCTCCTTTGCCACGGGGCCGTCGAACCCGTCCCGGCGCTCGGGGAATTGCGGCGGGTGCTGCGGCCGGGCGGCCGGCTCGTTGTCAACATGCCCGCCTATGCCTGGCTGCTCTCCGCCCACGACCGGCGGGTGCACAACACGCGCCGGCAATCGGCCCGGCAACTGCGCGCCACCCTCCAAAGCGGGGGCTTCGCCCCGGTCCGCACCGCCTATTGGAACGGGCTGCTGCTGCCGCTCATGGTTGCCCAGCGGAAGCTGCGTTCTCGCCGCCACGATTCCGCCTCGGATGTCGCCGCCTTTCCGCCACGGCTGGATTTCATGCTGCACTGCGTGACAGAACTGGAACGCCGCTTGCCCTTCGGGCTGCCGGCGGGCGGATCGGTGCTGGCGTTGGCGATCCGCCGGTGAACAAGGATGAGAGCGAGATGTACCCTCCCCGGCAAGCGAGCTATCCGTCGGGCATTTCAGGCGGCGGCGGCGCGCCCGTCGGCCTCTCAATCGTGGTGCCGGTCTATAACGGGGCGGCCTCGATCGCCCGTCTGGTCCAGGCGCTTTCGGGGCTGAGGCCGGAGGGCGGTCTCGAGATCGTCCTCGTCAATGACGGGAGCCCGGACGATTCGGCCAATGTCTGCCGCGCCCTACTTCCTTCGGCTGCGGTTCCCATCACCTATATCGAGCACAGCCGCAATTTCGGAGAGCACAACGCCGTCATGACCGGGCTGCGGCACGCGGGCGGCTCCTTTGTCATCACCATGGACGACGATCTGCAGAACCCGCCGGAGGAGGTGATCCGGCTCTACGACCATGCCCGGACCCAGGGGTTCGACGTGGTCTACACGCGCTACGCCAAGAAGCACCACGCGGGCTGGCGCAACCTGGGCAGCCGCTTCGCCAACAAGGTTGCCGACTGGCTGCTCGACAAGCCGGCGAGCCTTTATCTTTCATCCTTTCGTTGCATGTCTGCGCTAGTTGTGCGCTCCGTCACACGCTACCGGGGGCCCTATCCGTATATCGACGGGCTGATCATGCAGGTCACGCAGCGCATCGACAGCATCGAGGTCCGCCACCTGCCGCGCGCGGAAGGACGATCGAACTACAACCTGCACCGCCTCGTGCGCTTGTGGCTCAACCTCGCGACCAGCTTCTCGCTGGCACCGCTCCGTATCGCGACATTTGCCGGCGCGGCCATGGCGCTGCTCGGCACGATCGGCGCCGTGCTGACGATCGCCGAAGCGTTGCTCCGGGGGAATACCCCGTCCGGGTGGGCGTCCACCATGACGGCGATCCTGCTCGTGTCCGGCGTGCAGTCGATGATCCTCGGCGTGCTCGGCGAGTATGTCGGCCGGACGTTCCTCTCGGCGAACGGCAAGCCCCAGGGCACGGTGCGTTCGGTGGAGCGAAGCGTGGTCAGAAAGCGCCAGGACGCCGCGGCATGAGCGCCTACTGGTCCATCCTCGTGCTTGCGATCGTCACCAGCATGGTCGGACAGACACTGTTGAAGGCCGGCGCACGCAGCGCCGACTTCCTCGGGCAGTTGCTGGACTGGCACACGCTGACAGGGCTTGGTCTCTATGGCGGCGCGGCCATCCTCTACATCATTGCTCTGCGCAGGATCCCAATGTCGGTGGCGCTGCCCTGCACCGCCGTATCCTATATCGCCGCCGCCCTGATCGGCCATTTCGCCTTCGCGGAGCCGATCGGCAGCATGCAGCTCGCGGCGCTGGCGCTGATCTCCACGGGCGTGGTGCTCCTCGCCCTGACGGTCTGATCGGCCGCAGCGATCCACCACCCACACGCCGCGCGGACCCGGCCGACTCACCCGTCGAGAAACATTTTCCCCGGATTGAGCAGGCCGCGCGGATCGAGCGCCGACTTGATGGCGCGCATCACCGCGATCGCCTCCTTGCCATGCTCGGCTTCCAGGAATTCGCGCTTGCCGATGCCGACGCCGTGCTCGCCGCTGCACGAGCCGCCGAGCGAAAGCGCGCGCGCCACGATCTTGCGGTCGAGTGCCCAGGCGCGGTCGAGCGCACCCGGTTCATCCGGAACCAGGATCACCGAATGGAAATTGCCATCCCCGACGTGCCCCACCAGCGGCGCGGTGAAGCCGGACGCCTCGATGTCCGCCTTCGCCCCGAGCACCAGCGCATCCAGTTGCGAGATCGGCACGATGGCGTCCGTGGTCAGCGAGCGATGCCCGGGCTTCAAGGCGAGCGCTGCCCAATACGCATCATGCCGCGCCCGCCAAAGGCGGTTGCGGTCGGCGGCGTCCGTCGCCCAGCGAAACCCCTTAGCGCCGCACTCAACGGCGATCTCCTCCGCCCGCGCCGCCTGCTCGGCCGCCGAGGCTTCGGTGCCGTGGAACTCGAAAAACAGGCTCGGCAGCGCTTCCAGCCCGTCCAGCCGGGAATAGGCGATGCAGGCCGCCATCTGCACCTCGTCCAGCAACTCCATGCGCGCGACCGGGATGCCGGATTGCAGCACCGCGATCGTCGTCTCGACCGCGCCGCGAAGGGTGGGGAACTGGCAGGCGGCGGCGGCGGTTGCTTCCGGAATGCCGTGCAGCCGCAGCCCGATTTCGGTGATGATCCCGAGCGTGCCTTCCGAGCCGATGAACAACCTGGTCAGGTCGTAGCCGGTCGAGGATTTGCGAACCCTGCCGCCGGTCCGCACCACCCGTCCGCCGGCGAGCACCACGGTCAGGCCGAGCACATTCTCCCGAATGGTCCCGTATCGTACGGCGTTGGTGCCGGAGGCGCGGGTCGCGCACATGCCCCCGAAGGTCGAGTCGAGCGATCCGGGATCGACCGGAAAGAACAAGCCCTGGTCGCGGAGGTGCTCGTTGAGCTGCACCCGCGTGGCCCCGGCCTGCACGCGGCAGTCCATGTCCTCGGCGTTCACCTCCAGCATGCCGTTCATGCGGGACAGGTCGATCGAAAGGCCGCCGCGAACCGGCGTGACATGGCCTTCGAGCGACGTGCCGGCGCCGAACGGCACCACCGGCACGCGATGGGCAAAGGCCAGGGCGAGCAGGCGCGCCACCTCCTCCGTGGTGGTCGGGAAGGCGACCGCGTCCGGCAGACGCGGCGTTTGCGTGTCTTCGCCGTGGGAGTGATGAGCGCGGATGCTCGAATTGGTACTGAGCCGGTCCCCCAGGAACTCGCGGGCGGCGGCGATCGCGGTCTCCACATCCCCGGTCATGAGCCTCGCTCCTTCCGAGCGCCACGTTGGCGCCACACCGTGCGGGCGGCAAGGCCGCGTTGACGGAGGAGGACGGGGCCCCTAGCCTTCCCGCCTCCCGCTCCGGACACCGCACATGGCCAATCGACTCAAGCAGCGACTGCAATCGGGCAAGGCGTGCGTGAACGGCTGGCTTGCGATCCCGTCCGGTTTCGCGGCCGAAGTGATGGCCCAGTGTGGCTGGGACGGCATCTGCGTCGATCTCCAGCACGGCGTTCAGGATTATCTCTCGATGGTGGGATGCCTGCAGGCGATGCAGGCGCACCCGGTCACGCCGGTCGTGCGGGTTCCCTCCAACGAACCCGGGATCGTCGGCAAGGTCCTGGATGCGGGCGCGATGGGCGTGATCTGCCCGATGATCAACACCCGTGCGCAGGCGGAAGCGTTCGTCGCTTCCTGCCGCTATCCTCCAGCCGGCCAACGGAGCAACGGGCCGATCCGGGCCGCGCTCTACGGCCAGGCGAGTTCGTATCAGCGCACCGCGAACGACGAAGTCCTGACGATGCCGATGATCGAGACGCAGGAAGCTGTCGACAACCTCGACGATATATTGGGCGTGCCGGGGATCGACGCCGTTTATGTCGGTCCGAGCGATCTCAGCCTGTCGCGGGGCGGCGCCCCGGTGCTCGACAACGATGACCCGGAGACGCTCGCGATCTACGACCGCATCATCGAGGCGTGCAATCGCCGGGGCATCGTTCCGGCGATCCATACCGGCCATCCCGACCACGCCTCTCGTATGCTGCAACGCGGGTTCCGGCTGGTCAGCGTGTCGAACGACATCGGGCTGATGGCGCAGGCGGCGACCGCGGCTGTGCAGGCGACCCGCCAAGCCGCCGGGCCGGTCGCGCGCTAGGAGCGCAGTGGAGCACCCGGCGCCCCGCCTCATCCTCGCCAGCCAGTCCCCGACACGCGCCAGGCTGCTGGCATCCGCCGGGCTGCGCTTCGAGACGAAGCCCGCGCGTATCGACGAAGACGCGGTCAAGCAGGCCGCCCAGGCGGAAGACGCGAGCGCCGCCGAGGCGGCGCTGCTGCTCGCCGACATGAAGGCGCAACGTGCCGGCGCAGGCGACGGGACGGCGTTGGTGATCGGCGCCGACCAGATCCTGGTGTGCGACGAGCGCTGGTTCAGCAAGTCGCAAGACGGCGCCGAGGCGCGCGCCCAACTATTGACCCTACGCGGCCGGCCGCATGAACTCGTGACCGCCGTTGTTTGCCATCGCGATGGACGGCGCGTCTGGCACCATGTCGCGACCCCCCGCTTGCTGGTCCGGCATTTCTCCGAGACGTTTCTCGATGAGTACATCGCCGCCGAAGGCGACGCGCTGACGGACAGCGTCGGCGGTTATCGGCTCGAAGGCGCGGGCATCCAGCTATTCGACCGCGTGGAGGGTGACTACTTTTCCGTGCTGGGACTGCCCTTGTTTCCGCTGCTCGGCTTCCTCCGGCAACACGGCGCCTTGGCGACCTGACAATTTCGGCACGGATCGGCATTGGACGAAGCGCAGACGGCACCTTCCTATCTCGATCCCCGCTCGGGCGAGACCTTTCCGCTCGACGCGCCGCGCTGGTGCGGGCCGGACGGCGCGCCTTTGCTGCTGACGCCGCTGCCCGGGATCGATCGCTCCGGCATCGACACCGGGCGGCGCAGCCTGTGGCGATACGCCGCCGCCCTTCCCTTCACGCCCGACGCGCCGATTTCGCTCGGCGAGGGCTGCACTCCGCTGCTCGATCTGAAGCTGCGCCTGCCCGCCACCCTCGGCGGGGAGGACAGGCGGGCGTTCCTGAAATGCGAGTGGTTCATGCCGACCGGCACGTTCAAGGACCGGGGCGCGAGCGTCATGCTGTCGCTGCTGCGCGCGCAGGGCATCCGGTCGGTGCTGGAGGATAGCTCCGGCAATGGCGGCGCCGCGATTGCCGCCTACGCGGCGGCGGGCGGCATGGCGGCGACCATCCTCGCGCCGGCCGCGACCAGCCCGGCCAAGACGCTGCAAATGCGCGCCTACGGCGCAACGGTGGAACTGATCGAGGGAACGCGGGACGATACGGCGGCAGCGGCGGCGGCGCGCACGGAGGGCGGCTTCTACGCCAGCCACAACTGGCACCCGTTCTTCCTGCAAGGCACCAAGACGCTGGCGTACGAGCTGTGGGAGGATCTCGGCTTCCGCGCCCCGGACAATGTCATCGTGCCCTGCGGCGCGGGCTCGAACGTGCTCGGCTGCCAGATCGGATTCGGCGAGTTGTTCCGAGCCGGCGCGATCGCGGACATGCCCCGCCTGTTCGCAGCGCAGCCGGCAAACTGCGCGCCGATCGCACGCGCCTTCGTCGCGGAACCGGATGACGAGGAGGCGCCGCCGGACATCCTGCCCACCTTGGCCGAGGGTACGGCGATCGCTCACCCGATCCGGCTCCGCGCGGTGTTGGGAGCCCTGCGGGAATCCAACGGCGGCGCCGTCATGGTGAGCGAGGACGAGATCGCAACCGCGACGCTGGAACTCGCCCTGAATGGAATTTTCGTCGAGCCGACCTGTGCGCAGGTTGCCGCCGCGTTCGGCAAGCTGCTC